>DUGE01000035.1 GCA_013331595.1 Microcaldota archaeon | reverse complement strand
AAGAAAAGATTTTCAACAGAGCCCCTTCATCTCTTCCTTTTTTATTTTCCTAGTGAAAACAAGTTATATGGCGAAACCAAGAGCTACCGGCCAGGAATGCGCGTTGCACCCTATTTCTGGAAAGAGACTCGGTTTCAAAGCCTATGAAGAATCAGGAGGGACGAGTTGTGTAAGCAAATTTGCAGTTATAAAGACAAAATCCCCACGGCAATTGGAACGTTTGAATGTTAGATTAGCAATTTTATGCCACGAGATAACGACCGATTTTCACACCCGCTTCAGAGAAAGGTCGGAAGGAGCCCTGCCCGGAATGAGAGATACGCCTTTTATAGGTTTTAGCCGCAAAATCCATTCTAGGCGCCATGCGGACGGAGACTATTGGCTAGTTGAATTGTCGACGTCCTCTTTTTTGGGACGTGTTTTCCATCCTGACCTGAAACTAACCGAAGAAGATTTGGATGCGTTGAGGGAGAAGCTATCGGACGCTACAAAAGCAGCAAGGCGAGTCAGCATAACGCCCGTCAAATGAAGCAAAGCTTTTTAATCGGTTTCAACAAATTTTATTCAGGCACTCTTTTGAGGGCGTGCCCTATTTCTCGAAGTGGTTTTTAGCGCGTGTAGGCTGAACCATTTAAGTTGGTGCAAAAGGGCATGGCTAAGTATGTTTTTGTCACGGGCGGGGTTTTAAGTTCCCTGGGCAAGGGAACCCTGTCATCTTCCATCGCCCGCATTTTGAAAAGCAAGGGCGCGAATGCCAATTGCATGAAAATCGACCCTTACTTGAATTGCGATGCGGGCACTTTGAACCCCTTCGAGCACGGCGAAGTTTTCGTAACCCAAGACGGGTTTGAATGCGACTTGGACGTGGGCAATTACGAGCGCTTCCTCAACATTTTTGCCCGCCGCGAGCAGAATTTCATGATGGGTCAGGCTTACAAGGCCGTTATCGAGAAAGAGCGCAAGGGCGATTATCTCGGCAAAACGCTGCAAATGATTCCGCACGTTACCAACGAAGTCAAGCGCTGCATCCGCAACAGTGCGAAAGTCACTGGCGCTGACGTGCTTGTTGTCGAACTAGGCGGAACTGTGGGCGATATTGAAAGTGAAGTTGTGCTGGAAGCGATCAGGCAAATGCGCTTTGAGGGCGACGAGTGCGTTTTCATCCACTTGGCGTTGGTTCCCACTGTAACGACCGGCGAGCAGAAGACCAAGCCCCTGCAGCATTCGGTGAAAATGCTTTTGGCAAGCGGAATACAGCCGGACATTATAGTGGCAAGGAGCGAAAAGCCCCTGGGCAGGGAAGCCCGGGCGAAAATAGCCATGTTCTGCAACGTCGCGCCAGAAGCCGTTTTTTACAGCGCGAACGTGGACAGCGTTTACAAGCTGCCTTTGGTGCTTCAAGAGCAGGAAATCCACCGGCCCATTGCCGAAAAGCTTTCATTGAAACTGAAGAACGACGATTTGGTAGAGTGGAAGGCTTTGCTCGACAAAAAGCCTAAGGTGGAGAAAACCATTGCTGTTGTCGGGAAATACGCGACGACGAAAGACACTTACATGAGCGTTTTCGAGGCGCTGGCGCATGCCGCGCTGCACAATGGCGTGAAGCTCAATGCGGTTTTGATTGATTCAGAGAAAGTCGAGGCAGGAACGCAATCGCTCGAAGGTTTCGATGCGTTCGTGGTTCCGGGCGGCTGGGGTGAGCGCGGAGTGGAGGGAATAATCAAAACCATCCAGTACGCCCGCGAGAAAAATCTTCCTTACTTGGGTTTGTGCTACGGGCTTCAATTGGCCATTGTCGAATTTGCGCGCAATGTTTTGGGCTTCAAGGACGCAAACACGGCCGAAATCAACCCAAATACGAAAAATCCGGTGATTTGCATCCTTCCTGAGCAGAGGGAAGTGCGTGAAATGGGCGGGACCACGCGCCTGGGCGCTTTTGACGTGAAGGTTTTGAAGAACACCCTCGCCTTTTCGCTTTACAAGGATGAAAAAATATACAAGCGCTTCAGGCACCGCTATGAAATCAACCCGGAATATGTAGACGCTCTAGAAAAGGCCGGGTGGGTTTTTTCGGGCCGCGACCCCAAGCGCGAGATAATGAAAATCGGCGAGCTGAAAACCCAGGAGTTTCACATAGGCTCCCAATTCCACCCGGAATTCGACTCGCGCCTTGAAGAGCCAGAACCGCTTTTCGACGGTTTGGTAAAAGCGACTTTAGGCAAATAAGATATCATCAAACGCTCTAATCAAGAGCATCAACTTTTTGTTTAACTAAAATAAACCTTAATGTTATATACCAGCTATACTAGTTATACTTAGGTGGTTTGTGATGGTTAACGTCTTGATTAAGAACGTGGACGAAAAGGCTTACAAGGCGGCAAAAATGCTTGCGGGGAGGGAAGACAAGAATATTGGCGAGGTAGTAAGCCAGGCTATTTTTCTTTTTGCCAGCCAAATGGAACGAAAAGGATTACTTGCGGTAAAGCCGGTTGATTTCGGGAAGGGAACTGAAAACTTAAGCCGGGAGATAGACAAAATCCTTTACGAATAGAGGGAGACTGCAATGAAACTTTTAGATTCTAGCGTCCTAGTCGCTTTTTTGAATGAGCGAGATTCTCTCCACGAAGGTGCCCTGAAGCTTGACTTGAAAGACAGTGTGTTTAACGAACTCGTTTTGGCTGAAGTGGCTAATGTTTTGCAAAAGAGAGTCAAAGACAAACAAAAAGTAAAGAATTCGGTAACCGAATTGCTTCAGCAAACCCCGGTCGTTTTGCTTTCCATAGATAACCTGAAGCAAGCAATGCAATTGTTTTTCGAGTATTACCCCCGAATAAGCTTTACTGATGCAGCATTAGCCGCCCAGGCTAAAAACCTCAATGCGCAAGTCTTGACTTTTGACGATAATTTATCGAAAATAATTTAACCTCCAAAAGCCATCGGCACGCACGTCTGCTCAGGCTTTTAACCTCGTTTTTTCAAGCGCTTAGTGATGAAACTAATCTCGTCCGTTGAGTTTTACCAAGTCCCGACGCTCACTGTGAAGGAAACTTCCCGCGGTTCTGAAGAGAAAATCCCGCTGGGAAAAAACTCCCAGATTTCCCTTGATTTTGCTGAAGGGCATTACTGCGTTTCGTGCTTCAACGGCGTAATTTCAGGCAGCGAGTGCTACGAGTGCGGCATTGCCAACGCCTGGAACATTTGCATGGATTGCCCTGGTGACAAGTGCCTTCAGTACGACAAAAACTTGCGCGACAGGTGTTTCGGCGGGAAATACTGCGTTTACCTCGCGCTTTTCGGCGATAATGTTAAAGCGGGCGTTTCTATTGAAGCGCGCTTGCAGCAAAGGCTTTTGGAGCAGGGCGCCGACTGGGGCGTCAAGGTTTTTGCTGGGTTGAATGGAAAGCAAGCGCGTTTTGTGGAATCCCTGCTTTTCGACAAAGGGCTTTTGGGCAGGGTTTACGCCCAGCAAAAAATCGATTGGCTTGAACAAAAGCCAGCGGTGGAAAAACTATTGCAGGCTAAGGAACTCGCTAAAAACCTCGAGGGTTTTGCCGCAAATTTCGTTGACGAACTTCCGGTTGACTTGACGGAAAATTATCCAGTTCCATTTGAACGTGTAGTTAAAACCGATGCCCTTTCTGGCCTGGTAGTAGGGTGGAAAGGCCCTATTTTGTTTCTTGAGGGGGAAGGGCTTAAGGCTTTTCCATTAGGCACGGCAGTTGGAAGGGCATTTGAATGAGCCCAAAAAAGAAAAGGGATTGCTTTTTTTTCACTTGAGTTCCAGTTCGATTCCGCCGACCAAACCCAAAATAACGTTCATAATGAACGCGTAGATTGCGCCGGCGACGAACATCCCAATGCCATAGGCGATTGGCAGTATGAGTATGCCCAAAACACCCAACCCCCCAAAAAAGCCAAGCCCGCTTTTAGTCCCAACCGCACTAAGAAATACCGCCATTATTATCCCAAAGATCAATCCCATTATTGCGCCCATTGCGCCCATGAACTTCGCCATGGACATTACCCCAACTTTCGTCAATACTGCCATGTCCTCAATCCCCTCCATTGTTTTGAATTTAGCAACCGAAAGTGGTTTAAAACTCTTTTGAAAAACCGCTTTGCACTCCCGGGGTTTTAGACAAACTTTAAAATTGCCTGCCGGCCTAATGCACCACATGAAAATCCTGGTTGTCGGAAAGGGAGAGTTGGCCTTGAAGATTGGCGAGGGCGCTGCAGATGCGGGCGGCAAGGCCGAATATTCCGAGGAGTACTTGGACGGTTTCGACCTGGTTTTTCTCGATGCGGCGAAGGCAAAGCCGGAAGTAAAGGGAAGCATTGCGCTTTTTTACGCCAAAGGCCTGTTGAGCGTAGGCAATGCGGTTGAGAGTGCTTTAAAAAAAATGCCCAACGCCCGCCTGGTGAACCAGATTGCGCTTGAAAAAAAAGGCTTTCTGAAAAACAAGCTTGACGAAATCGATTTCGAGCGCGCAAGGGCTTTCGGCGAGCGCACAGTCCGCAATGCGCTTGGAATAAGGCCGGAGAAATCAAGCGAGAAACAGCGGATTAGGGGCTACCGCAAGTGAGCTTTTTGCGCAAAGTGGTTTTTTTGCTTTCACCAAACCGAATTTTCATAGCGGTTTTTTTCGCCCTGCTGTTTTCCGTTTTTGCTTTCGCCCAAACGCCTTCGGTTGCGCAGATTATGGACAACGGCGATGAAGCCGTTTTCGAAGGCCTGTCTTTCATACTTATTGATGACGGCGGTGCAGGCAGCGAAGCATTGTTCGAGCTTAACTTGGGTAATGCTTCAAGCATTTTCTTCGCGCAGAAAAATCATCCCAATTTGGTTCTTGGCGTGGTTTTGTTCGCTGAAAACAACGCTGCCGGAGGGCTTAACGTTATTTTATCTAAAGCTGGCGCACCGGCGCCTTCAACGGGCGCAAGCCCTTTCCCACAGGCTACGGCCGGGCCTTTGGCTTCAACCACGCCTGAAATTATTGAAATCGGCAATGGCGGCACGGAGCCGTCCGGAGTTTTGGCTTGCCTGCCGCAAGAACCGAAATCGCTAATTATCGAACGCCATTCGCGCGTTTACCAATCCGCTGATGGTTTGGTTTCGGTTGTCGATTTCAAGGTGAAGAACAACAGTTCTGTCCGGGCGTCCGCATTTATTTTGAAGGACGACAGCGGAAAGCAATGGCTTTTGCAGGGCCTCGGGCCGTTCGAGGGAAAAACTTTTTCCTTTGCCGTTCAAGGTGCTGCGCCATCTGAAACGCCACGCGCATCATCGGTTTTGGTTGAAACGCAGGGCATTGAAGGAACGCTTGCCTACGTGGTGATATTGGTGCTAATAGCCGTGGAATTGTTTGCCGTGAAGAAATTTTTGGATGCAAGGATGGAAGACTAATTTTCATTTTAGTTGGCTTGCCCATTCTAACGAGTTTTTATTTCTCGTTTGTGCTTTTCTTATATGAATTCGCAGTTGCTTTCGGAATTCGGGAGAAGATACCCCGTCCTTAAACTGGACTTTCAAAATCCCATATTATGGAACAGTACTATGCTTGTTGACCGCGAGCTTTCGGCTGAAGGGGAGCACGCCATAACGCGTACTAGGCATTCAACCCCCAACCCGCAGACTTTGCTTGTTTTAGTGCCGGATTCTCTTGCGCACGTTCTTTTGAATAATGGTTTGAGCGTCAAGGCTGGCGTTTCCTCTATTGAAGGGCGTTGTTCTTCAACTAGGGGCAAGGTTGTTACTGTGGGCACTGTTGGTTTTCACGATTTGTTGCACGAATTCGGGCACTTTCTTTGGCAAAATGTTTTCGATCAAAAGACCAAGCTAGACTATGCCCGCATTGTTGGTGCCTCAAATCATATGGCGATAGTTAGGGGAAACGGGTTAGTTCGCCATAATTCCACTGAAGAGCATTTTGCAAGGAACGTCCAGAATGTGGTAATGCTGCGGGCATTGGAATTCTTTGAGCATGAGCCTGGAGCTGCGGACGAGCTGCTTTCTTTCTTGGAAAAAACCGGCGTTATTGACCATCAGCGAAAGAGCGTTTTTCATGCCGTGAGGAAGGAAAATAAATTCTTCTTGGCAAACAATGCGGAAGACATTAGTAGGGCTGATGCGGGGAATGGCGTGTATTTCCCCGAGGCTGAGAGGGTTTTGAACATAATGATGCGCGCAAGAGAGAGAAGATAACTGGCAGCACAAAAATCATTTCTTGAAACTTGGCACTTTAATGTAGTAAATGCCCTTCTCGCTTTTCACCACGAGCGGGTTTCCGCCCATGAGGCTTTTCACGTCGATTTCGTAGGAGCCTTTCTCGAGAATGCGCAGGTTTTCAGCGGAATCCACGTCGATGGTGACGGGCTTGTCTTTCGTCAACGGCGCGAGCTCGGTTTCAAGCCAGGCGTAATCCTCTTCGGTTGCAGGCGCCTGGCCCGGGCGGATGAAAACGAATACGCGCGAGCCGCACGCACAGCCCGTCATGAGCTCTTTCGAATTAGCATCGTATTCCTTCGAGCAGCGGACGCACTTGTGGGGCAATCAAAACACCTTTTTTGTTTTATCCAAAAGCCGATTTTTATGTTTTTCCCAGACTCTTTCTTTTATTATTCAGGAATGTTTTTTAACATCCTTGCCTGTTAGCTTGCTTTTGCTGAGTATCTTGTCAAGTTTTTCGAGTATTGCTTTATTTCTTCTAGCCCTCGAGTCTTTCAACCCAGTCCACCTTGTCGAAGTCCTTGTCGAAGCTGTAAATCTCCCTACTGCCGTTTTCAAGCAAGGCGTTTACTGCAAGTGCATCGTTTACCCCAACCGAGTATTTTTTTGCGGTTGTTGTAGCTTCGAAATAGTCTTGCTTTGAGACCGGTAAGACCAGCATGTTGTCCAAACTCAACAAAAATTCTATGACCTGGTTTGAATTTTCTTTCGTAGAAGCGGTTTCAACAGCGTTGGCCATTTCGCTGAGGTGAATGACTGTCGTAAAGACTTTTTCCGAACTAATCTTGTCAAAAATCCTTCTCGCCTTTTGTTTTTTCTCCGCTGTTTCGTTGGAAATATTCCCTTTGGGCTTCAGCAATGCGTAAACGACAACATTGGCGTCCAAAAAAATCATTTTCTCGCCTCTTTTTCTCCAAAGAGCCCTGGATACCTACGCTTGTAAATCTCCCTCTTCATTTCCTTCCAGTCGGAGCTGAAAAAGTCGACTGGAACAGAGTCCACCAGCTTGAGCAATTCGCTTCCAGGATGCATGGGAATAACCTTAAAGCCCCCTGCTTCTTCCCTCATAACTATGACTTCCCGGTCCTTTAGTTCCGAAATGGTCAGTCTGCCCTGCTTGTCAACCTTCTTGGTTTGAAAGGTTTTTTCCATCAAATTCACCTATTCTATATATTTTCTCCTATTTATTAAGTTTTTGGAGTTTTACGAAACCTCCGACGGAAGAGTTAAATATTATGATTTTCACTACTTAATGTAGTGATTTTCATGTACGATCTGGAGTCTTGTGAACTGCAGGCAAGCAAGCATTTTCGGAACAAGTACATGAAAAAATGGAATTGGGATTACAAGGACTTGCGGGACGCTCTCCGTGAGGCGAATGTGGAGAAAGTTGGGAAAAACAAGTTTGAAGCTTTCCTTAAGGGGAAAGAAGGCTCGAAGAAAGTAATTTTCGTTTTTTACCCGGAATTTGAAACGATTTTCGCGATAAGCGGCGCTGAAGGTGACTGAAAATGACTGAAAAAGGAGAATTCATTGGAAAAAAATGCCCGATCTGCACTAAGGGGTTTTTGGCTAAGGCGGATGATATAGTTTCCGAGGTTGAGGGCCTTATTTTTGTAGAGAAAGGGACTCGCTGCACACATTGTGGTGAGGAATTCATCGGCGAAGCGGAAGGGCAAAAAACAATTGAAATAGCGCGCAAACTCGGAATCTGGGGGGAGCCTTTAAAGCTTTACAGGAAGTTAAGCAGGAGCGCGAGGGGAACCGTATTGCGCATTCCAATAGACTTGGAGAAAGCGCTGGGCCTGAAGGGGAACGAGGAAATAGCAATCTCAAAAGTAGGCAGGAAAATCCTGATTGACCTCGATCCTTCTTAGGCCAACCCATGCAAAACTTATTGGTCGGCATGAACGGTTTTCATTTACCCGAATAATTTACTTGGTCAGGACCCTGAGCTTGTTGGGGTCTTTCTTCATTTCCTTGACTAGGTTGGCAGGCCCGACGACCGTCAGCCCGCTTGTCTTCCCGCCGAGAAAGCGGATGAATTGAGCGCGCAAGTCTTCCTCCTGCGGGCTTAGGGAGGAGATTTCAATTCCAGGGAAGTTTTTCGTAATTACTTTCATGGTCTCGCGGATCAGCTGCCTTTCCTCGTCCATTGAAAGCGATTCCTCCAAAACCAGAATGGTGTTTTTCTTGACGCTCTCCAAAACCATTTGAATCTTTTTTTCCGAAGAAAGCTTCTTCAGGGTTTTTGAAGAGACGAATTCAATTTGCACCGGCATTTTCTTCAACTCGTGAAATTTAGTTTTTACTTTTCTTGCATGTTCTATTTCCTGCATTCAGGCACTGGGATTTTCAAACCCTTGTTTTCCCTCAAGCCGCTTCTGCAATCGCCTTGTAAAGGCCGTGGATGTTGTCGCCCTTCAGGCCGCTTATCTCAATGACCTTGTACTGGGGGAATGCCCCTTTCACGCGGTCTGGCTTCGCTTTCTTCGCGTCGACCTTGTTTGCCAATATGATGATGGGTATTTTCCTTGCTTCGAGATTGCCGATAATAGTCAAGTTGATTTGCGTGTACGGGTCTTCAGTCGAGTCGAGCACTACCAGCGCAACGTCCACGTGCTCAAGCCATTTTATGGCTTCAATAATGCCTTTTGTCGCTTCTTTCGCCCGGTCTTGCGATTCCTTGACGCTCAAGCCGTAGGGAACGAACTCGCGGTAATCGACTTTTGTGGCAATGCCAGGCATGTCCAGGAGGTTCATGGTGAGCTTTTTTCCGTCGACCTGGAGTTCAATGCGCTCTTTCTTTTGCACGGTGCGCGTTTCGTGGGGGATTTCGCTTGCCTTGCCGACCGGCTCGCCTGTCCAGTCGATGGAAATGCGGTTTGCAAGCGTTGTCTTGCCTGAATTCGTGGGGCCGTACAAGCCGAGGCTGAATTGCCTGTGCCTGCCGAAGAGGCCCTTGAACCAGTTGAATATCTTGCGCCACGGCATGTTGTGCAACCCTGTTTTTTCCTGATAGTAAAGCGAGTTTTATTCTTGAAGGCATTGCAATTAAAAAAACTTTCCAAACGACCTATTCCCCCTTTCGCGCTTTTTTCCTTTTAGCTTCCAGCGAGTTCAAGCCCATTTGCAGCGTCAAAGGCCATTTGAGGAAATGGTCTACCCCGAGCGGATGGCCAAGTTTTTCCGACAAGTTGAATGCTGCGGCAAGTCTTTGGGCGGAACGTGGAGCCGATCTTTTATTCCAACCTGTAACCGTGTTTTTATTTACCCCCGTGTCTCTCTCTATTTCTGCAGGATCTCTCAATTGGGCTTTTAGTGAAAGAACCTGTTCAACTTTATCTATATCCTGATGTGTATTGTCTTCACTAACCGTTGGTCTTAGTTTTCTTATTTTCTCCGCGTGTTCTGTACCCAATAAACCTTTCAGTTCAAGCGGTCCCAATTCTGACCTGGTAAAATTAAGCCTCACAGCCTTTTTGGCGCTGCTAATTGTTGGAAACAAGCCGATTTTTGCGAAGAGCAATGCTACGGACTTGAAAGGCATTAGAAGCGAAAAAGACAGGTGTTTCCTTTTGGCCAGCGTTTCAATATTAACTACCCCATTTGACATAGTCAACGCCCGCAAATACGCCCTTATTTTTTGTTCTTCATCCAGCAAATGAAGCGGCACGCCTTTTTGTCTAGTGGAATATTTTTCCAAAGCATCCTTTAGTCTTGTAGGATTAACTACTTCCAACCGGCTGAATCCCTTTCTCTCGTTAAAATGCTCTGTCACCTTAAATCCTAGTTTAGCTAAGGCTGCACGCGTTTCATAGTAAAGTTGAGGGTGTTGCTCTCTTGTAATCATCAAGTTGCTTCGACTCGAGTACAAGTGTTTTGAAGTGTATGCTGCAGTTAAGAACGCCATTTCGGGGGTGAAGGGAACCGGCGAGTATATTTTTTCATCTAGGCCCGGTTTAATCGAAAACGGTCGTTTTCCATTAAGCCAACTCCGCATGGTGTAAAAATTAACTCCAAGCCGTTCCGCAATTTCTCCATGTCTTACCTTTTCGGAAGCTAGTCGTTTTGCTTCCAGCCAATTCCAGTGGTCTTCAAGCATGCCGTCAAGCATTTTCCTAAGTTCCGCCATTGGCTTTCTTAATCTCAGGTGCCTGTTTGCCTTGACTATTCTCGCCTGCTTGAAAACAGGGTCTTCCAACGCCTGCCTTAGGAACGCCAGTTTTTCGGTTTGCGAATGCCATTTCATGAATTTGGTTTGCAGGTCGATTGTATTATATATTTCGACTGAGTGAAACTGTTTCCCCTGATAAACTATTTTTCACGGGTGCCTATGGGTTGCGTGGCATGGGTCCGAAAGTTTTTTTCCACAAGATTGAAGTTGGTTTCAAGCCTCCAGTGCGCAACGTCTTCGCCGAAGGGCTGCTTGCCTCGGCAAAAGAACAGGGCTTCAAGCTCACGAAAGTTGATACTGTCGACGCTTACGCCCTGTCGGGCTTGAGCGGCCTTTGGAACTTGGAGCGAATAGCGAAAGACGTCTTGGCAGACCCGCTTTTGCAGGATTTTTCCGTCAACGAGCCTCTGGCCTTAAGGCAGGGA
>DUGE01000029.1 GCA_013331595.1 Microcaldota archaeon | reverse complement strand
GTTTCAGTTTTTCCCACGCCAGTTGGCGCAATAACCAGCACATCCTTGCCGGCCATGATCACGGGCATTGCTTTCGTCTGGATTTCAGTGAAATCCGCAAAGCCTTTGGCTCGCGCTATCTTCAAAACGTCAGGGTGCAGGGCGGGCATTAAAAGCAACTCTTTGGGCTAGTAAAATTCGGGGCGCATATTATATCTTTCGCGTTACAAAAAAAGTTATGGTTAAAGTGTTTGAAGGCACTTACGGGACAGCAACCGTAAGAGGAACCAGGGCCGTAAAAATCGCTACCCTAGCGAGTAGAAAACAGGCGCTGACCCTCCAATACATTCACAAAATAGCACAAGTCGCGTTGGAAGGCATGACGCATGCCGAACAGCCAGTAAGGGTATTGCAGTATGAAGTTGCGCAAGCGGCAAACGTTCAAACCAAACGGCCAGTAAACCCCAGTCAAGAACCCAAAAAAAACTGGAAACGATTTGACGAGAGAAACACCCGAAAAACGCGGGGGTTAGTTGCACTCGTAAGCAAGGCAGTTGAACTGGAAGAAAAAAGCGCCGAATACATGCAGCACAGGCATTCCGACCGGCCTAAACAAAATTTGGACGGATCGGACATACCGAAAGGGGCGTTTACCAGAATACAAGCTCCAAATCACTCCGAATTTTGTCCAGTTTGCTCACAATACAGGAAAAGATTACCTGAAGAGATAATAGCGCCCCTGGAAATAAAATTAGAAAACGCGGGAATAGAAGGCGGCATTTGGGAAGGCATCTGGGGCGAAAAAACAACGGACATTCGTCCTTCAAATATTGGGATAACGCCCGAAGGAAGGCTAATTTTGTTCGAAGTGGCACACGATACTGCAAGCTCAATAGACCCGGTTGGCATTAAATAACTCAAGAAACATTTCGGTTTGGGAAGAGCGAGAAAGATAAATGCGTTAGTTGAAGAATGGAAGGAAAAAACAGGCAGAGACTGATTTTTATGAAGCCCAACCCCTTAAACCTGATGTTGAACCTTGCGAAAAACAAGGGGAAAAAAACCACCGGCCAGCTTGCGCAAGAGGTGGGCGTTTCACAACAAACGGTTTCCAGGTGGCTTTTGCAATTACAGCACGAGGGGATGATTGAAAAAGCCCCGGCTGGCCACAGGCTTACCAACAGCGCGCTTAAGATTCTCGCAGGCCTAGGTGAAGCGATTACAACCACAAAAAACAGGCTCGAAATCCACGGAGCGGTTGTGGAAGGAATGCACGACGGCGCCCACTATATGTCCCTCAAAGGCTACAAAAAGCAAATCAAGGCAAAGCTCGGCTTTACGCCCTATCCTGGAACGCTCAACCTGAAAATAACGGGAAAAACCGACTTGGAAAACAGTGAAAAACTACATTCAACGCCAGGAATCAAGATTTCAGGGTTTCGAGACACTAAGGCAAAGCGATTCTATGGCGGGGCAAAATGCTTCAAGGCAAGCATAAACGGTTCGGAAGAAGGGGCGGTAATAATTCCGGACAGGACGCACCACGACGTCAGCGTGATGGAAGTCATCGCGCCGGCGTTCCTACGTAAAAGCTTGGCGCTCAAGAACGGCGCCACGGTAAGAGTTTTAATCTATGCCGACAGTTAGATGAAAGGTTTGGAAAAATGTTGGGTTTGGAAAGGTTCAGGACGAGACCGTGGGGGGAAGTTCTAGACCGTGCCCTTGCAGATGAGCGGAAAAGAAATCTCTATTTAAACAGAAAAATCAATTTTCAGCTTTACCCTTGGCTAGAGCCACTCATCAGAGAAGCTGCCAACAAAGCGATTTCCAGCCTGGGCCAAGGAAACTTTAAGTCAAGAACCAGGGGCATTGGAAGAAAAATCGGGGGAAAGGGAGAAAAAGACCGAAAAGAACTAGGTGGAGATTTAAGCGAACTTCAAAGAAATCACGAAAAATTTCAAGAAGTGCTCTTAGAAGAAATAAGAGAAGTAATTGCGGCCCCCGCTACCGTCAACATTGCGGAACGGCACGCAAAAGAAAAGGGGGAGTACGCGGAATTTAAAACGCTATTCAAAGCCAAATTTATCCAGGGAGCCGCTGCGAGAATAAATCCACAAGCAAAGATAGAGGGGGAGATAATCAAAAGCAGGCCGGAGTTGGTTATAGCTGCGGCCAAAGCCGCTGCCCTTGAAGATTTTTTAGCTCAACATCCCGCTGAACTTACCGGTCAACAAAAACTAAACATAATTACAGAAACTGGCCGCATTTGGAATCTTGCAGACCACCCGCTCATAAAGGGGATTCTTGAAGCGGAAAGCGCCATGTCAAACGTTTTTGAAGCGTATTCCGCCACGCCGGAACAGCGTAAAACTTGGATAGCCGCCTACGCAAAAGCAAGACGTAAGGCAGAGGCATTAAAGGAAGCATGGCAGTATTTCGAAAGGGAGTTGGAAAAGCGAATCCCCAAGACAAGAATCCCAACCGCAACGACTGCAACGACGAAAAAGAAAGAGATCGATCCAGTCGCACAATTCGTATCTTCGCTAACACATCTCACGCCAAAACAACGGAGAACGATTAGTTGGGCTATTCAAAGGTTGGATGAAAAAGGCCACTTGAGCCCTGCGGAAAGCCTTGAGAGGTTCAAGCGCTATTCAGGCCCGGACCAACATATTTTTGCCGGGCAGCTGGTAAGAGAACACGAGACTAGAGAAGAGGAAGCCACGGGCGAAAAGCTAAGGCCTAAAGTTGAACCGCCGGAAGGTATTACTGAAACGCCAACAGACTTATTAGAACGCATTGAAGAATCGAAATATTTAGACGCCAGCGATATTGGAATACTGAGAAAAGCTATAACCGCAAGAGCATTCGACGGGGAGCGCAGAATAGCAGCAATAAAACATATTTTATTGTTTGGGCTTGCTAAAGAGACCACCCTATTCAGGATAGCAAGGAGAAACTTGCCTAGAAGAATGCTGCCAAGACCTTTTTACGATGAAGGGAAACAAGCGACGGATGAACTGTTTAGAGAGGGAAAGTTAGTCAGCAGACCCGACCACCCGAAAACGGCAATGATTGCAAACAGAGAGTTAATGCAAAAATATAGAGGCACAGAAAGATTACTCTAAATCGAGTAAAACATCTTTTTTGAGTAAAATATTTAAAGCCAGCCCACAAAATCCTATGGTCAATTACTATTTTGCGCGGGTGGGGACATGCATGGGAAAAATCTGGGTTTAGGCAAGGCGCTGGAATCGCTGAAGCGTGGAAAATTCGTAGTTCTCTTCGACTCTGAAAAGCGAGAGGCGGAAGCGGACCTAGTCCTTCCCGCAGGCTTCGCCACCCCGCAAAAGATAGCGGTAATGCGCAAGGACGCGGGCGGCTTGCTTTGCATGGCTACGGACGGGAAAACGGCCAAAGCGCTCAACCTGCCTTTTGCAAGCGAAGTTCTAGTCAAAAGCGGGAACACTACCCTCAAGACAATTGCGCTGAAAAAGACTGCCTACGGCGATGCGCCGGCATTTTCAATAGCAATCAACCACGCCAATGCGTTTACGGGCGTTACGGACGACGACNNCACGAAAATTTCAGGCAAAAATGCAAACAGGAAGGAATTCGAAAGGCAATTCCACAGCCCAGGCCACCTCCCCCTCTTGATAGGCAGGGGTTTGGAACGAAGGCGCGGGCACACTGAACTAGCGCTCAGGCTTTGCGAACTGGCGGGCCTGCCCCCTGCAGTTTTAGTGTGCGAAATGCTCGACATCGGCAAAGCGCTTTCAATCCCAAAGGCAAAAGCCTACGCAAAACGCGACAACCTGGTTTTCCTTGAAGGAAGTGAAATCTCGTGAGGAAAAGAAAAGCGATAATAGGCATTGCAGACACCACTTTCGCGCGCATCAACATGGGAGACATTGCCGAAAAAACACTGCGCAAAACCGGGGAAGCAATTGAAATAATACGCTCCACCGTTCCCGGGGTGAAAGATTTGCCGGTTGCAAGCAAGAAACTCATTGAAGAAGCGAAATGCAACA
>DUGE01000052.1 GCA_013331595.1 Microcaldota archaeon | reverse complement strand
AACAGTTGGAAATGAAGTCGAAAAGCGTGAATTGGCCGGAAGAAAGCTTTTGCCCGTCGCTGCCGTTAATCCGCAGGTAGGCGAAAGCCTGGCTTTTCTGCCGCAAATAATGCTCGCGAGTCTTGCCTGAACGCAAAAGCAATGCACCACATTTATTACCCGCCGAAACTTAATAAAAGCTGAAAAAGGCGGAAAACCACAACCACCCACCCTTAACTTCCACTAATAGCTAGTGGGGTTGGGTTTCAAGCGGACAAAAAAGGCTGGAAAAAATGATATTGGCGAAGAAAGAAATTCTCTCAGAATTGGAAAAAGGAAGCCTGAAAATAACACCCCTAAACAAAAGTAATGTTGGGGCGTGTTCCGTAGATTTAACGCTAGGAAAAAGTTTTAGGGTTTTGAAAGGGGGGAAAAGAGTATTAGTAGTAAGTGAAAATGTTAATGAATTAATGAAAGAAACTGAATTGATTGAATTGAATGAAGATGAATCAATTAAATTAAAACCAAACAAACTCATTCTGGGAATAACTGAAGAAACAATCAAAATGCCTAATTATCTTTGTGGTCTGATTGAAGGGAGGAGTAGGTTTGCCAGGATTGGTTTGATGGTTCACATTTCGTCCAGTTTAATACAGCCCGGTGTTGAAAACAAGCAAGTTTTGGAGATAGTAAATTTATCGAAAAACACGCTTATTCTGCGGCCGGGGTTGAAAATTTGCCAGGTTGTTTTTGAAAGGCTAAGCTCGCCCGCGTTGCATCATGGTGTTTTTGCGAAGCAGAAAAAACCATAACCTGCGAAGTATTAGTGGAATTGAGGGGAGCCTGGTGTTGTTAATACTGGGCAACGTCTTGTGAAAAAGGGGGTTGTTTTGCTTGTTCCTTCGACCGAAAGCCCGTTGGGTTCTTGACTCCCGCGGCAATCCGACTGTTGAAGTTGACATTGACGGGTTCAAAGGCATTGCGCCTGCTGGCGCTTCGAAAGGCAAGCACGAGGCAAGAGAATTGAGGGATGGCGGCAAGGCCTTCCACGGCCTTGGAGTAAGCAAGGCAATTGATCGTTTTAACCAAACTATGTTCCCCCTTCCTATTTTTGACAACCAGGCCAATTTTGACCTTTTCCTTGAGCAAAAAATGGCGTTCCTCGGCGCTAATTCAACCACTGCAGCAAGCATTGCTTTCGCGCGCTGGAAGGCTGGAGAGCAAAAAACCGGCATAGTGCGCTACTTCACCTCAATAGCCCATGCAAACGGTGCGCCAAAGGCTTTACCTTCCATTCCTACCCCCGTTGCTAACGTAATAAACGGCGGCGCCCATGCTGGGAACAGGCTGTCCTTCCAGGAATTCGTGATAATTCCAGAGGCAAGCTCGCTTTCGGAAAAAATCCAGATTATATCGGAAGTTTACCGCGAATTACGGAAAGTGCTTTTGAAGAAATTCGGCCGGAGCGCGATAAACGTCGGGGATGAAGGCGGTTTTGCGCCGAACCTTTCAAACAACCGCGCCCCTCTAGAGTTGATAATGGGCGCAGCTGAAGAGCTGGGCTATTCCAAAAAGGTAAAGCTCGGCATCGACTTCGCGGCAAGCCAGTATTATGACGAGAAAAAACGGAAGTACGTCCTGGCGGGCAAGAGCATGCCCGCGGAAAAGCTTTTGGGCTACTATTTGCGCTTGGCGAAAGAATTCCCCATAGTTTATTTTGAAGACCCGTTTTTCGAAGAGGATTTCAATAGTTTTGCGCTAATGAAAATGCGCCTGCCAGAATCGCTGATTGTTGGCGATGATTTGCTTTGCACAAGCGCCGGCCGCGTGGCAAAGGCCGTTGAGAACGGCTCGTGCAACACGCTCTTGCTGAAAGTAAACCAAGCCGGAACCTTGAGCTCAGCTTTAAGGGCTTTTGCCGCGGCGCGCAAGGCAGGGTGGAAAGTTTGCGTTTCCCACCGGTCGGGGGAAACTGAAGACGTTTTCATTTCCGATTTTGCAGTCGGCATAGGCGCGGAGCTGATAAAATTGGGGGCGCCGGCGCGCGGCGAGCGTACGGCGAAGTACAACCAGCTTTTGAGAATAGCGGAAGCGTCCAAATAGAATAATGCCCCTAACGCTACGATTTTATTTTCTCCTTTGTTTTGGGGAGGTGAGTCTAAAGACTGCCTGCCCCAACCCTTTTTCCTTTACTACCTGCCGCCATAATCCTTTCACATTTTCTTCATTAGTCAACTGTGTTGGGGTTGCCTCAAACGTATGCACAACATGCTCATTATCTAAACGTCCTGCAGCCAGTATTTTTTCGGGGGTATACAATAGCGCTACAAAAGTAGGGTTCCCTCTTACCCCCCCAGCAATTGCTTGCAAATCACCAGGAGAAAATTTATGAAACCATTCTTTTCCAGTGCCGCAGCTGTGAGTATGAAAAGGCATAACGCCCATTTTTCCCTTAGGGCGCAATCTTTTTAGCAGCTCGTTTAACCCGTTTAGACTCTGTTGGTCTGGTTGCACTGTGTGGGTTTCTCCCACACCTGTCAAAAAGAAAGCATGGACTATGCGCGCGTTTGCATCTTTAGGGTGTGCTGAGTAAAGGAATGCGCCAGTCACTTCCTCTTGCCTTCGCGCAATTGCCGTGAGAAGTTCGCTGATGTGTTTTGGAACCAAAATGTTAACTTCGGCCATTACGATATTTGCATGCTATTCTGATAAAAGCATTTTCTTTTGAGCAGAATTCCCATTAATTTTTGCGCAGGAATTGGTTTTTTCTCCCTGCAAAACCCCTCTTCAAAATGCCCGCAAGTAAATTTGTTTGTTGTAACTAAATACGGCACGCTGTCGGCCGAATGGGATTTCAGTTCGCAGGGCGTTGAGTGGTCTCCCGTAACCGCAATTCTCACTTTTTCCAAGCTTATTTTCTTCAAAAGCGGGCCAAAGTAAAACTCGTCGATTTCCTCAATGCTCTTTTTCTTTCCTTTCGCGTCGCCATCATGCCCATAAAGATCTGGACCCTTGAGATGAACGTAAACGCCGTCGTAATTGCCCAATGCCTCCTTGGTTTTTTCGGCCCTAACTTGGTAATCCCGCTTGTCGAAATGTGGTGTTGGGAGCTCGATTACGTCCATGCCTAGGAATTTTGCTATTCCCACTTCAAGCGGCATGTCTGCAAGCAACGCCCATCGTTCTCTGCCCCAGGGGTTTTGCGGCCTGTTCAACTGCGTTTCAGCATCGCGCAGCAGTATGGCGTTTCCCGGCAGTTTTCCTTCAGCAACGCGCTTTTTGTTGGTTTTGCTTTCCTCAAGAACTTCATGCGCCCTGGATGTGAACTCGTTGATAATTTCAGCGGTTTTTTGCGCTTCCCTAGTTTCTTCAAGAGGAACACAATTTCGGACTCTCATCTCGAACGCTTTTTGCGCGTGCGCTATCCCCCCCTTAACAACATAAGCCGGGTCGGTGTTGCTGATGTGTTTTGAAAAGCCCTTGCCTTTGAAAACAACCGCCGCCCTGTGCCCTACTGTTGCATTAAATTCAAAAGGCGTCCCGTCCTGCAAGTGGATGTTTTCATTAATATCCTGCGCCAAAAGCTTTGATTCTACCGTTGAAAGATTTCGGCCAACCCGCCGGTCCAAAAGCTTTACTCCCGAAGCGTCGCTGGTGGCGAAATTAACCCTCACTGCAAGCCAGCCGTTCTGAAAGCCCAAGCCCGAGCCTATTGCCTCAAGCGCCCCGCGGCCGAAATGCTGTTTTTTCGGGTCGAAGCCAAGCACGCTGAAAACGCCCACGTCGCTTTCAGGAGCGACTTCGCCCGCAATGTTAATGCAGCCCGTGGTCGCACGGGAGGCAAGAAAATCAAGGTTCTGCTTTGCTGCAGCTTCAAGCGGGGTTTTGCCCTTTAGCGCCTTGCACGGCAAGTCGCCGACCCCATCGAGCACTACGAGCAGTTTTTTCAAAGTCATTTGACCAATCCATAATAGTACCTGTCTACGTGGGGAAACCCCCATGATTTGTAAGGCTTGGAACTTGCTTTAAAACCGCATTTTTCGTAAAACTGCCGGGCCTTGACTTGGCTTTGAAGCCAAATTTTACTTTCCTTGCCTATTGCTTTCACAATGTGCTCGGCCAGTGCCTTTCCAACGCCTTTTTTCCTGTAATCTTTTCTAACCGCCATCCGTTCGATCTTAAAGCCGCCCTTGCATTTCCTCGCCCTTGCAGTTGCTGCCACGCGGCTTTTGTGAATTGCAACAAACTGCCTTGCCTTTTTATCCTCGTCATCCGGTTCCCAGCCAGGTGCAAAGCCCTGCTCTATAATGAAGACTTGAACCCGCAGTCTTATTGCGTCAATGAACTCCGAAGTTGAACGTGCTTCCCTGCAAACGGTTTTCATAGTGGAATTATACAGTAGATTATTAAAAGAGTTTCAACAAAATCATACTATGAAACTATGCGTCAACTGCAATTTCAAGTTCGAACGCGGGTCTTCCTGCCCACGGTGCCACAGCCAAAAACTCCGCGAGTTGGAATTTAAGGACAAGAAAGACGAGCTCCAGGCAGGCCCGAGCCAGCCGGCCAAACCCATGGTTTTCGACAAGAGCGGCCAACGGGTGTTCGGCGACACCAAGACGGCTTGGAAGAGCTTTCACAACAAGGTCCAGAACGCCTGCCCGAATTGCAGCGGCACGGAGTTTTCATTCGACCACAAGCACAAGGAAAAAACCTGCGTCAAGTGCGGCGAAATACTGCCCCTCCAGCGCAGGCCGGCGTGAGCAGTAATGACTGAAAACTGGTTTTCATCCGCTTCTGAATTTCTCGGGACAATTCAAACCACAACATACGTGCTTTTCCAGACTGCCTTTGATTTCGTTTTCGGCTTGAGTTGGGCTGGCGACGAGCAAACCCTCGCCCTAATTGCGCTTGCGCTTTTGTTCCTGTTCGTAAGGGGTTAATCCGTTTGTCTTTCAGTTTC
Organism: Microcaldota archaeon; assembly: GCA_013331595.1. The sequence goes on along the minus strand of DUGE01000052.1, from coordinate 13,567 downwards.
AGGCTATTGCAACGCCAAGCAAAGCTCCGACCGCATAGCCAACTATTGCGGAAATCATGCCGATCATCATCAATTCCAATCCAGATTTCCACCATTTTCCAGTAGTCAAACGCGCTTTCACAACGCCGGCTGCGAACAGGACGAGCGCCGACAAAACGAGGGAAGAGTAAATGGCTTGGGTTACTGGCAGGAAGAAGAACGCGGCGAGCGGTATGACTGACCCGATTAGGGCAGCAACTCCCACCAGCAGTGCGCTGTTGAACGCTCCGCCCTGCGGCTTGTCCAAGCCCAACTCCTCGTGCATCATGAAATCCAGCCAGACTTTCTTGTCCGAAGTTATTTTCTTTACAATCGCCTCTAGCATTTTCCCGCCGAATCCATTCCTGCGGTAGATTTCACGCACTTCCTCGACTTCGGTGGGGCTGCCTTTCTCAACTTCCGCCTTTTCCTTCTCGTACTGGCTCCTGTAAAAATCCTCTTCGGCCTTGGTGGACGTATAGGCGACCGCTGCCATGGAAATGCTTTCTGCAAAAGTGGCCGCAAGCCCGGCGATTATTACTATCCGGGTTTCGTACGTGGCTGCTGCGACGCCGAGAATCACTCCAAGCACGTTGACAAGGCCGTCCTGGCCGCCGAGAATGGCGTCCCGCAATTTGGTCCCGCGCCCCAAATCGTGGTGCTCTTCAGCCAAGTGCTTTTCCAAGTCGAACTTTTTTGCAGCCATGTTTTTCACTTTTTTTGCCATTCATCATGCAAACGAAAAATATATTCCCTGCGGTGTTGTGGTTGTTTTCATGCGAACAGCTTTATTATTTCTTTTGCCTTTATTGCTTTTAGGGTGCGGGTGCGCATGCAAAACGCCCCTATTGCAATCCAAAATGGCTTTCCCATGGCTGAAAAGATTTCTTTCACAACCCAAGATGGTTTGACCCTAAAGGCAATGCATTACGAAAACGAAGGAAAGCCTGCGGTTGTCCTCCTGCCCATGCTTGGCAGGACGAAGGACACGTGGGCTCCATTTGCAGTTGAATTGCAAACTAACGGTTTTGATGTGCTAGCAATGGACCCGTGGGGGCACGGTGAAAGCGAAGGCAACCTAGCCTCTTTCTCAGAGGCGGATTACAATAAAATGGTTTTAGACCTTGCTGCAGCTCAAGCTTTCATGAACAAAAGCAAAATCTCGTTTATTGGCGCGAGCATTGGGGCGAACAATGCGTTGAAGTACGCTTCCCAAAACCCTGCGAAGGTTAACGCAATAGTTTTGCTCTCGCCAGGCCTGAATTACCGGGGCGTGGATGTTTCAAGCGTGGTTTTCAAAGGCCCCATGCTCGCGGCCGCAAGCAGCGAGGATTCCTATTCCTTCAGTTCCTGCAAAACCATTGCTGAAAACAACAAAGCCCAATTCCTCCAGCATTCTGGTTTAGGCCACGGTACTGCAATGCTCTCTTCAAAAGAATTAAGGCTGGCGATAATTGGTTTCCTAGGGTGAAATCAATAGCCAGCCGTCCGCCAAGTTTTTAACCTGCCCCGCTTTCATTCTACCGGTGAGTTTAATTGGCGCAAAGCGTTTCCAAGGCAGTCAATGAAATACTCTCGAATACTGCCTATTTGCATTTTTCTTTCGAACACAAGCTTACGAACGATTCGGCCATTGCCAAGTTCATAAAGCCCCGCGTCGAGGAGAAAGTAGGCAAGCCAGTGTCGCTTGGGGCGGTTATTGCCGCAGTAAGGCGCTTTACCCTGTCCTTCAAGCCCACTGAAAAAACAAGGGCGTTCATCCAGTTCCTCAAATCCGTGCACATTCAGCTGAGAACCGGCCTTGTGGACGTTACTTTCAAGCGCACTTACAAGACTGCTGAAAATCTTGCGGCCTTGGCAAAGAAAATACGTTGGGAACAGGGGGAGAAAATGCACGTTTTACAGGCGCGCGCAGAGGAGGTTACTGTAATTGCGCACGCCGCTTTCCTTAAGGACGTGCTCGCCTGCGCCCCGAAGAAAGACGTCATCGGTACGCACAGCAGCATAGCCAGCTTAACCGTGCTTTTCGACCGTTCGCTGGTCGAAAAAACCTATGGGGTAATGCAGTTTTGGACCGGCATTTTCGCTTCCCTTGGGGTGCCCATACACTTGGGCGTGCTCACTTACTCCTCCTGCTCTTTCATTTTCAGCGAGGAGCATGCGCCGAGAGTGTACAAAGTGCTGTCCGATTCTTTGGCTGAAATTCATGCAATGCACTAGCGCGAAGAAAGCTCGTGCGTGTTCCGCACTCGCGGTCTGCACAAAAATAGAAAAAAAGAAAAAGACGCGCCCCTGCAAAAGGGCGCTTGGCTGCTTTTCAAGCAACGTTCTTGCGCCAGTAGGCGTAGGCTGCAACGTCTTCCAAAACTGCAACAGCCACGCCTGCAATGAGGTTGCTGCTTGCAAAGAACACTGCGAAAGGCAGTACTAACGCAAGCAATGCGCCAATATTGTGGTTTCTTGCAGCTGCTTTGCCTTTAGCCTTGCCAGTCCTGTTCAGAAAGTAGGCGGCCAAACCACCTAACAACAAAGCAAGAATGTTCAAAGGCGTAACCCCAACGAACAAACCAGTAACTGCGCCAGGCGTCGGTTGCGGCGTCTGGAAGCTAGTCTGCTGTTGCGCTACTGCAGTGCTCAAAGCCTTGTTGAACTGCGACCAGTTTTCAAGAGTTCCCCTAAATTCAAACGGTCCAGTGGACGTGGGAGTAAACTTGGCAATTCCATTGGAATTGGTTGTCCCGAGGCTCTTCTGCTTAACGCCATTCACGTAAACGTCCAACTGGACGCCAGCCAAAGGCAAGCCAGTTTGCTTGTCTTGCACTTTAACGTCAACAGTGTCGCCCACGACCGTCATTTTAGGAACATAGACCATGAACTGGTCCTGTAGTTTAGGCTCTTCAGGCCCGAGGTTGGCTGCTGCCGTAGGCTGCGTGGTTGCAGCAACAGAAGAAGCTGCAGTTGGCTGTGGCGTTGAAGCGCTGCATGCCCCAATGCACTGGCCAGTTATAGCCGGGCCTGGATCGGTGCTGGGCGCAGGCGGCGTTGAACTTCCAACGTTGAATGAATTGCTTGAACCGGTAGATGCAAAAGCACTAATGGTCACTCCTTGGTCTGCTTCGTTAACGGCCAGATTGACGTGCAGGACTCCGTTCAGGAAATTGAACGGCGGCACTTCAAAATTCTGGATGAAATCAATAGTGCCCTGCTGGGTTCCCGGCAATATTGCTGAAACCGGTTCGCTGTTAATTTCGGAAATGGTGTACAGTGGGGTTGAACCTTGAACCCCAAAGCTCTTCAGCGGGCCATTGTAGCCCTCCATTATTGTTCCATTCTCGTCAGTCGCGTAAATGAAGACGTCAAAGAAACTGTCGACCGGCTGGTCTGGAATGTCTGCGCAAAGAATTTCAGACGGGTCGTAATTGCCGTTGTTGCAAAGCAACAATTGTGAGTGCACGTTGTTGACCGTAATGGTCGGGCCGTCAGACAACGCCGTTGTATCCGTGCCATCCGTAACCTCGCAAGTCAAAGGCCCGTAAGTTCCAGCTTGCGTGTAATCGGGAGTGCAAGTTATCGTTGCAGTCCCGTCGCCGTTGTTAGCCAACGCGCAGAAATCAGGCAGGTTCGAGCAAGAGAAGCTGATGGGGTCTCCGTCGGGGTCTGAGCCCGTAAGGTCGATTATGATTGTAGTGTTCTCGTCTCCAGATGCCGGGTCGTCCGTCGGGTCGATGACCGGCGGCCTGTTGATGTTGTCGACTGTAATTGTTATCTCCTCTCCGGCGTTATCTTCGCCGTCGGTTACGCTGAACAACACTGAAGTGATGCTGGAATCCCCAAATTCGGGAGAGCAGCTGACATTCGCTGTTCCGTCTCCGTTGTCTGTGAACGTGCAGAAGTCCGGCAGTCCGCTTTCAGAGAATTCCAATGAATCTCCATCTTCATCAGTTGCCATTAGGCTGAAGTCAATGGTGTTTCCCTCGTCAACGCTCTTGTCCCCGATTGGAGTCAAGACCGGCGGCCTGTTGGTGTTGCCTACGCTGATTGTGATTATTTCCGAGTCATCCAACCCGCTGTCAGTGACAGTGAAAGTAACTTCGTAGTTTCCTTCATCGCCGAAAGTTGGGTTGCAGTCTACTGTTGCGGTGTCGTCACCATTGTCGGTGAAACTGCAGAATGCCTGCAGTCCGCTTTCAGAGTAGCTCAAAGCATCGCCATCAGGGTCTGAGCCCGTAAGGTCGAAGTTCAAGTTGTCGTCTTCGGCAACAGCCCGGTTTCCGACCGTATCCAAAATCGGGTCGCGGTTTACGTTGTTTACTGTGAGTGTAATGGTTTCCTCATCGGTTAGAGCGCCATCGTTTGCAGTGAAAGTAATTGGCGTGTAGCTTCCTGCGTCATCATAGGTGGGAGAGCAGCTGACATCCGCTGTTCCGTCTCCGTTGTCTGTGAACGTGCAAAGCGCAGGCAATCCGGTTTGAGAAATTGTAATCGCGTCTCCATCTGCGTCAGTTGCGCTCAATAGAAGAGGCAATACTCCTGCCTCGTCAACGTTCTGGCCGCCAACTGCATCCAAGACAGGCGCGCGGTTTACGTTGTTGACTGTAATTGTTATAGTCTCGCTGTCGTCTGCAGTTCCGTCCGTTACGCCTAGAACAACGCCTGGATAATTTCCTGCGTCGTCGTAGGTTGGCGTGCATGAAATGGTGTCAATGCTGAAAGAACAGAATGCAGGCAATCCTGTTGCTGAGAAAACGAGTGCATCCCCATCCGGGTCAGAGCCTGTTAGGGCGAATTGCAGCAATGCGTTTTCATCAACCGTCTGGTCGCCTATTGCATCCAATACTGGCGCCCGGTTCACATTCCCGACGCTAATGGTGATCGATTCAGCATCGGAAAGAGCGTTGTCAGAAGCCTCAAAATCAACCGGATAGTCTCCGGTGTCGCTAAATCCAGGAGTGCAAGTGAAGTCAGCCTGGTTGTCAGTATCTTCAGCATCCGTCCTAGAACAGAATGCCGGCAGTCCGGTCTGTGAGAAAGTTAATGCATCTCCATCTGCGTCTGAAGCGGTAACGCTGAATGAAATCACATCTCCTTCATCAACGCTCTTGTCTCCAATGGCGTCCAATACTGGCGCCCTGTTGATGTTATTGACTGTAATTGATATTGTTTCAGTGGCCGAACCGCCATTGCCGTCAACAACACCAAGAACAACGCCTGGATAATTTCCTGCGTCGTCGTAGGTTGGCGTGCATGAAATGGTGTCAATGCTGAAAGAACAGAATGCAGGCAGCCCGGTTGCGCTGTACGTCATTGAATCTCCGTCTGCATCAGAGCCGATTAGAGTAAATTGGAGCAATGCGTTTTCATCGACAATCTCATCCCCAACTGGCGTCAAGACCGGATCGCGGTTTACATTATTGACTGTAATTGTTATGACTTCCGCGTCGGTTCCACCCAGCCAGTCGCTAACCTGCAGGGTAATGCCCGAGTAGGCCCCGGCATCAGAATAGCCTGGGTTGCAATCAACCGTATCAACGCCATTAAATGTGCAGAAAGCCGGAAGCCCGGTTGCTGAGAATGTTATTGGATCACTGTCTGGGTCTGAACCGGTCGTCGTGAATGAAAGTGAAGCTGCCTCGTCAACCGATTGTGCGCCAATTGGGTCCAACACAGGGTCGCGGTTTACGTTGTTGACTGTCAATGTTATGGTCTCATCGTCAGTGAGGATGTCGTCGCTTGCTGTAAATGTTATCGGGCTGTATGAGCCTGAGTCCTCGTAAGTTGCGTCGCAGGTTATTGTTGCAGTTCCATCGCCATTGTCAATCATCCCGCAAAATGCCGGAAGGCCAACTTCGGCGTAGGTTAACGCATCCCCATCAACGTCACTTGCGCTGATGGCGAAAATCAATTGAGAATTTTCATCCATGGTCCTGTCGCCGATAGAGTCCAAGACCGGCGGGCGGTTTACGTTGTTTACTGTAATCGTTATGATTTCAGTGTCAGTTCCGCCTATCCCATCGCTAACCTGCAAGGTAACTCCGGAGTAGGTTCCAGCGTCCAAATATCCTGGGTTGCAATCCACTGTTGCAACGTCATTGAACGTGCAGAAAGAAGGCAGTCCTGTTGCTGAAAACGTGAGTGTTTCCCCGTCAGCGTCAGAACCGGTCATTGTGAATGAAAGCAACGCTGCCTCGTCAACCGATTGCGCGCCAACTGGCGTCAAGACCGGATCGCGGTTTACGTTTGTAACAGTCAAAACCCAATCTTCAGAATCGCTTCCGCCATTACCATCATCAACCGTAAATGTTACCGTATAAACGCCAGCGCTCGAGTAATCCGGAGTGCATGAAACCACGCCCGTGCCAGTGTTCAAACTGCAGAATGCCGGCAAGCCGGTTTCGGAATATGTCAATGTATCCCCATCTACATCCGAAGCGCTCAACGCCATTACTAGCAAGCTCGTTTCAGTAATGCTGGAGTCTGAAGGGTCCAGCAAGACCGGTGCAGTATTAGGAACAGCAGTAGTTCCAGAGAACGAAGAGCTATCGCTTACACTTCTGTTTGTAGTGGTATTGGCATTATTAGCCCAATTGCCGGAGCCGTTCGCAGTTGCACTAAATGAAATCGTGTAAATCTGACCAGCGTTCAAATTAATGCCGCTCCAAACCAGCGTATTTCCAGTAACCACCGGCTGGGTTGGTGTTGCAGAACCAACCAAATATTGGAAGTTGTAAGGTAAGTTGTCCGTTACTGTAACCTGTAAATCAGTATTTCCGGTGTTATTAACTAAAATCGTAAAGAGTTCTGTTTGGCCAACCTCTAAGTTCGTTGCGTTTCCTGTTTTGTTTACGTCTACTCCGGGAATTGGAATGGGCGGTACAATAGCCCCACCAAAATCTGGATAGTCGGTTGGGCCCCCATGGCTGGTTTGGCAAATCTTAGACGAATCTTGCGCCCTGTCGGACATGAAGAATTCCTTTTTCACTGTGTTACCGATGTCGGTCAAACGAGTGCACACTTCAATTGCGTTGTCGGCAGTAATCTGGTAAGAGACAACCTCCGAACTTACCTGATACTCGTCTAAATCATCATTATGAACAAAAGAACTGGCAGTATCTCTGCATTGGTTGTTGTCAAGGAGATCCGTGAGGTGAGCAACCCGATCCCCAGTGCTGTTTAAAGAAACGATGGCAGCATAGTCAGTTTTGATTACGCTTCCTCCAGAAACGTCACCATTTCCATTTTGATCATAAAAAATTTTGTAGAGTGGGCTTGCCGTACAAGCACCAAACGGCGCTGCCACATACTCAAGCCTGTTGCAGAAATAGCCATCGCCAGTAACTGCGAAAGAAACGTTTATGAAGTCAACTGAAGGGCATGAAGGAACATCTACCGGATCCAGGAACAAACTATCCCAAGTAGTGGGGAAACTAGAAAATGCAAAGCCAAAACTAGAGAATACCCCGAGAACTAACAATGCTGAAACTAACCCGGATGACGCTATCTTTGCCATACAAACCCCTCCTATTGAAGATTCTCCTTGAGAAAAACTAAAGCTTATCAATTGCCCGAATTGTCTTTAAAAATGTTTTTATGGCATTCCGGCTTTAAAATCGGGTCATGCGCACTTCCATTAATCGCTGTTTTTCCCGTGCCCGCAAAGAAACCATTTGATAGCGGTATAGCGCACGTTTAGCGTAAGTGGCTTTAGACTTTAGCGTGTGCTTCTAGTTCTTATTTATATGAAATAGCGTGTGCTTTCCCAGGGTGTTTTGATGCCTTAAGCTTGAAAATAGGCAGGTTTTGCTAGTTTTAATAGAATTTTCAACTGCAACCTGCTGGTTTTGTAGTTTTAGGAGCTTTGCGGGTCCGGTCAACTAGGCAGTTTTCTTGGTTTGGCGCGGAATTTCAATGGGCTTTAGGATGGTTTGCGGCAGTTTTACTGTCTAAGCTACGGTTTTCCTTCTGAACTGGTTTTTGAGGGGGGTAGTGGGGAATTATTTCTTTTTCCGTTCGTCTAGAGTCTTCGCCCTTGTAGGCAGAATTTCCGGATTTTGAAATGCCCTAGTGGTTTTTTGAGCATTGGGCTTAGGTTGGTTTTTGGTCTGGTTTTCGGCTTGTTCAGCCACACCCTTCTAAACCTAGGCAGGTTTTTGCATTTCGTGCAGAAAATCAGCGGCATTTGCAACTTTCAAGCTGTTTTCAGGATGTTTTACTGTCCGCGCACCGTTTTTTTCAAGAATTTCGCAGCTGCAAATGCCATATTTTTCTTCAACTTCTTGAAGAATCACTTCTAAACCCCTATAGTCTATGTTCGTTTGTTTTTTTTGTTCATAATCTTTGACCGCCAATCTTCTTATCCAATCGAGCAAATATTCGTCCAATGGTTTTTTTGTGCTTACCTTGCCCGCGGTCTGAAATACTACGACCGGCCGGTGTTCAATTCTAATCTCCCTGTATTCTACGCCTAGCATGGATAACGCGATTTTAAATGAAGTTTTAATCTCATTTGCAACAAAGATTATTTCCGCCTCTGTTTCCGTCTCTCTCAGGGCTCCAAAATAGTCCACGACTTGCCCAATATCCTGGCGGCTGGCAGTGCCTCGTTTTACTTCAACTAAAACTCTTTTTTCAAGTTTTACGTCTTCGAAAACCAAGTTTATAATGCCTGCCCCGTTTATTTTCTCCCGTTTTTCAATAAACCGTAGTCCTGGTTTTATGAGTTCAGGATGCTCTATCAAAACCATTTCAACAGTTGCTTCAATAAGCGGTTCATCATTCATAAAATCACCTCTAACCGCAATAAAAAGTAGCTTAAAAACTTTGTTAGACAGTAGCGTGCCGATGGCCTTTTCTTGCCGTTGGCATTAGTCGAGCTGTTGTTTTTTGCTTCTTGCTGTCGCAACTATTCTCCGCCATTCCTTAGCCATTTTGAAGAGGTAATTGTGAAAACTCTGAGATAATTCCAGCTTGAACGGCCCTTTCCGGTTGTCTGGATACTTTCTGTGCCTTTCAACCATTCCCACGTCAATAAGTCGGGGCACGATTTTGTTGTATAGCGTTGCCTTGCTTACGCCCGTTTTTTCAACGAAATCCCCCAGCTCCATGTAATTGAGTTCCCCTCCCCTGGCAACCATAAAATCCATCAGCTTAACCGCATACTCGTATTGCGTTGCGCGGTATTTCTTTGGAAACAAAAATAAAAGCAAATCGGCTGCGCTCCACTCGGCGCCAAATTCGTCAAAGGGGTTCGTTTTTCCGAGTATTTCGTGGATTTTACTATGATCTGGAAGCCAAAACGTTTCCTTACTCGGGATGCCTTTAGGTACCGTTTTTTCTTTTCGCGATGCATAGTATTTTTTTTGCGCGTCTGAAAAAACGCTGTTTTCTGCAATTTCCGAATTAGGCATAACCATCACTATGATGTATTTCGCTTTTTTCTGGTGGGTTGTATTGAGAACGAAAAACTAGTATAAAAAAATATCTATTCGGTAAACTGTTTTTCGCTGCCATCCGCATTTTGGTTTCCTAGAGGTAAAAAATGCGTTTAGGCCTGCACTTGCCGGCGAAATTCTCAGTACAATATCCTATCGATAAACTCGGGCATCTTTGTGCGGCGGCCTGAACCTAAAATAGTTTACTGTATCGGTATTTTTTTCCTTACCGTTTTTTCAATGCGTAAAACTTTTTAGTGTACCTTATCGATGTGGGAGCTAATTGCTTTTCTATTTCTTCCCGGTAAGAACTAGATGAAGACTATCAGGAGAATGATTCCGAGGAAGATGAACAAGACAATTGCAATTGCAGTGACGAAATACGCTAAAATCGCCAAAACAATTGGTAAAAATAGAAGAATCAGCTTGTCAACTGCGAGCCAAGCTGCGATTTTCTCGAGGTAATAGCCGTAAATTACGCCGAACGAGATCAACAAAAAACTGTACGCTGTGAACCTGCTGATTGTTTTAGCAATAGTCTGCGCTATGCCGTGTACGATTTTTCCAAACCAGCCTGTTTCATGCATTTTTGAATCCCACAGAGGTATTTTTCAGTTTCGTTCTATTGCTATTTACGCGGGATTTTTAATAGCTTTGCAATTTTTCCCATCCGTATTCATATCCGTAAGAACTAGTTATTTGTTTTTCATGCGCTCGAGGAATTTTTTCGGGGCCTTCTCGTAATTGCAGAAAAGAAACTCAAAAACGTCGTCCGCTGACGCGAATTTCTTGTGCTCTGCCTGGAGCTTTCCGGCCAAAACCACGATTTTCTTGAAAGTATTGTCGCTCACGCGAATAAGCCTGCTCATTCAAGTTTTCCCTCGGAAACAATGTTAATTTAATTTACTTAATAAACTTTTCTAGTAGTTTAAACCGACCTTTGTATGGACTTGCAGTTCCTCTATTTAGAAAAATTTTAGGGGAATTATTCCCGTCCGTTTTTCCACGATTTTTTCAACTTTTTTTGATTGATTTTTGCTAAAATTTGACTGTGTAGGCTGTTTTTGGCCTTATTTTTTGCCAAAATAGCCTGATTTTCTGCAGTTTTTCGATAAACCAGCCTATTCTGCTTTTATTGTTCGCCTGAGCTTTTCTTTTGCCCCAAATCCTAGGATTTTTGATTTTTAGCCTTTAGCCTGGCTTTTTCAGAAAAATCTTGGTTTTACTGGTTTTCTGCCTAGTTTGGTTTAATTTCTTCAAAACGGTCTTTTCAGCCTATTGTTTTGGCTGTTTTTTTCCCTTTTTTCGTGAAAAACTGCCTATGTTTGTGTTGTTTTTCGCTTTTTTTCCTTTTTTGCCTGAATTTTCTGCCTATTTTTCCCCTTTTTGACCTCAAAACGGCCAAAATGGCCTTTTCCAGGGAATTTTCCTGTTTTAGCTTTTGAATTTACTATGGTTCGAGCTGGCAGTTCTTATTTTGGGCTTGTTTAGCTCAAGCTTGGGCGGTTCTCCCTTCAATTGTGAAATTCTGCCTACTTCCCGCTGTTTCCTTGTTGATTTTTCCCCCAAACACGCCACTTTCTGCCTAGGTTTTTGTTTTGGCTGAGCCCCGCACTTCCACTAAAGCTGCATTTAGTGTTTGATTTTTTTTCAAAACACTATTGGTAGCTGGCTGGTTGTTTTTTGCTTTGCTGAATAGGGAAAATGAGCTTGAATCAAGCCCGGCAGGTCTTCTTGCGTTATACCGCTATGGCCTGTTTAATGCCTTTTGACGTATGCTTCAACCAAAATATTACCGCCGATGGTTGTTATTTTGGTTTTTTCCAGTTCAATGGCGTCCTTCAAGCGTGCAATTCCTTTTCCCTCGACGCTTGTTTTCGCGTCGCGGCCGCCGATTATTTTTGGGGCTATCACGAAAGATACTTTATCCACAACCTTTTCTTCCAGCGCGCTTGCAATTACCTCGCCCCCTCCTTCAATCATGAGTGAGGTTATGCCCATTTTTCCAAGGGTTTTGATAACCTTGGCCATAGACAACCATTTCAAACGGATGACCTTCGCGCCTTTTTTTTCCAATGCCCTTGTTTTAGACCTGCTTGCGCTTGTAGTGAATATAACCACGTTTGAATCATCCAGAACCCTGTAGTTGGACGGCGTTCTCAGACGATGGTCGAGAATGACGCGCAGGGGATCCCATTTGCGGCCTTTGCGGCTTGTCAAGCGCGGGTTGTCCTTCAAAACGGTGTTTACGCCGACCATTATTGCGTCGACTTTTTTCCTCAAGTCGAAGAACAGTTTTCTTGCGTTGCCGCCTGCAATCCACTGGCTTTCGCCGGTTTTTGTTGCTATTTTTCCATCCAGGCTTTCGGCCACTTTAACGATTACAAACGGCTTGCCTGTAACGATGTATTTGCGGAAGTATTCGATGAGGCTTTCGCATTCTTTTGAGAGAACGCCTTGGGTTACTTTAATGCCTTTTTTTTGCAGGGCTTTCGTGCCGTTGACTTCTGGATTTGGGTCTTTGCACCCGAAAACCACTTTTTTGATTCCGGCGTGGATTATGGCGTCGGTGCACGGAGGCGTTTTTTTGTTATGGTGGGAGCACGGCTCGAGCGTAACATAAAGGGTTGCGCCTTTTGCTTTCGAGCCTGCCCTTGCTATCGCCAACGCTTCGGCATGGGCTTCGCCTGCGCGGCGGTGGAACGCGTTTGCGATAGGGCGGTTGTTTTTAACGATAATCGCGCCTACGGGTGGGTTTGGAGAGGGTTTTGCCTTTTGTGCAAGGGCTATTGCCTTTCGCATCCAAAATTCGTCGGTTGGCATGGGCGTCGCCTTAGAGCTTGTGGCCTTTCCTTTTCTTGCTCTGCAAGTATTTCCTGTTGAATTTGTTCGGCCTTGTTTTAAGTGGAATTATTTGTGTGATGCTGATGCCGTTTTTGCGCAGCCCTTCGGGCTTGTCCGGGTTGTTGGTCAAGATGCGTATCGAGCGAATGCCTAGGGCTTTTATTATGCGCGCTGCATCTGCATAGCCCCGCTCGTCCGGGCGGAATCCCAGCTGGACGTTGGCTTGGAACGTGTCAAAGCCGTTTTCCTGTAGTGCGTAGGCCTTGATTTTGTTGAACAAACCAATGCCCCTACCCTCTTGGTTGAGGTAAATGACCAAGCCGGCGCCTTGCTTGTTTATGAGGCGTATTGCCTTTTCCAGCTGTTCGCGGCAGTCGCATCGTTTTGAAAAGAAAACGTCCCCCGTCAGGCATTTCGAGTGCAGCCTAGTCAAAACCCGTGTTTTTCCTTTTACCTTGCCTTTGACCAGCACAAAATGCCCGCGTTTTCCGTCAATGCAAAACGCACAGGCCGTAAAAACGCCGAATTTTGTCGGCAGTTTTGCTTTTGCAATGCTTGTTCCGGCCATTTTTTCACTTTTTTTCTTTTTGCAAGGCTGTGAGGGTTAGTGCAGCGTCAACCGCCCTTTCGGCATAGCCTTTGGCGCGAGCTTGTGCCTGTGCCAATGAAACCCCCGGGCCCATTACCCCAAACCCTATGGGCTTGCCGTATTGCAATTCGAGTTCGTGCACTGTCTTGGCCAAAGCGAATGCAATTGTCTCGTCGTGCTTTGTTCCCCCCTTGACTATTGCACCGAGGGCAACAACCGCGTCTGTTTTTTTGTTTTCCAGCGCTTTCCTTAAGGCTAAAGGCATGTCGAAAGCCCCTGGAACTAGGATAATTTCCCGGATTGCAGCGCCGCGTTTTTTCGCCTGTTTTAATGCGGCTTCCTGCATTTTTCCCGTAATCGCTTGGTTGAATTCAGAGCGTACCATGGCAATTTGCGTTTTTTCCATTTGTTGCACCTTTTTTTCAGGCCTTACTTTAGCTGCCCGGCGTGGCCGTGGCCTTGCCTCAGCCCTTTTCCTGCATTGGCCTTCAAAATTTCAGGGTGCAAAACCAGNNTTTCGCCTCGTCTTCAAAAACGAATGCGCCGAGAATGTGCCTGTCCGTCATCAGTTGCGCTTGGATGAGCATGAGTGAAGCTTCATGTGCGCATGTCTTGTCAATGGGCTGTTTTCCCACCCAGCCGCAGGCGATTACGATGTTGCATTTCGCTTCTTCAATGAGTTTCTTGC
>DUGE01000030.1 GCA_013331595.1 Microcaldota archaeon | reverse complement strand
AAAACAACAGCGCTTCGGCAGTCCTCTGCACGCTCCCGTTCCACGCGAAGAAAGACTTCGCGTGGTGCAGCACCACTGCGCAGCCGGCAAGCTTGCCTTTCACAAGCGCTTCGCCGATATTCTCGGCTTCAGCCTCGTTCCTGCAAGTCACGTAGCAAAACAATATTTTCATGCATCACTCGCCCCATGCCATCAAAAGCTTTTGCTGCTCTTCCACAGCGTGGGCGTTCAAACCCTTCTTGCGCAATTCCCGAGCCAAACGCTTTGCGCTCCCGTATTCCGTGAAAATCTTTTTCGCGCCCGTCTGCTCGGCGAATTCTAGAAGCTCGGGAAAGTCCGAGTGGTCGCTCAAGCAAAACTTTTGCATCGAGCCGAACCGCTCGGTCAAAGCCCAGCCCGTCGCGACAGCCGCAGAAACTCGCCGGGAATACGCGCGGCTCAGCTGGAATGCGAAGTTGTTGTTAACGCGGTTCATTGGCACTATCGCAACAAAGTTTTTCTCCAGCTCCTTCAGCCCTTCATCTGAAGAAGAGCGGACGTAGTCCAGCGCCACGCCGTGCTTTACGTAAACGTCATTGATTTTCGCAATGCCTTCCTCGACGACGGGTGCAATGCCCGCATAATCGTTCAGCACCTTGTTTAGCTCTTGCGCCTTGCCCAGCGCATAGCCGCCCAAAACCACGATGCCTTCCTTCTGCTTTTCCGTTACCCACGAGGCTATTTCTTTCGCCACGCTCTCGCGGTCGGGAAAAACAAATTCGGGAGAGCCGAACGTCGCTTCCATCAGCAGCGTGTCGCACTGCGGGATTTCCGCGCCCTTGACGCAAAGCGAGTCGCTCAAGCGGAAGTCGCCAGTATATGCTATCGTTCCTCCGTCTCCTTCAGCAACTAACTGCCGCGCCCCCAAAACGTGCCCTGCGCCCAAAAGCTTTGTTCCATAATGCTCGTGCACGATGTTTTCGCCCGAAGCGTAGCCGCGCGCCTTCAACAAATCCACGGTCGCTTCGCTCGCGAGGATGGAGGGAACGCGCGTTTTCAAAGCGTGGTCGGAGTGCGCGTGGGAAATGAACGAAAAATCGCCCGCGTGGTCGAGAGTAAGCTCTTTGACGCCTACTTGCACTCGCAGCGGGTTGAACGAAAGCATGGGTTAAAACCTGCTTTCGATTAGGGGAAATGAAAATAAAAAAGGAGGTTTGGGCAGCGCAGGGGGGTGTTGCACCGGCAACTTAGTGAAAGCTCAGGCTTTCGCATTCGTCACGCAGTGTCAGCGGGGGGCGAGCCCTCGCCAGTTACGGGCACGAGTCTATCAGCATGCGCGTCACGTTGTCGGCTAGGTTTTTGAACGGCAGGGCCGGAGTGTTCTGTTCGTTCAGCGTGATTTTCACGGTTTGCGCAAAGTTGTTGCACTCCATTTCGAATTCCGTTTCAACCAAAGGCTGCTGGAAGTTCGTTTGCGTGAAAACCACGGTTTTCTTCAATCCGCTTTCCCCGCGTTTTTCGGCAAGCGTCTTAGTCGGAGGCCATTGCACGCCAATGCCCTTTGCTACGGCAACCTGGATGTTGTAGTAATTGTCAGAACCCGCGGCGAAGTAAGTTATGGCACCGCTCACCGGGTCTTTGTCCTGCGAGAAAACGAATTCCCCGCCGAAAACCTGCTGCAGCACAAGTGCAGTAGAACTTTTCAGCATGGCAAGCTTTTGCTCGGGCGTAATTTCCACGGTGGGTTCGGGCGTCGAGGTGGGCGCAGGAGTGGGAGTTGCAGTTGCGGTGGGCAAAGGCGTTGCCGTGGCCGCCGGCGCGGGTGCAGGCGTTTGCTGCGCCACGCACCCAGCAAGCAAAAGCGATGCTGCAATCAAAACCGGCATGAAAACCCAAAATGCGTTTTTCTTCAAATCCAATTCACACCACCATTTTTTCCCTAAAACAGCGATTTTCCCCCACTGCTTTCGTTTTCTCCCGAAGGGGTGAACATGTCCATCGAAGTTGAAGGAGTTTGGAACAAATCCAATTGTGAATCGGGCGCAGGCTTTTCCGGCCTCACTCCCAAAAGCAAGTGCAGCGCTTCAGTCAGCCGTTCTTCAGCCAGCGAAGCAGGGTTTTCCTCTTCGTCCAAAACCGTGCACACGATGCAGTATTTCCCCGCATCTTTCTCCACGTCGACTATCTTCTCTTGCGCCAACGCCAGCGAAACCCTTTCTTCCGCGCTCGACTGCACGAAAACGATGCATGCGTCCACGCCGTTGTAGAAAACTTTTTTGACTGCCGCGGGCGTGTTCAAGAGCGTGGGCGCCTGTTCGAACTCCAAATCCACGCCGATTTCCTGCTGGGCGATTTTCTGGATTACTTCTTTCGCGTCAAAGTCGTTGGTCAACGCAGTGACGAAGCCTAGCCGCATAGAAACAAGACTCGCACGGCGTATTAAAAACCAGCGGAAAAAGCGGGGGGCGGGATTGCGCGCGGCAGGCGGGTTCAAGACTGGTTTATGGCCTGTTCGGCGATGCCTTCGCTGCCGTCAAGAATGCTGTTGGAATGCTCTACAAGCGGGCTGTAGCCCATGCCTTTCTGCCACAAGCGCTTGTTCAACTCGCCCATTTCCGAATGTAAGGACGGCTTGCTTTTGATTGTTTTCATGGACAAGGCGAAATCCTTTTCCAGAAAGGCTTTTACGGAATCCTTGTAAAGCGAGTAAACTTTTTCGAAAGGCTGGCGGAACGGCTTGAAAACGTCGGTTTTCTCCCGCGACAGGATTTTAGCCATGGCGGTAACGTGGTCTGCAATGCGCTCTATGTAAAGCGTTGCCGTCGCGTAATCAATGCAGCGGTTCGCAGTGAGATTCAAGCCGCGCAAGACTTGCGGGTTTTTCAAAGCCAGGTTCAGCTGCCTCAAGAGGAGAAACCTGAGCCTGTCGACTTCGTCATCCCGCTCGACGACCGCATCCAGCTCTTTTCCTTCAAGCAAATCCTCGAACAGGCTGCACGTAATCAAGTGCATTCTTTTCAGCGTTTTTTCCACGCTCAGACCCTCGCGCGAGAAAAAGTCCTTCACGACGATGACGTTCGGGGTTTCGTCCACGATTTCAAGGCCGATGAGCCTCTTCGTCTCCTGCAAAACAGTCTTGCGCAATTCCGGCGTAATGCGCGAGGAAGAGTGCACGCGGATTGAATCGAAGCCGGCGATGTAAGCGGAATAGAATTTTCTTGACAATTCGTCCTTCGAGGGAACGTCGTCCAAGCTCAAGTCGAAAGACTCGCGCTTTTCCTCATCCGGGCGCGTGGAAAGCACCATGCTTCCGTCCGGCTGCTCCAATGCGAAGAGCTCCGAACCCTTCTTTACGCCCGTCCTTTCAGTCCAGGTGCGCGGCAGCGAAACGATAAGCGTAGACGTGCCCGTCTTCTGCACTATCCGTTTCTGTCCCACAATATCACGCATTATCCGATTTCATCAGAATAAGTATTTGTTGTTATAGTATATACTGCAATATCCGGAATATATACTTTTGTCGGTATTGATTTAAATATATCGGTATTTTTGGTAGTTGCGGAACCCATAACACCCGTCTTCCCTCCTAGGAATTCATGCTAATCCCAATCCTTTTTCCCCAGTTTCTTTCAGCTCTCGCCATGTCGGTCCTATTGTTCGCCATGGTCTTCGAGCAGAATCCCAACACGCGGTTTCTGGAGGCCTTGGCGGTGTTCGCGCTGTTCTGGCTTTCCCTCGCGTTCTACGCGCTCGCGCAAAACCGCGTTTCCCGGTCTAAAAGCTTTTTTTGAGGCGCAGGAAATCCATTTTCAAAGCCGCGAGCACATGCCAATCGGCCGCCAAATGCGACGCGAACGCTATTGCCGAAGCTAAAGCAACGGTCTTGGAGCCGGTGAGCAAAAACGCTGCAATGCATGCCAACGCGCCGAAGGCGAAAGTATGGGGGAATTGCCTGTGCATGCGCCCGCTTTTCGCGTAAAGAAAATGCCCTCCCACGGCAAGCAGGGCGAAAACTGCTTTCGCAAGCGCTAAAGCGCTTTTAGAAGCGAAGAATTCGTAAGTCCAGCTTGCTGCAGCAAGCAGCAAAGCAAGTTTGAAGAGCTTGCTTGCCAGCGAGTTGATTGAGTCGATGTCGGGAAGGATTGAAAACAAGGCTATTGAAATGGCGACTGCAAAAACCAAAGGAACGTTTTGCATTATGGGAAAGGCGTAGCCGGCTTGCGCTAGAATCCAGAATAAGGCTGCGTTGGCGGCAAAGCCCAAGGCTATGTGCGCGTAAGAATTCATTGGCGGGTCGAAAGCGTTTAATGCGCAAGAGCAAATAAATCCAGCGCATTCGCTTTAACGGCGTTAGCCGATTCTCGTAAAACGCGTGGGCGTTGAAGGCCCTCTTCGGACGGGTTCTCTCCCGCTGCGGTCTCGCGAATATCCGCCTCTGCCGCGGGAAAAGCTTCCCCTGCCTTGCGGCCTTCCGCCGCCGAACCTTGAAGGCCCGCTTGAGCGCCTGGAGCCTTCGGAAAACGGAGGCATGCGCGGGGCCGGAAGGTTTTGAGGAAGCGTCTTTTCCTCGAGAGTCTTGCCGATCAAGCGTTCGATTTGCCCGAGGGTGCCGAGCTCGTCGGAATAGCACAATGAAATTGCTTCTCCGACGGCGTGCATTCTGCCGGTGCGCCCGATGCGGTGGATGTAGTCGTTGATGTCGTAAGGCAATTCGTAGTTGAAAACGTGTGAAATGGCTTCGACGTGGATTCCGCGCGACGCGACGTCCGTCGCGACGAGAATGTTAGTATGGCCTGCCTTGAAAGACTCCATCGCGTGCGTCCGCTGGGCTTGCGTCAAGTTGCCTTGAATGCCGTCGGCCTTGATGCCGTTGAAATTCAATTGCCTTGCGAGTTCGCTTACCCTGCGCTTGGTCCTGCAGAAAATCAACGCCCTTTCGGGCTTGAGTTTGTGAAGCAGGTAAATCAGCCCGCTGAGCTTGCGGCCCGCGTGCACGGTATAGAAAACTTGTTTTACGCCTTGCGCGCTCTTGTCGGAAGACACGAGCTTGACGTGCTGGGGATAGCGCATGTGCCTGCGCGCGAGGCTCATGATTTCCTCGGGCAAGTCAACGCAGAAGAGCAAAACCTGCTTTTTCTGGGGGGTGAAAGACATTATTTTCTCGACGTCTCGGACGAATCCCATGGCGAGCATGACGTCCGCCTCGTCGAGCACGAAAGTCTGCACGCGAGAAAGGTCGAGCGCGTTGTGCTCGATCAAGTCGATGATCCTGCCGGGCGTGCCTACGACGATTTGCACTCCGCTTCGGAGCATGTCGATCTGCCGTTCTATTCCAGTGCCGCCGTACGCGACTAGAAAACGCAAGCGCGTGTTTTTCCCTATCTTCTTGAAGTCCGTGCCCACTTGAAGCGCCAACTCGCGCGTCGGCACCAGGACCAGGACTTGCACGTGGTTTTGCGGGGGTTTTGAAGTCAAGTGTTCGAGAAGGGGAATGGCGAACGCGGCCGTCTTTCCCGTTCCGGTGCGCGATTGCGCAATCAAATCCTCGCCTTGGAGGATGAAGGGAATCGCCTGTTTCTGCACTTCCGTCAGTTCCGTAAAGCCGAGTTCCGAAAGTGCTCTGGAAACGGGCTCGCTGAAATTCAATTGCATTTTCAATCTAACTCTCCTTTGGTATGTTTAAAATTGCTTTTCTTTAATTAAGCGTGATAGGATAAAAAGCAGTTCGTAAAAAAGCCTTCAGCTTCCTGTTAAAAAAAAACCTGAAAAAAAAGGGGAAAAGGGGCTTTTTGCAAAACCCCTTTCGCTGTTAAAAGCGTCAAAAATCCGAAGTTAGTACCTTCGTGGTTTTCTGTGCTTTTGGTAGCAGTCCCTGCAGTATACAGGCTTTCCGGGCGCGGGTTCAAAAGGAACTTCGCACTCTTGTCCGCAATCAGAGCAGACTGCCTTGTACATTTTTCTGTCGCCGTAGCCGCCTCTAAAGCCGCCTTGGCCGCTGTCTCCATCCATTTATCCATTCACCTTGCACTTCTACAGTGCTCTAAGCCTTACTTTAAGCCGGAAAAACAATTCGAACTCAAAAGAAAATTTTCTGTCGAAAAAATTTTTTTTCGTTCTTCACTTTACTCTTCCGTCTAGAAGCAGGCTTCTATAAAAAAGTATGCACAAAGGTGGTTAAAAAAGTGGTGGTTTGGACCGTTCTGCAACAAAATCGAGTGCTCCAAACGCATCCTCGGCCCGGGGCTTTAAAGCATTAATCCATAGGCGTCTTCGATTAGGCCTATTCCCGTCTGCTTTCTCACGCCTTTGAAAGCGAAGTCAGTGCATTCGACCATGTACTCGTCGTAGTGGAACTCGCCGCGTCCCTTGATTACGAACGGCTTGAAGGCGTACGTCTTCAGGTAGGCTGCAACGCCCTTGCCTTCGAGAAGCCACCGGTCTTTGGCGAGCCTCCGCAGGCGGCAGTCCCCGAGCTTGACAGTCCTGCCTGATGCAAACCGGTAAGTAGCAAGATAAAGCACGTTGCGCCCGACATCGTGCTTGTCGAGCCGTACGGCAAAGAAATCCAGGGCCGAACGGTCCGCAAACACCAGGCGCACCCAATTCCATGGAATGAACGGCGCGACTACGACTACTTTCTGCACGTAAGCGGAACCAACGAATTTCTTTCCGCCAATCGTCCCGCTGGCGTCCAGGTATAGGTTGAACATCCCGAACCCCAAGGTTCCCGCCGATGCGGCTAGTGCTTCGTAAGGCACGCCGCGCTCGGGCTTTGAAAATTTTATGGCAGTCCCTTTTCCCGCAACAAGCTCGTAAGANNAGAAAAAGGGATTTTTCAACGAACACTTTCTTTTTGTCTGAGTGGAACCAGCCGACTGCCGCGACTTTTCCGCCTTGCGCATCCTGCCCGTTTACACGAGTCTTAAAATACGAGCTTCCGAACGTAAGCACTAGCTGGGTTTTGTCTCCTTCGGTAGATACGACGTCAATGAACCAATACTCTTTTCCGCCGGGGAGGAGCGCCGCGCGGGAGAAGAAAAACTCGTCGAGTTTCGCAAAATTAGTTCGCTTGGACACGCGGGGCAAATACTTCGACAATTTCGAGACGCTTGCCAGGCTTTTGGCGAGGAGCTTGCGCGGGCCTTTGGAAACGCCCCTGCCGTAAATATTGGCCGATTCAAGCTCAGCCTCCAATTTTCCAAGCAAAACGGAAATTTCGACCAACAGACCACCCAAACTACACTTGCTCAAATTAATCAAAAGCAATATTGAGTTATTAAAGGACAGTTTAAAAAAAAACTTAACTTAGGGTTGAGTGCTCCAAACGTAATTAGAGCCTGCGGCTCTAATCACTTTCAATGGAACTTTGAGTTTGATGCGACCGCTGGATTCTCGACTTGAGGATGAGGTCTCGTATCTTTAAAAATCTTTAAAACGAGCTTGAATCAATAAATGATAGTTGCAAAAACCAGTTGTTCTCAAAAACAGGTTATCAAATGCGAATTGAATACCGGGGATGGCGCTCTTTTGAAAGAAGGATTCTCCAACTACAAAGCAAAGGGATTACGCCGAAAGTGATTGTTTTTGCTGGTACACACGAGCCTGCGGAGCCATCAAAGCGAATTGTTACTGCGAGAGTCAACGTGGATGGCAGAAAAAGGATGCTTCACAATCACTTTGATCCTAACGAAGTGATTTTCGTCACCCACAGCCAGGCTCGCACTCCTAAAGGTTATTATGAGCGTTACGTCGATTTCATCAAAAGTTCTTCGTCCAAACTTAGAAGCACGCTATTCATCCATCAAGGACTCGAAAAGCTCGGCATTACTCCAAAATCCTCTCCGCAGATCGAGCAAGAATATTCGGCAATGCTTGGAGATTACCTTCAGCGCTACTTGAAGGAAATCGAGGCGCTCCCCAATGAGAAAATCGGAGGAGGAGCATTCAAGGGCTTTCACGACTTCAACAAGTACCTGCGAACTCAGCAAGAATTATCGAAGAGAGCTCAAGAAGATCTTCTTGCCCTCTATGATGACTTGAAACAATTAAAACATATGCCGGAAAAAGAAAACGATATAATATGCAATCTAGCGCGAGTCATTCCGGATACGTCGGTAATTTTACTTCACACAATGGAGAATAAATACGTCAAAGCAGAAGAGGGGGGAGTAAAGCTGCCTGTAATTTACTATTCGTATGCACCTAATAGTAGCGGACTTGCTAATCAACTAGCCAGAGGAGCACCAATCACCACATACCATGGGTGGGACGATAGTCTCTATGCACCAAATACAGTTGCCCTTGAACTACCCTATCCTGACCAAAATCATTGGCCACACCGGAAAGCAAATATCGGAGCAAAACTTCATACTTATTTTCCTGGCGGTCCGCTTCCAAGGACGGACATCCGCGAAGGTTATCTTGAGCACGCAAATGAAAATGAGGTAACTGGCAAAATCCCAGCTAGCGCGGAATACCTGCACAAAACATTAACAAACTACCTTCAAACCCTTAAACGCCATTAAGTAGCATTCAAAAAATAAGTTCACGTTACGGTCAGCTTTTAGGTTTTAACGAATTTGCTTACGTTACTTGCCTAACTGATGCAGAGCTTATAAACCTCTAGAGCTTCAACCCCAGTCGAGGTGAAAAACAAGGTTTCAGTGCCTTGTAGGAACTGAGCCCTGGGTTGAGTGCGGCATGCGTGGACTGAGGCTGCGGTTCAGTTCGTTGGTTTTTTTGGGGAACTGAGGTTGAACCTGAGTGCTCCAAACGGGA
>DUGE01000107.1 GCA_013331595.1 Microcaldota archaeon | reverse complement strand
CGAAAAAAGGGGTTCACTCCAATCTTAACTTCAAAGGACTTTCTCATCGCCATAGGCTAAGGATTTATTTTTTCTTCTTCTTGCCGCCGAAGTTGCCGCGCGGCTTCGGAATCTTCAAATCAGGATAGACTCCGCCAATCGTGTCGAGAGCGATGAACGGAGGAAAACCTGCGTATTCAAAGCAACTCAGAAAGAATGATTGTTTGACCAGTTCAAGCAAAGCGCGGTCGCAAACGTTGTCGTGGCAGGCGAACTTGGCGAGCTTCTCTTCCTGTTTTAACGCCTCACTAAGCAAGGCTGGTAGTTTTGCAAAACTCTTGCGCATTGGAAAAGTGGCAAGAAACGATTCAACAAATGCCTCGAATTCGTCGGGCTTTTCCATGGCGTAATCTATTGACTTGCGGTTGGTAGATGCGAAAATACTTGCTAATGCAAGGAGGATTTCCTTGGGTTCGGCCTTCAAATCGCCTTTCTTCACCAAAACCCAGCCGTCGTGGTTGACTGCAAAGCGCACTTCCTGCTTCTCCGGTTTTCCCTTTTGCACGAAAGCAATGCTTTGCGGGTAGGCCGAGCGCCAGAGGCAGAAGATGAAATATGCGAAGGCGAAGTCGACGGGGTCGGCCTTCATTTTCTTGGCGGCCTGCGGGTCGTCCAACGCCATTTGCTCGGCGGACTTGATTTTAACGAACGGCCTCAACTGGCCTTCCAGCACTCCTGGCTTTGCATTGGAAAGGATTGAGCTTATTTCCCCAAGGGTTTTCGGTTTTCCGTAAGACGCTGCAAGCTTTTCAATGCCTTGTAGGTCGAGGGGCGCGTAGTCGAACATTTTCGCCCAGCAGATGTTCCGGCCGCTGTAAAGCAATTGCGACAGGGCCTGCCT
Source organism: Microcaldota archaeon (assembly GCA_013331595.1). The sequence continues at coordinate 1,690 of DUGE01000107.1, read as the reverse complement.
GGACGTCTTGCCTTGTATTTTCTCGTCGAAAGAAGCGTTGGGCAAGGCGGATGAGAACCAGACGAAATCCATTTGCCCTAGCACCGTTAAAATTGTTTTTCAAAAACAAAAAGGGAAAACTGCCGTTTCACGCCTTGGAGGCCGTGGAAGCGGCGCCGGTGTGTATCGCTTTCTTGGCAGTTGCTCCTGCCCCGGTTTCAGGCTCGAAAGCGCCGCCTGCGAAAACCGCCTTGCAAGAGCGGCATTCCCACTGGGCGAAGCCTTGCCTGCGGAGTTTCTTCTTCCCGCACTTTGGGCAGGTGTACTTCGTGCTTTGCTTGCGCTTTACCTCGTCGTATTTCTTGCGAAGCTTGACTCCGTATCTTGATCCCATGTGAACAACACCTTTTTTTTGCTAAATCAAAATGCGCTTGAATGTTTTTAAATCAATTCGAACAGGGCCTTGCTTTTCTCGAAAGCCAAGTCGGTCAGTTGCATCATTTCCTCTCTTTGGAATCCTGCAGCCTTGGACTTCTGGCCGCAGCAGATGAACCCGTCGTCCGTAACGCCGATGGTGAGCCTTCCGTCGCTTGCAACTTCCTCGGCGTCCGTTGCGTCAACAAGGATTTTACCGCCGATTTTCTCGAAAGAGCAGGTGATTGCGCTGCGCGTCAAGGGCAACGGGCCAGTGAACTCGTCGCGGACGAGCTTTCCAGTCTCGCCTTCAATCTCGAGCTTGGGCATTTTTGCGTTGCGCAAGGCGGCCATTGCGGCCAATGCCGCAGTGTCAATCAGGTTGCCGCAATGGTCGAGGATGTGCAGGTCGATGAATATTCCCATTACCTTGTCTTTGCTGCGAGGGAGTGTTTTCGTGTCAATGCAGCCGGCGCTTCTTATTGCCCGGTCCACAACGCGCGCGAGCTCGATGCTATCCTCGCCAGGAGGTCCAGCTTGGAATTCGGGGTTGGCCATTGGTGAAAATTCTGAACCGACCATTACCACCGCCTCGTCAGGCCTGTCGGCAAACGGGGCGAGCAAGTCGAACTTGATGCCGCACAGCACTTTAGTGTCGCCCAATTGCGCGAGGGCGCTGCCTTCAGTGTTTTGGAGCATGCCTTTTTGCACGATTGCGTTCCGGTATTCCGTAAACGGCCGGTTGTCTTCGCGCTTGCCGTTCTTCATCAAGTCTTTGACCACCGCTTCGGTGACTTCCTTTAAAATTACTGTCATTTCAAACACACCTTTTTGCAAATCTTCAATTTTAATTCTTCAAAATATTGTTTTTCAACCTTGTTGCACTTCGCTTGGTTCGGCGCTAGGGACGTTTTCATTTGTTTTTATCCTCTCGAAAACCTCGAGGTATTTTTTCTTGAGCGCCTGCTCCTGCAATGCGCGTATTTTCTTTGACGCGCTGAATGCCATTTCCATGGCAGTTCTGACCTCGTCCTTGGAAAGCATGCCATCCATCTGGTAGAGGAGGACTTCGCCGTTTCGCGGCGCGAAAATCATGGGAATGTCGCTGCTGCCCAGGTTGTCCTCGTACTTGTCGGGATCGAGAACCATGTGGCCGGCGACTTTGCCTACGCTCACTCCGCAAACCAAGTCGCGCATGGGAATGCCTGCGTCCGCGAGCGCAACGCTTGCCGCGGTTATGGAGGCAATGCGCGTTCCTCCGTCACTCTGCACTACTTCCATGTGCACGTCAATCATG
>DUGE01000055.1 GCA_013331595.1 Microcaldota archaeon | reverse complement strand
TCGTTGGGGTTGAGTCCCAGTTCTTCGAGGTCGTCGTCGCCCAGGAACTTGAACGCCAGCCACTTGAAGATGTAGTCCATGATGCTTTTCGCGAAGCGGATTTGCTCGTTGGTCGTAACTCCGTTGGGCTCGAAGCGCATGTTGCAAAATTTCTTTGCCATGACTTTTAACGGCACGCCGTACTGCAGTGCTATTGAAATTGCAGTTGCGAACGCGTCGGTCATGCCTGAAATAGTGCTTCCCTCCTTGGCCATGGTGATGAATATTTCGCCGGGCCTGCCGTCGTCGTACAATCCCACTGTCAAGTAGCCCTCGTGGCCTGCGAGGTTGAACTTGTGGGTTATGGCCTTTCGTTCGTCAGGCAGCCTCTGGCGCAAAGGCAGGTAGATTATCTTTTCTTTTGCCTGGCCTGCGTCTGCAGAATATTTTGCAGAGCTTGTGGTCAAAGGCTGGGTGCGCTTGGAGCCGTCGCGGTAGATTGCTATTGCCTTCAAGCCCAATTTCCATGCCTGCAAGTACGCCTGTTCGATGTCTTCGGCAGTTGCATCATTAGGCAGGTTGACTGTTTTTGAGATTGCGCCGCTGATGAACGGTTGGACTGCAGCCATCATGCGGATGTGGCCCATGTACTGGATGGAGCGTACGCCTTTCGCTGGTTTGAATGCGCAGTCGAAAACGGGCAGGTGGCCTTCCTTCAAGTGCGGTGCGCCTTCAATCGTCTCGTGCTCGTTCAAGTAGTTCATGATGTCGTTCACTTCATTCGGCTTGTAGCCTAATTCTTCGAGCGCAAGGGGGACTGTTGTATTGGCGATTTTCATCAATCCGCCGCCAACCAGCCACTTGTACTTGATTAGTGCAATATCCGGTTCAACTCCCGTAGTGTCGCAATCCATAAGGAAACCTATAGTCCCGGTCGGTGCGAGTACTGAAATCTGCGAGTTCTTGAACCCGTTCTTCCTGCCGCTCTCAATGGCAAAATCCCAAGATTTGCGGGCTTCTTCGAGCAGAGTGTGGTCGACGCCTTTCTCGGGAAGTTCGTAGGAAACATCGCGGTGCATTTGAATGACGTTCAAGAACGGCTTTTCGTTTGCCGCATAGCCTTTGAACGGCCCGAGTTTTTTCGAGATGAGCGTGGACGTGTAGTAAGCGTGGCCGCTGAGGAGCGCGGTTATTGCGGCCGCAAAATTCCTGCCTTCCTCGCTGTCGTAGGCAATGCCTTTGCTCATGAGCAGTGCGCCCAAGTTTGCATAGCCTATGCCAAGCGGCCGGAAGTCGTGCGAATTGCGTGTTATAGCCTCGGTCGGGTAGGATGAGTTGTCCACAACTATTTCCATTGCGGTTATTATCACGCGCGCAACGTGCTTGAACGCTTCTGCATCGAAAGAGCCGTCATCGCGCCTGAATTTCATCAAGTTGATTGAGGCAAGGTTGCATGCAGTATCGTCCAAAAACATAAATTCGGAGCACGGGTTTGAGGCGTTGATGCGTCCGGTGTTCGGGCAAGTGTGCCACTTGTTTATCATAGTGTCCATTTGCAAGCCCGGGTCCCCGCAAATCCAAGCTGCCTCGGCAATCTGCCTGAACAAGTCCCTAGCCTTGTAAGTGTCTGCCGTTGCGCCCGTTGTAACGAGGCGCGTGCTCCAGTCGCCGTCGTCCTCGACCGCCTTCATGAACTGGTCGGTAACACGAATGGAGTGGTTGGCATTCTGGAACGATACCGTTCCGTAAGCTTCGCCGTCAACGCTGCCGTCATAGCCCGCGTCTATGAGCGCCCAGGCTTTCTTCTCCTCGTCAGCCTTGCAGTTAATGAAGTCGACCACGTCCGGGTGATCGATGTTGAGGATGACCATTNNCCGCTTTTTATCACTCCTGCGAACGAGTCGAAGCCTTTCATGAAGCTTACCGGCCCGCTGGCCTTGCCCGAGGAAAAGCTCAGCACTTCCTTTGAAGAGCGCAGGCTGGAAAAGTTCGTGCCTGTCCCGCTTCCGTATTTGAAAAGCATGCCTTCCGTAACTGCGAGGTTGAGGATGCTGCGCATGTCGTCCTTGATTGAGTTGATAAAACACGCACTACCTTGCGGGTGTTTCTCAATTCCGACGTTAAACCAAACTGGTGAGTTGAATGCCGCGTATTGGTGTACGAGAATGTGCGTAAGCTCCTGTTCAAAGATTTCAGCCTGCTCTTCGTCAGTGAAATAATTTCCCGTGCGGCCCCAGTCTGCAATGGTTTTCGCAACGCGCATTATCAGTTGTCGCACGCTGGTCTCGCGGTTGCCTGTGCCGATTTGCCCGCGGAAGTATTTTGAAACAGCGATTTTCACGGCCTGCTGCGACCAAGTGGTGGGAACTTCAACGTTCTTCTGCGAAAATATGACTTTGCCCGTTGAATCGGCGATCTCCGCATCCCTATACTCCCAATCCATCGCATCAAAGGGGTGCACGCCTTTCTTGGTGAAGCGCCTTTCGAACTTCAATTCGCCCTCAATAGTTTCAGTGCTGCTCCTGCCTTTGGACATACCGGATACTGTCATTAGAACCACCCTCTCCTATTGCCTCCCCTTCCTTATCTTCCACGAATGCAAAAACCCAAACGCCCTCGAAAAAGGCCAAAAACCGCCTAAAAACGCCATATGTAGCGTTTGAGCTGATGAATAAGCCCTATCTGCTTTTTAAACCTTTGCCCGCCATTCTGAGGTTTTTTCCCCGCTAATGCATGCAAATAATTTTATTTGGGCGTGCAATTGTCTTCCGCAGAAATCCGTATGCTTTAACTACTTTTTTTTCCTTCGCTCTTTATAGTAAAACTTTCGGGTTCTCTATACGGTTGAAATTCCAATGATCCAAATTCCTTTGCCTTTCTCGCGCCAGTACAAGAACTTCGGCCGCGTGAGGGAAATAATCAACGTTTTTGCTTCCCACGGCTTTGAAGAGGCGGTTGCAAGCGCCGAGGAAAAAGGGCCTTTCAAGAACCTTGCATTGCGGTTTTTCGGCCCCAAGCAGAAAATACCTGCGGGCATTCGCCTTCGAAGGGCTTTCGAGGAGCTCGGCCCGACTTTCGTGAAATTCGGCCAAATTCTTTCAACGCGCGGCGACTTTCTTCCCGAGGAAATCGTCAGGGAGCTGGAAAAGCTGACTGACGAGGTCAAGCCCATTTCATTCGAAGCCGTAAAGGGCGTTTTGCGCGAGGAGTACGGCGATTACTCCAAAATATTCAAGAACGTCGAGGAAAAGCCGCTTGCGGCCGCAAGCATAGCGCAAGTGCATAGGGCGACTCTCCAGAACGGCGAGCGCGTGATTGTCAAAGTCCAGCGTCCCAACATCGCTTCCAAGATAGAGTCGGACATGCAGATTCTTTTCGACCTGGCGGTTTTTGTAGAAAGCAATTTTCCAGAAACCAAATTCTACTCCCCTTCTGCTTTGGTGCAGGATTTCGCCAAGAACTTGCGCCGCGAATTGGATTTCATGCACGAAATGCGCAATGCGATAAAGTTCCGCAAGAACTTCGAGGGTGATCCGGAAATTTTTGTGCCGAAAATTTATCCAGAGTACTGCACGCGCAGGGTTCTGGTCGAAGAGTTCGTGGAAGGCGTGAAGATTCTCGATGCGGCGAAATACCCGTTGGCGCGCCGGAAGAAAATCGTCGAGGCGGGCGCCCGCTCTCTGATACGGCAAGTTTTGGTGCACGGCTTTTTCCAGGCCGACCCGCACCCGGGCAATTTGATTGCCATGCGCGGCGACAGGATTGGCGTGGTTGATTTCGGAATGATGGGTTTTCTTGATGTGAAATCCCGCGACAAGACCACTGACTTTTTTATCGCCCTCATCCAGAAAGACACTGAAAAATTGGTGGATTATTTCATGGGTGTGGGAGTGCTTCCTCCAGATGCGGATGCCGGCGCGTTCAAGGACGACTTGGGTGAAGTGATTGAGCAGTATTACAACGTGCCGCTCGAGCAAATGCGGCTTGGCGACGTGGTTGCAGACCTTACTGGAATAATCCGCGANNGCGAAAAGCATGCTTTTAATGCGCATGTTGGTGCACTTGGACGGCCTGGGACGCAGGCTTTACCCGCAATTCAACACGATTGAAATCGCAAAGCCGGTTGTCAGGCAGATGATTGAAGACCGCAGGAAAATCTCGACCGTGCTCAAGAAATCCTGGCTTTCGGTGCAGGAAATCGCCCAGGCGGCCTCGAAAATTCCCATTCAATTTTCGAACGTTCTCGGCAAGGCCGAGGAAGGCCAGTTGAGCCTTTCCATAGAGCACCGCGGGCTGGAAGAGCCTGTTTACGAATTGGATAAAACAATAAACAAAGTTTCGCTTTCGCTGATAGTTGCAGCATTGCTTGTCGCGAGCGCACAGCTTTTGGCAGCACAAATCCCTCCGCTGGTCTGGGGGTATTCCGCGCTTGGCTTGTTCGGCCTTTTCATTTCAGTGATGTTCGGCCTTGTTCTCGTAACGAGGATTTTCACTTCAAGAGAATTCTGAGTGTTAACGAAAAACTCGGCATGGTCTACTTTTGTAGACTGAATAGTTCAATTTTTTGTACTATCGCAAAAGGTGGGAAAATTGTGGGTGGGCGAATTCAGGCTTTGGCACAAGGACAGCGCCCTGCTAGAGCTGACCAAGGGCGTTGACGGCTATATTGCAAGCTATTACTTGAACGCCTTCACCGAGCGCGGCAAGGATTTCCTGTTTCGAGTTGCATTGTGCGGCGGGAGGGAGAAGGAAAAACTCAAGGAAAGTTTAGCCCGTGACCCCCGGGCCCGAGTTGTGGGTGTTGAGGGAGACCAGGTTTTCTTTGCAATCGGAATGAACACGGTATTCCACAATTTGATTCTCGACCACAAGACCTTCATGCCAAAGCCCATAGTGCTGAAGGACGGTTTTGAATACTGGACTGTTGCATCCTGGCGGAAGGGCGACTTGACCCGGCTTTACGACAAGATTAATGCGCTGAAGGGAGAGGCTAGTGCGGAAATCCTTTCAATCAAGGAACAGCCTTTAAACCTCTTTCTTCCCAATGCGCTTGAAAGCCTTACTGGAAAGCAAAAGGAGGCGCTTGAAGCCGCATACAGCGCAGGCTACTATTCATTCCCGCGCAGGGCTTCTCTAGAGCAAATTGCGCGCAAGAACGGCGTGCCGCGCACGACTTTCCAAAACCACTTGCGCAAGGCCGAGAACAAGCTCATTCCTGCGGTTGTGGAACAGCTGTTTTAATTTTTCGCCCGTTCGATTTTTTTGGCACTGGCCAACGGCAAGAATAAAAGATGAGAATGGGCAATTGTCTTTATGGCACAGCCAGTGAAACCCGTTGAAAAGAAAACAATTCCCGTTGCCCAGCGAATGAAAAACTTAAGGCAACGGTTTCGCGGCAGTTTCAAGGAAATAAAACGTTCAAGCTGGCTTGTTGCCTTGTCTGCCCCTGCTGTAGCCGGCGCTTTTTGGCTGCATTTTACCCCGCCAGCCACGCAAAACGTAGAGCAACCCCGAGCTAAAGCATATGTTGAAAGTATTAATGCGGGAATTTCTTCTGACCGGGCTAAATCTACTAAGCCTTCAGTAGTGGATGATTATACGGTAGACACTTGGGTTAAAGCTAAAAATTTAACCCCTAGCGCTTTTGGGGAGAACACTTATTCTTTTTTATACCACGATCCTGTTTCGGACGAGCTTCGTTTAGTTCATTTAAACCGGACAAAGGCAGTAAAGTTTTTGGGCGATGCCATTGATAGTGGCGTTCAAGAGCGTCTGGCGGACATATACGTTGATGCGATTCAAAGGAAAGAAACGGAGTTGGGGATTGGCCATGATTATTCCCATCCTCCTTTCCCAGATTTTTCTAAAAAAATAATCGTTCCAATGGCGGGAGAGTTGGAAGTTGGCGGCGCTAAGGTAATGAAGTATACGCCAAACCCTCATTCAGCTTGGGGTTGGATTACCTTGTCCGACGGCAGGGAAATGGACTTCAGCCATTATGTTGCAGAGTTAATGCTTTCAGGAAAATTAAACCCTGAAGATTTTTTCAATGAACACGAGAAAGCAAGGTTCCGTGAGGCATTATCGCAAATAGACTCCAAGGAAT
>DUGE01000005.1 GCA_013331595.1 Microcaldota archaeon | reverse complement strand
GCGTCTGCAAGATACTCGCGCTTGCGCGACACTGCCAATTGGACGAGCTTCGCAAACAACGGCGCTAGAATGAGGAAAAGAATGCCTATTACCACTAGGGCAATGCCCAGGCTGCCTCCCTTGCCTCCCCTGTCGCGATTCCCTCCCCCAAAAAGCATCCCTCTAAACGCCATGTTTGCAAGAATGCCGACAATGCCAACCATTACAACCGCAAAAGTGACGAAGCGCACGTCATAGTTCTTCACGTGGCTCAGTTCGTGCGCAAGAACGCCTTCAAGCTCGCTCTTGTCAAGCTTCCGCAATGCCCCCGTTGTAACGCAGACAACGGCGTGCTTGGGGTCTCTGCCGGTTGCAAAAGCGTTAATCGCATCATCTTCGAGAACGTACACTTTCGGCTTTGGCAGGCCGCCTGCAATGCACAACCCTTCAATCAGGCTATGGAGCTTGAAGTACTGCTTTCCGTCAGCAGGCTGCGCTCCTGTTGCTGCAATGACTATCTTGTCGCTCCAGTAGTAAGAGCCTATTGCCGAAAATCCCGCGATGAGCAAAGCCAGGATGAAACCAAAACTGCCCATGCCGGTTAGGATTCCAAAAAAGAACATTACAACGGCAACAAGCACGAAAAGAAAGAGGACGAACAGCCAGGACTTGCGCTTGTTGTCGGCAATCTGTTGGTATAATTCAGGCATTCAAATGCAACCTCAAAATACTAAAAAAGGAAGAGGTTTAGAAAGGCGACACTCGCAGAGCAAAGCTCTACGGTGCGTCGCAGAAACCAGCGAGGTTTCTGCAACGAACCTTGGTTTCCCCTTCGTTTTAATCGAACTTGACTTTCACGAGCTTCTTGTCAGCCTCGGCTACCTCGAAGAAATCACGCTTTGTGAAGCCCATTGAGCCTGCGAGAACATTGTTCGGGAAAACCTGGGTTGAATTGTTGTATTCAAGGACGGAATCGTTGTAGAACTGGCGCGCGTAAGCGATTTTTCCCTCGATGTCGCTCAGCTCTTCCTGCAGGTGCTTGAAATTCTCGCTTGCCCTCAACTGCGGGTATGCTTCTGCCACGGCAAAAATGCTTTTCAGCGCGTCCGAAATCATGTTGCTTGCCTTCGCCTTTTCGCCCACGGTCTGGGCTTTCAGCATGTTCGCGCGCGCCTGCGTAACTTGAGTGAAGACTTCCTTCTCGTGCTTGGCATAGCCTTTGACCGTTTCAACGAGGTTTGGAATCAAGTCGCTTCGTTTCTTGAGCTGAACGTCAATCTGCGACCACGAATTGTCGACGTTGTTCCTCGACCTGATGAGGCCGTTGTAGAGCAGCACGAGGAAAAGCAGCACTAATACTATGACACCTATCAAAATCCATTCTAAAGCCATTTGAACACCACCTGTTGAAACACTGCAAAGGCTACTGAAAGAATTACGCATTCCGGGATTTAAAGACTTTTGTTTGAATGCTTTTTGCCACGGCGGAAAAAGTTAATAATGCCCTCGCGAAAATCCTTTCTGTGATGAAACCGTCCCAGTCTGACTCGTGATGACCAAGGTAGCTTCTGACAATAAAAAAACAACAACAGAATTAACGGTTTAGAAAGGAGAATATCCTTTTCTGCCGTCGCCCTGGGCAAAACACAAGACCAAAAAGAAGAATAGTAGTGCTAAGGAGAGGAAGCAACGCTAGAGGTTGGAGGTTCAATCAAGTCGAACCGCATGCTCTCCATTTTTCCAGAATGATCCTTCAGGTTTTTTATGAAGTTCAAACGCTGGTAAAACTCTACTGAATTTGGCATAGAATCAACGGTTACAAATCTGCAGCCAATCTTCTTAGAAAACTCTAATGCCATGCCAATGACGTATTTTACCATAAACATCCCAATATGGCGCCCTTTGTAAGAAGCAGAGGTTGCAAGCCGGGCTATCTTAATGGCCGGATAGTCCTGATGTGTTTTATCGACGCCAAATTCCGCTATTTCTTCTAAATCCGACAGTTTTATCGCGTCAGAACAAAGGCTGAAAAATCCAACGGGCTGGTTTGAATATTGGCACACGTACGTTTGGGCTATGCCGTTTTTCTGGTAGGAAAACGCATCTTTCTTCAAGAACTCATTCAAATCTTCATCTTGGCAATCGAAAGCGCCCAGGTCCATTCCTGGATTGAGAGGAACAACAAGTAAATCTGAATGCGGAATAGGCTCGGGCAAATTTACCACGACTTAGAACTAGGGCTTGCGTTCAGCGTATATTTTGCGGCACTCGTCAAGGAATTTAGTTTTTTGAGGGTCTAGGGTAACTTCAGCACGCTTAGTAAGCTCAACAAATTCGTCCGCATCTTTACCGGTTATTTCCGGCGTTGGTTCAATCGGCTTAGCCATAATATTCCACTCCTAATTATAGAGACGCACAATCTATTAAAAGGACGGCCTACCCTGCCCCCGAAAACAAGTATGAAATGAAGGCAAAAGAAAAATAGCTTTGTAATTACCCTAATCGTTCCGCTTCATCGTGCTTGCCGAGGGCCAGCTCGCCCGCGTCGCGCATGGTTTTGCCCAGGGCAATGAACCCGTGGTTTTCCAGCACGATGAAATCCGCCTTTTCAGCTGACTTTTGTACTCCCAACGCCAGTTCCACACTGCCGTAGGCAGCTTCCTTCGCAACCGCTTCCCCCATTTTTCCTGCGTTTTTCAATATCGCCCCGTCATGGCCGTGAAAAACCGCGCCAACGTCCGGCCGGGCTGAATAAATTGCATAGTGCGTCAATGCTTCTGAAGAAGGGGGGTTAGAACCGCGCGCGAACACCTTGCGACCAGCGGGGTCGCAGCGCACTACGAAAACCAAATCAAGTGGTGACAGGGAGGCTGAAGAGCGCGCTGTGGGGGTTATGACAAATCCGGGTTCCTTGCGGTAACTCAAGTTTCCCGCATTGCATTTTCTCCCGTTATATTCGTAAGGCGGAGTCAGGCCGTCTTCATCAAGTTTTTTCGCCCACGAAACCAACTCGCTCGCAAGAGAATCTGGAATCCACTCGCCCTCGAATTCTATTTCGAACTTCACGCCAACATATTTTTCGCCGGAACTCAACGCAACACACCAAACTGGGATGGCTCCAGCACGCCTTTTTCAGTAATGAAACCTGAAATCAAGCCGGCCGGAGTAACGTCGAAAGCCGGGTTCAACGCGTGCGCGCCGGACGCGGCCAAACGCGAGCCGTCCGGAGAATGCAGGACCTCGTCTTCGTCGCGCTCTTCGATTTTAATTTTGCCCCCGTTTTCCGACGCAAAATCGAACGCGCCCGACGGGGCTGCGACGTAAAACGGCACTCCGTAGTGTTTTGCGGCTATAGCCAAATGCAGGGAGCCTATCTTGTTTGCCGTATCCCCGTTGGCTGCAATCCTATCCGCCCCGATTAAAACCAAATCCGTTTCTCCCTTGGACATGAAGTGGGCTGCCATGTGNNCGGAAATTATTTTGAAATCCACGCCTTCGTTGGCCAGCTCCCAGGCCGTAAGCCTGGCGCCTTGCAAGCGCGGCCTCGTCTCGCCAACAAGCACGCGGATTTTTTTCCCCCGCTTGTGCGCTAGATAAACGGGCGCAAGTGCGCTGCCCCAGTCGCCCAAGGCAAGCCAGCCTGCATTGCAGTGCGTTTCAACGGTCGCGCCGTCGGGAATCAAAGGCTCCCCGAACTCGCCTATCTTCCTGCACGCTTCAACAACCTCGAATGCGATTTGCCCCGCTTCCTTCGAAGCATTTGCTGCGCCTGCAGCGCAAACGCGCTTGACGCTCTTGAACAGGCCAACTGCAGTTGGCCTGGTTTTCTCCAGCAAATCCCGCCCTTCTTCGGGCTTGCGCTCCAAAAAAGCTTGGACCATGCCGAACGCAGCAGCCATTTCTATTGACCCGGCTCCGCGCACCACCATGCGCTTGATTGCCGAAGCCGTTTCTGCAAAGGTTTGCGACTCAAAAATTTCGAATGAGTCTGGAAGCTTGGTCTGGTCTATCATGAACACGCTGTTCGCCTGCATCCAAACCGCCCGATAATCACGCCCGTTGACTTTCATGCTTACTGCCTCTTGCTCACGCCAGTTAGTAAACATATTCTTCGGAAAATTAAAGCGTTTGCCACGGTTGAAAGCATAGAAAAAATCTGGAAGACAGACTGCAGTTCTTTTCTCCTGAAACTTTCCCAAAAAAAGCTTCACTCCGCGGAAATGCAGAAAAGCTTTTAAATGCCAACTTTCATAATAAATTCACAAAAGCCAAAAAGGTGGAATTTATGGAAATTATGGTAAAAATGGATGAGCACGGTAGGATGGTGCTTCCAAAAAAGATGAGGGAAGACATAGGCAACCCGAAGGAATTCTCGGCAGTTGTGGATAAAAACAAGCACGTACAGCTTATTCCCGTTAAGAGCGTGGGGGAAATGCACGGGTTCCTGAAAGGTTCCGGCAGCGAGCTTAAGGAGTTCTACAAAGAGCACGCAAGGGAGAAGAAGGAGCATGGAACTGGTTTTTGATAGCTTTGCCTGGCTTGCTTTTTTCTTCAAGGAAGACAATGGGAAAGTGAAGCAGCTTCTAGAGCGGAATAAAGGCGAAATTTTTACTACTTCGGCTAATCTCTATGAAGTCTATTATAGAATCCATCAAAGGAAAGGCCAGAAAGAGAGAGATGAAGCAATCGCGTTTATAAAAGGGGTTTCTAACCTCCTGCCAATCACTGAAAGCATAGCCTTGTCTGCAGGCGAACTTCGAATACAGCACGGCCTTAGCGCAATAGATGCATTTACTCTTGCAGCGGCAAGAGAGCAAGATGCCAAGCTAGTCACAGGCGACCTTGATTTTGCCCGACTCAAGGATGAAAACATAATAATGCTATAGCGGCAAGCAAAAGACGGCCATGGGGAGCTGGGGAAACCGCTTTTATTAACCGGAAACTTAATCCTTAAGGCATCACGGTGGAAAAGAATGGCTTCGCTCAAGGGCAGGGACTTGATTTCCATAGGCGATTTTTCCGACGGGGAAATCCTGCGCGTTCTCGACACTGCGAAAGCAATGGATTGCAATCCGGCCAAGGCAAGCTCCCTATGCAAAGGCAAGATTCTTGCCACGCTTTTCTTCGAGCCTTCAACGCGCACGCGGCTTTCTTTTGAAACTGCAATGCTACGGCTGGGCGGAGGGTGCATCGGCTTTTCCGACGTTCACAGCACATCTTTCGAGAAAGGCGAGTCGCTCGAGGACGGGATTAGCATGGTGCAAGCCTATGCGGACGTTATCGCAATGCGCCATTCGCAGGCCAGCTCTCTGCAAAAGGCAGCCGATTGCTCCAACGTGCCCGTAATAAACGCCGGCGAGGGAGTAGAAGAACACCCGACGCAAACGCTCGTCGACTTGTATACCATCCGCAAGGAATTGGGAAGCTTGAAGGTTAAAATCGGGCTGTACGGCGACTTGAAGCACAGCCGCACCAACCACTCGCTCTTGCTTGCCGGCGCCCGGCTGGGAGCCTCGCTTTACTGCATCGCGCCCCGCGAACTGCAAATGCCGAGAGAGTACTTGAACAAAGCGCGAAAGCACGGTGCAGAAATAAGGCTTGTTGACGACGTGAACGGGGTTTTGCCCGGGTTGGACGTGCTTTACGTCTCGCGCCTGCAGAAGGAAAGGCTTTCAGCAGGCGCAAACTACGCCTTGCTCAAGGAAAGCTATCACGTTAGCCAAGGAACGCTCAAGAAAATGAAGCGCAAATCGCTCGTGATGCACGCCTTGCCTCGCGTTGGCGAGATTGACGTTGTCATCGACAGCGACCCTCGCGCAGCTTACTTCCGCCAGGCTGCGAACGCCGTGCCCGTGAGAATGGCTTTGCTCTCCCTGCTTTTAGGCGCTGTAAAATAAAAGAACAAAAAGTGCTGCTTAGCCCGATAAACCGGGTAATCATCCGGTTCTCCAGTTCGAAGCATAGGCACGCCAATTTATGCACCATTCACTGGAGGGCTTGAAAAAAAACGAGAAAAAGAAAAAAAATAAAAAGAAGAAAAAAAGGGAAAAGGGCCCAAATTCTATTTAGAGTCCCTTTTTCGGCTTGCGCATGGCGAACCAGTAGTACAGCGCCACGAGGATTATCAACAGTCCGCCGAACAGCAGGATGTTGTCGCTCAGAGCATTCCTGCCGCTTGCAGTAGAGCCACCAGCTCCCTCGCCTTCACCTGCGTTTATTCCAGCTTGTTCAGTTGGAACGACAGTCGGAGCGCGGTAGGGCGTGGCCGTTGGCCTTCTTGTCGGGGTTGGAGTACCAGCATCGGGAGTTGGCGCAACCGTGGGACGCGGCGTACTGGTCGGCGTGGGCGTTATTGAAGGCCTTGGTGTGGGCGTCGGGTTCGAATAAGATGGGGGACCTCCACCTGTAGGCGGAATTCCTTGCGCAGTAACTTGAACTTGAGAGCTGGTACCAGTTGCAGTAACAGCGCCAGTGTCGTTGAAGGTCAAATATAGGTAATCGTTACCCGCATCTGTGAATGAGATGGTCGTGTTTCCGCTGGAAAGCGTCCGGCCCACGCTTCCTCCCCAAGTTGAGTAAGCACCGCCGTCAACCGAGTAAGTCAGCGAAGCCGCACCAGTCCGGTTCAAGTAGAGCGTGCCGTTCCACGCGCTCGTGCCGTTGATGTTGCTGAACACATCGTACGATGAAACGGTCACTGTGAACGAGCTGTCAGTCTCTCTCGGCGAAGCTGAAACGTTGTAGAATCTAACATTGCCTGCAGTAGGAGTCTCATAGAAGGCCGCACCGTTTCCGCTTACGTTGAACTGGGTTGCGTTGAAACCGTACCTGGGTGTTGAACTGTTCAGCGTGGTGTTGCCCATGAACGCTACGATTCCGGCAATACCAGTCGAGTTGGTTGAAGCGTTGTACGTTGAAGCCATGGTAGCATGAGTGCTGTTCAAACCAACCCTGGCAGCGTAATTGGTTTGCACTTGGTTGGAGCCGTTCAAGGCGCTAAAGTTGATTGGATAACCGCTTATTGCGTTTCCAAAAGCATCTCCAACAAAAACGCTCAAGTTGGTTGCAAGCGAAGAGTTTATGGTCCCGCTCTGGCTGTTTCCGTACGAAATGTAGAAGTGGGTTGCGCTTGGAGCGCCTGCAGCCGGAGTTTGGTAGAACGTGGCGTTCGTAGTGAGGTTATAGCCGGTTGCGTTATAGCCGTACCTTGTTGCAGTGGAATTCAAAGTGCTGTTGCCCAAGAAAGCTATTATTGCGGCGTGGCCGGTAGTGTTGGTTGAAGCGTTGTACGTTGAAGCCATGGTAGCATGAGTGCTGTTCAAACCAACTCTGGCAGCGTAAGCGGTGGCGTTCAAAGCAGTGAAAGTAATCGGATAACCGCCAACTGCGTTTCCAAGAGCATCAAGCACCAGTGCTGTTAAGTTTGTTGCAAGCGAAGAATTTACTGCCCCCTCTTGGCCGTCGCCATAATAAATGGTAATCGCACTCGCAGCGCCAGTTTTAACCAGCTGGTAGGAAGTGGCGTTAACCGTCAAGTTAAAGCCCGTGGCGTTATACCCGTACCTCGTTGCACTGGAATTCAAAGTGCTGTTGCCCAAAAAGGCCGTAATTCCTGCAATACCCGTCGAGTTTGTAGTAGCATTATAGCTTTGCAGCATGTCCGTCCAAGTGGCGTTCAAGCCAACGCGAGAAGCATAATTGGTAAAATTCAAAGCAGTGAAATTAACAGGATAA
>DUGE01000036.1 GCA_013331595.1 Microcaldota archaeon | reverse complement strand
AACTGTTTTATTAATGCCATTATTTCCTGGTTTCGGCTTGGAGGTGATGGCGGGAATAATGCTCGGGACAATCTGGGAAAATGTATTTCCAAAAAACCAGGCCTTCTTCCAATAACGTCCTCGGAAGTTGCTATCCCATGTCTCATCCCAATGATTAGGATTTTTTTCTTGGGTTTCATGCGTGCAAACCTTAGCTTTTATTCTCCTTTCAAGCGTTTTTCAACCATCTTTTTGTCAAGCGCGTTAAGGAAAGGCACGAGCTTCGGGCCTTTCTCACGGCCGATGAAAATCAGGTAAGCGGCCTTGAAGAAATCCTGGATTGTTATGCCGTTCTCGGTGCAAATCAACCGTATCTTCTCGCCCTGCGCAACTTCGCTAAGCGTTAGGCATTCTGCAAATTCTGCAAGCGCCTTCTTTGTTTTCTCATTGATGCCTTCCCAGTCGGGCTTGTCGACAATGCGGATTTTCGCCTCTTCACCCGCAATCTTCTCGAGCCAGATTTTTGCGTAATCCGCCCGGTGCTCCAGCTCCTTCTTTTCCTCATCATTCAAGGCAGAGCCCTTGTATTTCTCCACTGCCTCCAGCAAATCGACGCTCGGCACTTGCACGAGAAAAGCGATAAATGAGAACGGGACGCTGAAGTGCTCTTTCGGCTTTCCGGCAATCTGGCTTAATGCGAAAATCCTCGGCACGTCCGGGTCGCGCACCTGTTCCTTGCCGAAATAAACCGCTGCAAACTTGTCCCAATCGTCGAAAAGCCTTGGTATCGTATCGCCGTCGGGATTGAAGTCTATTGCGCTTCTCGGCTTGTAGCGTGCTATGAGGAAACGAAGGATTTCCGCTGGCAGTGCTTCGCTGATTTGCCTTGCGCTCACGCCCACTCCCTTCGAGGTGGACATTTTCTTCCCCCCGAGAAGGAAAAATTCATAGGGAAAGTTGTACGGGTTGGGATATTTGAAAATCTCTTCACTTATTGTGCTCGCAACCTCGCGCGACCCGCCTGCTGCATAGTGGTCTTTCCCCGCGCCTTCTATTGTGACCTTGTACAAGTTGAATTGCGCCGCCCACTCTATCTTCCAAGTGAGCTTTGCATTCCCATCAANNCGCGCCGGCGCAAACGTACTTTACGGTCTTGCCGTCGAAATCGCTGACGTGCGTAGTGCCGATTTTCCCGCACTTCTCGCAAATGACGTTAATAGGGAGCCAGCCTTCTGCCTTCTTGGCTCCGCTGATGCGCACGTTAATCTCACGGATTTTCTCAGCGTTCTCCAGCGCAATGCGCACGTAGTCGTTCATCTTTCCGCTGCGGTATGCTTTCGAAGCCCAGACTACGGTTGGCTTGCAGCCGAGCTTTTCGAAAACCTCCTGGAAATCAAGGGCGTAATACTGTGCAATAGACTCAAACCCTTTTTCCTGCGAGGGCACGTTGCATAGCGGCTCTCCCATGTGCTTGCGGAAACTTTCCGGAAGTTCTGGCGGAAATCCGTCCATTGGGTCGAGGTCGTCAAAGCGGTAAATGTACCCGCTTTTCTGGCCTGCGTCAACCAATGCCTTGTGGATGACGTCGTGAATCACCACTCCGCGCAGCGAGCCGACGTGTATTCTTCCGGATGGGGTTTTAGCGTCGCCCACCACGTGCTTTCCGTTGAAAGGTTTTGCTTCGCGCGCAATCTGGTCTGCCCAGAACATGTCGTGCTTNNATTTGATTCGCCTTATAGATTTTATGGACGCTGGGGTTTTTTACGCATTCCATTCCGGAATTTTTCAAAAGTATGGGCTGCGCTGGATTGCTGGTTTTCAGTGGTTTTGCCTTCCTGGGGTTGCCAGCGTACTTTGCTTTACCTCTATGCACAGGTCGTCTTTTAAATATTTCGTAATTTTTTCGTAAAAAACAACGAAAAACGAAGTTTTATTAATGGATTTCGTAAAAACTACTTTTGGTGGGGGCAGGAGACATGGGATGGACGAGCTGGATAGGAAAATCATTTCGCTTCTCGAACGCAACTCGCGCATTTCGAACGTCGAGCTTGCGGGAAAGCTTGGCGTGTCTGAAGGCACTGTGCGCAACAGGCTTGAACGGCTTGTTGAGGGGAAGGCAATCCGTTTTACGCTTGAGACTTTCTCGAAAATCGGCTTCAAGTCAATCGTGCTAATTCGGTTCAACCCACAGAAACCTACCCTTGCGCTGGTGAAGTTCCTCTTGAGCTTGAGGGGAGTTCGCGGCGTAAGGGAAGTCTCGGGAGAGTGGGACGTCGCCTGCGAAGTCGCCGTCGACTCTCCCGAGGACTATAATGGCGTGATAGAGAAAATCCGCTCTTTCGACGGCGTGGAGCAGACCGTGAGCCTGATAGTCCTGAAAAGCAGCTGATGCGCATTTCAATTAATCGCGTCGGTAAGGTGCCCAGTCAAAAAGTGCCAAAATTGCTTCGCGTTTAGCCCGTCTTAATGCGGCTTCCGCTCCTGGGTGTTTTTCCGTTTCAAGCGCTTTTTCTATTCTAGGGAGGGCAGATGGATGCGGAGATCTGGCAATAGCATTTGCAGCACTAATTCTAACTTCTGGTTCTTTGCTCTGCAAATCCAATATGCGTGGCCTCAAGCTTTGCGGGAACTCTGTTAGTGCGGTTGGAATTCTTTTGCGTTGAAAGTGTATCCGTATCAATTCTTTTAATATTCCCGCATTAAATGATAATTCCCTTAAAGACCCTGAGTTGCGTCTTAGCGTTTCTAGCGGTTTTATATCCTTGTGTAAATAATTTGGTGAATAGTATTCTCCTACATGTAGGAATTCTTTTTCCCTGCGAGGTTTTCGAGGCATTCAATCACCTTCAAATCTACTATGATATTACTTTTTGAGCTTTGTTTTAATTGTTTCTGTTGGTGGGACTGTTTGGTTTATTCCTTTGAGGCGTTCGGGTTCAAAACGTATTTATACTTAATGCACATGTTATATGTGTGGTGGAAAACTTGGTTAATTTGACTCTCTCGGTTCCGGACGACTTGAAAAAGCAAATGGAAGAATTTCCAGTGATAAACTGGTCTGAAGTTGCCAGGGAAGCATTCAGGGACCGTTTGGGTGAGTTGAAATTGCTTAAGCAAATCACTTCTAAAAGCAAGCTTACTGAAAGAGATGCGCTGATTATAGGTAGAAAAATAAACAATGGAATTGCAAAAAGACACGAGGTCAATAAAAACTAGCATATTTCTGTTGATTGTAGATTCGAACATCATAATTTCTGCGGCGATTGCTCGCGGTTTTTCACTGGATTTTATTTTCAATACCGAGCTTGAGCTTTCAACCCCGGATTTTGCACAAGTGGAGCTTGAAAAGCACTTTGAGGAAATCGCGCTTAAATCCGGTTTGAACGAATCAGAATTGAAACTGCTTTTCAAGACGATTTTCAATAAAATAAGAATTTTGCCTAAAGAAAAGTATGCGCACTTAAAGGGAAAAGCACTTCAGACGAGCCCAGATCCAAACGATTGGCCTTATTTCGCGTTGGCTTTGGCGGAAAACGACTCTATTTGGAGCAATGACAAGAAACTGAAGCGCCAAGCTGCAATTAGGGTTTTGAACACGCGGGAAGTTGCCGGATTGTTTTGATTCAACATTTAGTGCATTAGCCTGCCGCCGTCAACGACGAGCGTCTGGCCAGTTATGTTACGTGCCTGTGCCAAAAAGAAAACTGCATCGGCAATGTCTTCAGGCGTGGATAGGGAACCGGTCGGAGTTTGGTCGACGTAATGCTGGATGCGTTCTTCGCTCGTGTTTTTCAGCAAATCGGTAAGGACTGCTCCAGGGGCAACGCTGTTCACTAGAATTCCGTGTTTGGCGAGTTGTGACGCGATTGATTTTGTGAATCCGATTACCCCGTGTTTTGATGCCGTGTAGTGCGGGCCTGCTGGCGAGCCTGTCAACCCTGCCACGGAAGAAATGTTGATGATTCGGCCTTTTATTTTATTTTCAATCATTTGCCTTGCAACTTCCTTTGTCACCAAAAACATTCCCTTGAGGTTTGTGTCCATAACGTCGTCCCATTCTGTTTCAGTCAAGTCCGTCAAGGCAATGCCGGGCTTGGAAGAGTAGATGCCTGAGTTGTTTACTAAAACGCTTATGCTGCCCATTGAGGCAATAGCTTCAGAAACCATTTTCTTAACTTGCGCTTCGCTCCGCACGTCGCACTTGAACGCAAAGCCTTTCGAAAGCTGGTTGATTTCAACAACCGTTTTCTTCACGTCGGCCTCGCTGTGGAAATAGTCGATGCAGACTTTGAATCCTTCAGAAGCGAACTTGAGGGCAATCGCCTTTCCCAAGCCCTTGGCGCCGCCTGTAACGAGAACGGTTTTCATGTTAGCTCAGTTAAGTTGTTTTCAAGATTTCAGGAATTTGGCGTTTTGTCATTATTGAATTCAATTTTTTCCTGTTGATGCTTCAACCACCCTGTCAAATGCTTTCCTGAGTGCTTTCATTACCCTTTTGTCTTGTTCCCTGTCAAGCGCCCAGTTCAATGCGCCCAAAGCATTGGGATGCGGGTTGCTTTCTATTCCTTTAGCTGCTTTTATTCTTTCTCTCGAAAACCGGTGTCCGAGGTTCGTAATATGTTCAATGAGCGCTGGGGGCAATTCTTCAGGGCGGATAACCCGCTCAAACGGCCTTCCTCGTATTGGTTTCCCCATTTTTCCCACCCTCATGGTTGGCTCCACTCGATTTCGTAGTATTCGAAACGGCTTTTCGGCAGTTCGATGCGCTTGACGCGGTAGTACGTTATGCTCGTTTCGCGGTCGCAAATGGCGAGCATCAGGTCGAGACCCATTTGCTTCGCCCGTTCTATTGCCCTTGCGAGCTCGGCGCCTCCAATTTCCTCCTCTTCGCTCAACGCCATCATAACGAACTTGGGTTTGTCTTCCCTCGGGTTTTCAATCAGCCCGCCTTTCTTCCTGTGGTATAAAAGAAAATCGAGCTCTTCCTTTTCCACGCGTTTTTCGCCGGGAATTGCGAGGATGAACGTTTTCTTCACCCCGTGGGCGACGCGTATTGCGCGGCTCCATTCGCTAATGAGCATTTTCGCTTCGCGGGGGAAAACGTGAATCACGTGTTTCGAGTGCACCCACTCGCCTTCGCCGAGCGAAGGCGCTGCGCCGGGAAAGTAAAGGCGGAAGTGCGTTCCGAACTTGAAGCCTGTTTTTACGACGAACCCGCGCAGGCGGAAGTCTTCATAAACGCTGTACAGGGAAAGGAAATCGGGCCTGCGTTCCAATGCTTCCTTAACGATTCGCTTTTCCTGGACGTTGCACTTGAGGTGCGCGTGGCGCATGAGGAACAACGTTTCGTATGAGTCAAGCTTGAGGAGCCGGCCGTGTTTTTTCGCCTTGTAAGTTCCCCACTGGCCGAACCAAAGTTTTTCGAAGAGGTTTTTGTCCTCCTCGTCGTCGATTACGGCCATCAGGTCGTCCTTGAAGAACAGCGCCTTGCCCTGGATTTTGGGCGCTTGCAAGTCTTTCGATGGATAGTGCACTACTGGGGAGCGGCCGTAATTGCCTTCTGCTTCGTTTATGGGCCTTGCTATCAAGCCGCGGTCGCGCCAGTCGCGGTAGGTGAAATAGCGCGCGAGGAATTTGGGCCCCTCGCGGTAGGGGAATGCAAGCTGGTTGAAATCAATGCGTGTTGAGTTGCGGGTTATTTCCGCGCCCCGCACGTCTGCAAGGTAGAGCGCCTCTTCAGGCAAAAGCCATAGCTTGTCTTTCTTTCCTTCAACCGGAAGGCCGAACGAGCCTTTGTTGAGTGATTCCACTGATGCCGCGTCTGTGGCGATTACCTTTTCGCCCACTACCTCGATTTTTACTGCCACTTTGAATCTCCTCCGGCGCGGCTTTCGCAGCAGCCGATTGAAGTTTTGCTTTCGATTCTCCCTCAATTCTTATTCTTGCAATACTTTTTAACCTCTATCTTCTTTTTTCATTCATGATTATGTTTGGAGGAAGTAAATCGAAGGCCCAGGCTACGATTGAATACGTGACAATCCTGATTTTGCTTCTTGTTGCCCTGGCGCCGTTGCTTTACTTGGGCTATAGGGATTTGGTTACCAAGAATTCCGCAGCCCAGGCAATTGCCGTTGTAAAGCAAATAGCCTCAACTGTAGACCAGGTTCGCGCCCAGGGCCAGGGAAGCCGCATAATAATGCGCGTCCAGATGCCGGAGAATATTGAAAGCGCTTTCTTGAACCGCAGCGAGGTTTTCATCAGGATCTACAGCATTGACGGGCAGCTTTCGGACATTTCTGCCAACACCAACGCTAATCTCACCGGCTCTCTTCCAGTAGTGCCGGGCGTTTATTTCATCAACGTGACCATGCTTGACAACGGCACGGTTTCCGTTGCCCCCAGTTCTTGAACCGTGGTTTTTCGAGTGTGGAACATGCTTTTTGGTTTTGCCTTGCAGCGGAATTTTTCCCGTCACCT
Source organism: Microcaldota archaeon (assembly GCA_013331595.1). The sequence continues at coordinate 7,341 of DUGE01000036.1, read as the reverse complement.
GAAGTCCCAGGCCGGAATAGAGGCGATGGCGATATTCGGCATCCTTTTCCTGTTCTTTATTCTCACTTTCCTTTTTTTCCTCAGGGAAAAAGCTATTGTCGAGCGCGAGTCTGCTTTTTCCAGGGCGCAGCTGGTGGTTGAAGAGGCCGCCTTGCTCGTCAATTCGGGAAACCGCATTGACGGGTTTTACGCCGAATTCCAGGTCCCCATAATCCTGCCCGGCTTTTCGCTCAACTTCACGAATTATTCGGTAGTTGGCAGGCTGCAGGTGGATGATAGCATCAGTGAAATTCCCTATCCTGTAAATGCAACGGTTTATTGCAGCCTATGCCCATTGGGCGCGGGCGTCTATTGGGTTTCGACTTCAAGCAGGGTGACTACCATTGGGCAGAAAAGCTGAAGTTTCACGGAGCGGGAAGAGTTTGAAGGGCCAGGTTTTTTCCATTGACCTGCTTATTGCTTTCCTGATTTTCTTCGCGCTGGTGGGCGTCTATGCGGCTTGGCGCGATTCGCTTTTTGCAAAAAACTCTTCGCCCGGCGATTTCCAGCGCGCTTCAATGAAAGCCAGCGGCGTTGCGTTCACGCTGCTTGAGGATTCCGGAAGCCCCGTTGGCTGGAATGCTTCAACTGTAAAGCAAGTGGGTTTGTCCTTCGAGCGCAACGTGGTTGACAAGTCCCGGCTGGCGAATTTCCTTAACTTGACCTATGCCAACGCCACCCAGCTGTTGGGCGTGGCGGGATATGATTTTTACTTCGAATTGCGTTATTTGAACGGGTCGGTTCCGCTTGTAAATGACAGCGGCCTGGTTGCCAACGCCACAATGGGAAATGCCTATGACAATTATTCGCTCCAAGTTCCTCTGCGGAGGCTTGTGCTTTTCAACGGTGCCGAAGCGGTCGTCATGGTGAGGCTTGCAAAATGAGTTCGCCCGATTTTCATGGTTCGAAAGGCCCTAGGGGCATAGTTTTCAGCCTGGATGCCCTGTTCGCGGTGATTTTGATGGGCATTGCAGTGCTTACTTTCGCCTCGCTCTTTTCCTTCACGCCCTTGACGCTTTCTTTGCACGAAATGGCGACCGACGAGCTGACTGTTTTTGACAAGAACGGCAATTTCTCGAGCCTCTACAACTGTCCGGCTGGCGCTAACCAAATTATAACCAACTTCCTAAACCGGACGATGAGCAAAACCAACAGCTACGCGTTCGCTTTCATGAACGTTTCAATATACCGCGATTCGGCTTTCAACTGGCAGTGCAATGCCTCGGGGTCCGTAGGCAATTGGACTGACACGCGCAGTTCTTCCAAGCGGTTGTTTTCCGCAATCGAGAACAAAAAACAGTATTTTGGAGTGGCGCAAATAGTAGTTGGCGAGTGAATACGGAATGGTAAAATTACCGGCTGGATTGAATTGTTTTTGTAGCGTGGTTGGTTTTTCATGAAGCGGGCTTTGGTTTTCAGCATAATTGTCGTAATGCTTTTAGGGCTACTTTTTGCAATTGCCCTTTTCCAGTCCAAGCATTCCTATGGCCTGGAAGTGGCGAAGAAAGTAACCTACACCTGGGACGACGTGCGAGAAGACCTTTTCCACATTACGGGCATGAGCGTCGTGAAGGACAACAAGAACCTTTCAATCTACGACCAAATTCCTGCAGACCTTGACGTTTCAACAGCCCTTAGCGACTATTTCAATTTCATCAACAACTACTACCGTGAGAAGAATTTCCAGATAGGGCTTCTTGACCCGCAAGGAAATCCCATAGCCGACTATGCCTGTTTTGGAAAGCAAAGCTGCGGCCAGACCATAGTAAACTATACTGTGACGCCTTTCAACATAACCTACCAGTATCCGGACTGGGGCAAAAACCAGATTGAAATCATATGCAAGACTTCAACCAACCCGCCTTGCACTTTCGCTTACGTTCAGGCCATCAGGCTTGCCTTCAACTTGACCGACTTGAACTTCAGTTGCGACCCGTCAATTTGGGGCAACTGCACGAATTCAAATTTCAATTGGGGCCAGTTCACCAAGGTTTTCGGCAGTGGCGCGTGCACCGGACAGCAGGCCTGTCTGCTCGTGGATTACGAGCTGAACGTAACCGATTCGCAGGGAAAGCTCTATCGCTGTCCAGGCACTTACGGCCCGGATCAAGGCAACACCCGGGACGTCAATTGTCCCGAAACCACGTGGAATTGGTATGACCCGGATTCTGCAACGCTTTCCATAAAATCCAATCCGTGCTGGGTCAAGCTGTATTTCGGTTCTGACGGCGATTTCCTCATCAAAGGTTCTCAGCCGAACTCCGAGAACGGCTGCAATTTCACTGCAGACACTCTAACTAAGTTTGAGTTCAACACGAGCAACTTCTCGTTCAATGCGCCTTCGCTTTTGAGCGTGCGTGATTTGGCTTGGAATTCATCGAAAACAATCAACGTCAACTGATAGCGAAAAAGCTAAGTAATGGAACTTTATTGCTTTTTCGCTAGTCGCAGAAAATGAGTAAAAAGTTCCAAAACTTTCATTTTCTGCTATGAGTTGCGTTAAAGTCTGCAAAAGCTCGTGGCAGGCCGAGAAGGCTCGTGCCTGAGCACTCACAGGTTGAGCCACTCGCGGGTTAGCAAACTGCATGCGCAGTTTGCTATAGTAATAAAAAACTCCCTTGCGTTCTCCTAATTGCGTTCGAGCGCCCTTTGTGGCTTGGCGGGTTTTGGCGGGAATATGGTTAAGGAAGACATTGAAACAGTCATCGACCGGCTTTATGATTACGTGATGGTCAACAAGAAAGTTAGTGTGAAGAATGCTGCCGACGCTTTGAACCTGCCCATAGACCAGGTTGAAAAACTTTCTTTCCTGCTTGAAGAAAGCGGCTTGATTGAAGTGCGCTATACGCTTGGGGGTTCGAGCCTTGTTGCAAAGCCAGCGTCCCAACAGCCTAGGGAAATGTCTCTGGAGGACGTTGAGGAAGAGAAGCAGGTAAAGCCGATTGACAAGGCAGCCTTGCTTGAACAGGAAATAGAGGGCGCAGAGCACGTGGCTTCATTCATGGAGAAAGACTTGCTCCGCCGGCTGAAGAGAGCGGAAGGCGCCCTTAAGGCTTTGGAGTCGCAGGATGACATTTCAAAACAGAAGGCCATGAAGCTGCGGGGAGAGATAACTTCGCTCTTGACGCGCGTGCAGGTTTTCGATTCGTCAGTAAAGAAAGTGGAGGTTGAAGGCGAGGTTTTCTCCGAAAAGCTTGCGGAATTCAAGAGCAGGCTGGACAAGCTCGAGAAAACCAAGGCCAGCAAGGCGTTCACCCGGAATTTCATGGAATTGCTCTTGTTCTACATTGCGTTTTTGAGGAGCCTGCTTCTCGGCACGCCAAGTAAGGCGGGTGAAGATGATGGTTTGGGCGGCGATGAGGAAAAGCCGCCTTTGCCTGCGGGAACAAAAAAAGAACCGGCAAAGGAAAAAAAGAAGTTTGCAGTTCCTGGCCTGAATTTTGATTTGCCCAGCTTGTTCCAGGCTGAAAAGAAAGTCGGGGAGATCGTAAAAGAGAAAGTCAAGGCCGCGGTGCCGAAAAAGCAGGGCAAGCGGCCGGACGGCTGGAGGCGGATTTTGATAAACCGCATTGACAAGGTCAGGCAGCACTACTGGAGGAGGAAGAGGAAATAAATTGGCAGCGTTGCTGGTTGTATTTGAAAAATTGTACTGGTGTGATTTTTGAAGGAATTGGCGTCATACACTGTTGAAAGCGAGGGCGTGCCTGCCGAAGTGGCAGTTATAGCGCGGGATGACGATTTCATAAATTCCTATGAATTGCGGCACACGCGCGTCAAGCAGGCGACGAAAGTAATCCTCGATTACCTGAAGCGAAGGATAGTCGAGGCAGTCAACATCAAGGTTTCGGAAGTCTTGGACCCGCGTGAAACGGAGAAAGTGAAAAAGCGGCTTGTTGAAACCGCGCGCCAGCTTGTAAAGCAGGAGTTGCGCGGGTTGAGCGATGAGGAAGAAAAAATCCTCGTAGGCCGCCTTATTCAGGAGATGGTCGGCCTTGGGGAAATAGAGCTTTTGCTTGCCGACGGCAATCTTGAGGAAATAGTTGTGAATTCGGCGAAAGAGCCGGTTTTCGTTTACCACAAGCAGTTCGGCTGGCTGCGCACGAACCTCACGCTCTCCAGTGAAGAGCAGATTCACAATTTCGCGTCCATCATCGGCCGCCGCGTGGGAAAGCAGATTACGAACCTCACTCCCCTCATGGATGCCTCGCTCATCGGCGGAAGCCGTGTCAACGCCACGCTTTTTCCCATTTCGGCCAAGGGCAACGGCTTTACCATAAGGAAATTCCGCGAAGACCCGTGGACCATTGTCGACCTGATTTCCAACAATACTCTCAATGCGGAAGTGGCTTCGCTCATTTGGCTTGCCGTGCAGTACGAGCTTAACACCCTCATTGCCGGAGGCACTGCCAGCGGAAAAACCTCGTTCCTGAACGCCATTCTTGTTTTCACCCCGCCCAACCAGCGGATTGTGAGCATTGAAGACACGAAGGAACTAGTGCTCCCCGATTTTCTCCATTGGACCCCGCTCATCACCCGCCTTCCCAACCCCGAGGGAAAGGGCGGCGTGGAAATGCTTGACTTGATGGTCAACTCCCTGCGCATGCGGCCCGACCGCATTGTTGTTGGCGAAATCCGCAGGCAGCGCGAAGCAGAAGTCTTGTTTGAAGCCATGCACACGGGGCACAGCGTTTACGCCACCCTGCATGCGGATAATGCTGCGCAGGTGCGCAACCGTTTGATCAACCCGCCCATTGCAATTCCCGAGCCAGTTCTCGAGGCGCTGCATTTGATAGTCGTACAATACCGCCAAAGGCGGAGCGGCATCCGCAGGACTTTCGAGCTGGCGGAAGTGATGCCCGAGGAAAACAAGGTTTCAATGAACGTCCTATATTCCTGGGACCCGCGGGAAGACAAGCTGCAGAAGCTCGAGGACAGTTCGAGGCTTTTCAGCGAGCTTGCTTTGCACACTGGCTTTACCACCAAAGAAACGGAACAGGACTTGAGGGAAAAGCAGGCCATTCTCAAGTATTTGATAAAGCAGGGAGTTCGTGACGTGAATTCCGTCGGGAAAGTGAGCGCACTGTACTACCGTGACAAGGATAGGGTTTTGAAGATCGTTGAAAGCAACGGGGACAAAAAACAGTTGCTTGGTTGAACCGTTTTTTGGGGCTGGAGAGGTAGTTTTGTTTGCTGAAGATCCCATTCTCGTTTTTCCCGCGCAGGATAGTGCTCGGGCTTGCAGGCACGTTTAAGAACGCCGGCGGGTTTTTGAGCGCGTTTTTCCCAGCCCTGCATGAGGATTTGGTGCAGGCCCAGATAACCGAATCCCCAAGGAGTTACATGGCCATTGCCCTCAGCGTCTTCATCACCAATGCGCTCACAGTGTTCGTTTTCATGCAAGCCATAGCGATGCTTGCAAAGATTAACCTGCTCTTTATTTCCGTTTTGTTCACTTTCGTGGTGGGCTTGGCAAGCTTTTTCACAATAATTTTCTATCCGCGCATTCTTTCGGGCAAGCGTAAGAAGCTAGTGGAAAATCAGCTTATACCCGCAGTGAGGCAGATTTTGATTGAATTGAAATCCGGCGTGCCGCTTTTCAATGCCATGACCAGCGCCGCAAACGGCTACGGCGAGGTGAGCGTCGAGTTCAGGAAAATCGTCAACAAGATCAACAGCGGGGTTCCAGAAATCGACGCGTTGAGCGAAGCCACGCGCACCAACCCTTCCATGCAATTCAGGAAAGTCTTGTGGCAAATCCAGAACGCGCTGAAAGTGGGCAGCGACGTTGGAGATTCGCTGGAATCCATTTTGGACGAGCTGATGAAGGAAAAGATAGACGATATCCACCGCTACGGCCAGGAGCTTTCTCCATGGGCCATGCTTTACATGATGTTTGCAGTGGTTGTCCCGAGCTTGGGTGTGACGATGATAATCGTCATCTCATCCTTTCTTGGCATAGAAATTCCAACCATAATCTTTCCGGCAGTGCTCGCGTTCCTCATAGGATTCCAATTATTTTTCATGAGCTTCATCTCAAGCAGGAGGCCGCTCGTGTAATAATTTATAGCAGAAAATGAAAGTTTTGGAACTTTTTACTCATTTTCTGCGACTAGCGAAAAAGCAATAAAGTTCCATTACTTAGCTTTTTCGCTATAGTTAAATAATTTTGTTTATGGAGTGAAAAACATGGTTTCAATCCCGCTTTACCGACGCCTGTCTTCCCTGTTTCCCAAGCCGCTTGTGCAAGGCACAACGAAGCTTTTGATACAGGGCGGGTTTAGGGACTTGGAGGCAAGGACTTTCCTCGGCTTTGCCTTGTTTTTCTCCCTAGGCGCGTCACTCATGATTTTCTTCCTCTCGCCTTTTTTCACCACCCTGACTATTTACCATTCGGTTTTTCCCCTAGTGACTTTCGTAGGCTGCCTTACGCTTTTTTACGTCTGGCTAAGTTCCAACGCCGATTCCCGCGCGCGCAAGATAGAGCAGATGCTTCCCATAGCCATGCAGATGATTTCAGCCAACATCCGTGCTGGAATGACCCTTGAGAGTGCAGTGTGGAGTTCGGCCCGCCCTGAGTTTGGGCCTTTCAAGGACGAGATAGAGCGCATGAGCGCCGATTCTTTCGGGGGAGCGCCCATCAACGAAGCTTTCCAGGAAATGACCAAGCGCGTGAATTCGCAGGTTGTTGAACGCGCCATCCGGTTGATTAACGAGGGAATAGTCCTTGGCGGTGAAATGGCGCACCTGCTCGACCAAGTGGCTTTCGACATCCGCTCTTCACAGCTTCTACAGAGGGAAGTAGCAGTTGCCACCACCACCTACGCAATATTCATTATTTTCTCGTCAATCATTGCTGCGCCACTGCTTTTTTCCGTTTCAACCTACTACGCAATACTGAACGAGCAAATCGCCTCAAAGCAGCTTAAGACAACTGGAGGAAGCAATTCTGCCGAAATGGGGGGCCAGGGTGCCGGCGGGATATCCAACCTTCCGGGCGTGGGCAGTTCGAACACCGCATCAATAAAATCCGGGGACATAAAGACCTTTTCAATAGCCTGCATAGCCATAACTGCGTTTTTTGCTTCCATGATTACTGGCTTGATGCGTGACGGCAAGGCCACCCGCGGCTTGAGGTGGGTCCCTGTTTTCGTCATAGTGGGCTTGGGCATTTATTTGATGGCGCTTTACGGCATTCAAAGCGCGTTTTCATCGATTGTAAAGTGATCCGTGCCTTAATCCTTTTACCGCCTTAGCGCATTCGTCAAGTGCCTACAAGTGCTTATAGCGCTCCTTGAAAGTTTT
>DUGE01000021.1 GCA_013331595.1 Microcaldota archaeon | reverse complement strand
TTGTTGGCCTTTTGTGTTTTAAGGACATTGTGCACTCTAGGTGCAAAAGAATTAGGGTCTTTGTTTTTTCAACCTTTTTCTTCAGGCGGAGCCTGCTGGCCGACGGGAATTTCGACAAAGCGGATGTTCTCTCCGTCTGTCGTGTAAATAACGCGGATTACGCCTGACACCAGTTGCTTGTCGTCCAGTTTTTCCATAAAGTCGAGCACGGTGTCTTCCTTCACGCCTACTGCGCCTTCGTAAACGGCGTCAACGGGCTTGAATCCCGCCTTGGTTAGAGCGTCAATAACGGCCATGACTTCTTCCTTGATTTTCATNNATTATCACCGAATGCTTTAAACGCCAAGCGTTTTTAAATCCTCCAGCATTCCACTTTCCATGGTTGAAGCAACTTTGCTTGAAGCCAGGAAACTAATGGCTCTCCGGGCAGTGAGCGACAATCCGCAACGTGTTTTAAGCGAAGAGTCTCCAGTTCGTAGGCCGATAATCTCGGTGGGAATGGCGCCATATGACAATCCGGTCGTGCCTGGAATCGTTTTGGAAGGATCTCTCAAACCTTCTGAATATCCTCGAGCCTCGCTTCGCAACCTGGCCGATATCTTGAGTCACAATGCTAATCGATTGAGCGAACAGAATATTTCGATAACCTTATACCGCTATAGCCGAAACGCCCGTCGCATTTACCTTTCTGTTTTTTCCGAGGACGAACGATTGTTGGAGGCGGCTCGCAAGACTTGGCTTGGTGAATAGAAAAAAGGCCTTTTGCGCTCGGAATAAGGCAAAGAAAAGGTTTTTTAATTTGAAGGGCTTGGTTTTTGTGTTCCTTTTAAAAACAATGCTTATGCAGAGGGATTTGACGCTTTGAGAGGGTGAAACTATGGTAAAATACGCTATTGCAAAACAACTTGCCGGAAAGAGAGTTATAACCACTGACGGCGAAGAGCTGGGCAGGGTAATAGACTTGGACGTTAACGAGTTGAGCGGCAAGCTGCAGAGCGTAATCCTCGAGCCTAATCCCGAATCGAGCCTTGCGGGCCGCGCTCGCGCAGGCGGCGGGCNNAGCCTCGCGGGCCGCGCTCGCGCAGGAGGCGGGCTTGTAACCATCCCCTATGCTGCAGTTCTCGACGTGAAGGACGTCATGGTCGTAGACCGCAGGAACCTCGGCATGGAATCCGGCAGCGCTTCAGACCAATTCTGATTTCTTTCTTTTTTCTACGCTTTTCCACAACAATTCGTTGTTCTTTTTTTTCATCCGGTCCTATTCGGAATATACTACGTACGTGTTGGCCAGCTTGTCGTGAAGGCCCTGCTTCCTCTCATCGAAAATAATAAGCAAATAGCCGAGATACAACAGTACGTTTGAGATTATTTCACCGACAACTCTTATTGCAGCCGTATCATACCCGACAGGAACGACGCCATCCTTCCGGATAACTTTGAGTTTCATGAATTTTTTGCCCGGAGTGGCACCGTCTTTGCCGGTGAAATATATTTCATAAAAGAGCATCATCAGGATCACTAAAACAGAACCAATAATTGGGATTAGGAACAGGCCTAATGCCAAAAGAATTACGACTATCCCGTCAACTAAGTTTGCAGCTGCCCTGATGATGAATCCAGCATATTTGGGAGTTTTTCCTGCCGCTTTTTTTGCCGCCTGTTTTTTCGCCATATTCGCGCCTCTTTTACCATAAGCGTTTTCTTATGCGCATCTAGCATGCTTTTTCTACTTCTAAAACTTGTTTTTCTATCCTAGCATTAAGCCCATGCTTTCCAGCTAGTTTTGAAAGCGCCCCACTGTTTTTTTGTTTTGCCAGCGCAAGCAGCTCCTCAACCAATTCCGTATTTTCGAAAACCCATTTTCCGGCCGCCTGCGCTTCGGCCTCCTTTGCGTCGAATTGGGCTAGTGCCTGCTCCTGGCTTTTCAGCTGGAATTCCACCTTGCCTTCCCTTCCGGCAGGCGCTTTTTCCTCGGCGTTTTCGTAGTATTCGGCAAACGCTTCGGAATGGGTTTGGAATCGTTTTGCTTCCGTTTTGTCGAGCTTGTCCATTTCAACGCTTGAAAATGCGATGGGCTTCCCATCCTTCATGTACGCTGTAGGCGATGGGTTTTCGAAAAGCGTTTTCAAAGAGCCAATCAAAGCCTCCTTTTGCTTCGGGCTTAGGTTTTCTATCTTCTCTTCAAGGCCTATGCTTGCCCGCATGCAGGCTTCCTCCAAATAGAATGGTGCAAGGCTTGTTTGATTTGAGAGGAAAGAAACGATTTTTCCCTTGCCGCCATCAAAATCGCTTTCCACGAGTTCGAGCGGGTGTTTTTTCTCGGAAGGCGGGAGCGAGTACGTTTCGGCCCGAGCAAGTTTTCTTGCGGCGTACTCCTCGCGCTTGAACGGCATTATTATCTTGCGGTTTTCATCTAGGAACAGGAGGTTGCCCTGCTTTCCAAACAATTCCACAATTAATGTTTTTGATCCATTTTTGGTGGAGAATGTGAATTCAATTATCCTGTCGAAACCAGCCTGTTTTACGGTTGCAAGCTTTGCCGAGCTAAGGTGCTTGCGCAATAGCATGGCGAATGAAGATGGTCGTTTGGGCGCTTCTGGAAATTTCTCAGCAATGAAAGCAAAGCCCTTAAGGTCGATGAGTACGCTTTCCTTGGAAAAGCGCAGGCGGAAAACGCCCCGTTCCTCACCATAATCGTAAACGTTTTCAAGAAAGCTTCCGGCTAACCGTGCGTGCATTTCCTGCGCAAGATAAAAACAGTCGAGGTTTGCCAATTGCTGCATTTGCATCCTATGGTTTTTGTTTAATGCTGTTAATCATCATTGCTGAATGAATCGCTAGCCTTATATATCGGAACCGATTCAGTTCTTTCTGGTTGCTAATGGAAAAAATATCCGTAAAGGGAATGTTGCCCTTGCTTGCGTTGTCCGAGGCGCGCAGCGGGGCATCGGGAAAAAGCATATCCAAAAAGGCGCTGCTGCTTACGGACGGCCATTGGTGCCCTAGCCCGGGCAGCGTTTATCCATTGCTGAGGGATTTCCAGTCGAAAGGCTGGGTTAAGGAAAAACTTTCAAGAGCCAAGGGGCGCAGGGAAATCCGGTATTTTATCACGCCTTCGGGCGCAAAGGCTTTGCTTAACGGCAAGCGGTTTTTGCTGGGAGAGTTCGACAGCCTTTTTGACTTGATCGGCCCCATGGTCCTTTATGTCGTTCATGACTATACGGAGATTCAGGCCCAACAGTCCAGGGAGTTGTTTTCGAAAATCAGGGGTGTAAGGAAAAAAATCCTGCAGCTTCCTTTTGAAAAGAGGAAGGCAATAATGGAGAAAATGCTAGCGCTTTGTGATTGTTGAGTTGTTTTTGTAATTGGGTGTTTTTGTTGAAGGGCCGAACTGTTGCGGGAAACATAATTGAACTGCAGGGTGTTAAAAAGATTTACCGCCTTGGCAGTGTTGAAGTCCCTGCCTTGAACGGCATAACCCTAAACATAATGCGGGGCGAGTTTCTGGCGATCACCGGGCCGAGCGGCAGCGGAAAGAGCACGCTGATGAACATGGTGGGCAGCTTGGATTTGCCGACTTCCGGAAAGATTTTTTTGGACGGAAACGACATAACGCTTTTGGGCGAGAGCGAGCTTGCGCAATTGCGCGGAAGGAAAATAGGCTTTGTTTTCCAGCAATTCAATCTCCTCCCTTCGCTCACGGCGTTGGAGAACGTGGAGCTTCCGCTTGTCTTTCAAGCAGTTTCGCACGGTGAGAGAACCCGCAGGGCAAAGAAAATTTTGGAGACAGTTGGCCTGGGCGACAGGCTTTTCCACAAGCCGGCCGAGCTTTCGGGGGGCCAGCAGCAGAGGATTGCCATAGCCCGTGCTTTGGTGATAGAGCCGGAAGTCATTCTTGCCGACGAACCCACGGGGAACCTTGATTCAAAAACTGGCATGGACATTATCAGCCTGTTCAAGGAGTTGAATTTGGAGGGCAAGACGGTAATAATAGTCACCCATGATTTGAACCTGGCCCAAAAGGCAAAGAGAATCGTGAGGATAAAAGACGGTTTGCTTGAGGAAAACAGCTGATTTTTTTTGTTTGTACTATGGAGGTTGAGATTGTGAATTCTAGGGAAAATTATTTCGTTTTTGGTTTAATGGCAGTCTTGTTCTTGTCCTTTGGGCAATTGGTTTTTGCAGCGAGTTCGCAGAGCCTCGGCGGCACTCTCAGCATAAGCGGGCTGCAGTACTTGCCCAGCCCCGCTACTCCCGGGCAGTATGTGGACGTATGGATTAACGTGCAGAATACGAAGTACCAGGCGGACTCGATAGCGTGCGAATTGCGTCCGGAATACCCGTTTTCCATTGATGCGAATGAAGATGCCTTGAGGACAATCGGGACCCTGGGTCCGGGCCAGAATTTTGTTTTGAAGTACAAGGTGCGCATCGACCCTTCGGCCGTTCTTGGCGATAATTCCCTTAAGGTCGCATGCAAGACCAGCGATTCGGGGTGGATTGAGGCGAAAACCGCTGTTTCCATCCAGGCGCAGTCGAAGAGCCTAATCATCGAGAAGGTTTTTTCCAATCCCTCTGAAATTGAGCCGGGCTACCGGGCCTTGGTGGTTGTCGAGGTAGCTAACATCGCGCCAAATGCGGTGAGGGAAGTTACCTTGAGGCTCGACTTGGCTTCCGCGGACCTGCCCCTTGCGCCGATAGGGAGCGCGACTGAACAAAATATCGCCTTGATTCCGGGCAATTCGAATGCAACGTTCACTTTCAATGTTGTTGCTTTGGCGGACGCCGCGCCGAAAGCGTATAAGGTCCCGCTCAAGCTTTTGTTCAAGGATTATCTTGGCAACACGTATTCCCTCAATGACACGGCAGGCATAGTTGTCAATGCCAAGCCGGTGCTCGAGGCTTTTATTGAGCAAAGCAAGATTTTGCGCGACGGCACAACCGGAACTGTTATTGTAAAGGTCGTAAACCGTGGGTTGGGTTCTGTAAAGTTTTTGAACATAGGAGCTTCGGACACTCCGACTGTGAAAGTGGTTGAGCCGAAGGAATTTTATGCGGGAAACCTCGAGTCGGACGATTTCGACACTATCGAATACAAGCTGGCCGTGAACGGGGCCGGAAGCAAGGCTGTCCTTCCGCTTACCTTGTCCTATCGCGATGCAAACAACCACGAGTACTCGCAGGATGCTTTGGTGGAGTTCAAGCTTTATACGCAGGAAGAGATAAGCAAATTCGGCTTGGAGCCTGAGGCCGGCACCAACTGGCTGTTGGTAATTGCCGTAATGGCGATTGCGGGATTCCTGCTCTACCGTTTTTACTGGAAGAAACGCAAGTGAGAATTTTGGCCGTAATCCGGCTAATGTCGTGTGTTGAGAATGGTTGCAGTTTTCGAGCTTTTCAGCCTGGCTTTGAACAACCTGCGGGAGCGCAGGATGCGCTCCCTACTGACCATAATCGGCATTTTCATCGGCATTACTGCAGTGGTTGCACTGATTTCCCTTGGTGACGGGCTGCAGAACGTGGTTCTCGGCGAGTTTTCCAAAATCGGCGGGGATAAGATAACCGTAATGGGTTACAACGGGTTTGCCGCCTCTCCTTTTGTGAGCGCCACGCTTCCAAACCCGATTTTCACCGACGATTTGAAGGTAGTGCGCCGGACCCGCGGGGTGGATGATGCGGGTGGAATGCTGTTGTCTTCTGTTACGATTGAGTTCAAGCGCGAGTCTAAAAGCACTTTCCTCAGCGGCATTCCCGAGGACAGCAGCAGGCGGATTGTTGAGGAAGGCCAGGACATTGAAGTGGAGGCCGGCAGGACCCTTTCTCCCAGTGACCGGGGGGTTGTTGTTATAGGGAAATATGTTGCCGATGGATTGTTCAAGCGCAAGGTTTTCGTTGGCGGGAAAATCAAGATTGAAGGCAAGGATTTCCAAGTGGTGGGCATACTCAAAACTCGCGGGAATAAGTTTGATGACAATGCAGTGTACCTGAATGGCGAAGAGGCAAGGGATTTGGTGAACAAGCCCAAGCTCGTTTCGATGATAATAGCTAAAGTGCAGAAAGGCGAGTCGCCGGACGACGTTGCCAAAGCCATTGAGGAGAATTTGCGCAGGCACCGGGGGCTTGAAAAAGGCAGTGAGGATTTTCAAGTCTCAACCTCGGAGCAGTTGGCCCGCAGTTTTTCCCTTGTGCTCGGCGCTGTGCAGGCTGTGATTGTTGGCATAGCTGCAATATCGCTTTTGGTTGGCGCAGTTGGGATTATGAATACCATGTATACTAGCGTGGTTGAGCGCACGAAGGAAATAGGTTTGATGAAGGCCGTGGGCGCGCGCAATTCTGATATTTCGCTCTTGTTCTTGTTTGAGTCCGGCTTGCTTGGCCTTCTTGGCGGAATGGTGGGAATTCTTTTGGGCGTGACTGCTGGAAAGATTGCCGAGCAAGTTGCGCGCCAGGCGCTGGGCACTGACAGCTTTACCGCTGCGTTGACCCCTGAACTCATTGTAGGCGCGTTGCTCTTTGCTTTCGTAATAGGCACAGTTTCAGGCGTTTTGCCTGCACGCCGGGCTGCTTCACTCAAGCCAGCAGATGCGTTGAGGTACGAGTAGGGTCAGCGTGGGCTTAAGATGCCGGACATAAAAAAAGTAGATTGCCAAGAGTCCGGTTGCTGTTAATATCAAGACAATTGAGTAGTCAATCAAGCGTTTCAAGAGACCGCCAGCTTTGCCTAGTTTTCGTGGCGTTTGGTTTTGACTACATACAGCGGAACGACGTTTTTCTCGAGTTCCATTAGCGCTAGGGCAACGGGGCTGATGATGCCTTCCGACTTGATGAGTGGGGGTGCGCCCATTGCAAGCTGCAAAGCGCGGCCGCCTACGATGCGTGCCCTCTCGTACTTGGTCAATTCGCTCTCGTGTTTCTTCAAAGTGCAACACCCTTTCTAACTTTTGTTTTTTTCACGTTAATGCCGTTTTTCGGCCGGTCTTCAAAAAAAGCTTTATTTATAGTGCGCATGGGGGTTTAAAAAAATGGTGGGGAAGCCCGTTTAAGGCAAAACGCCTGTTTTTTTGGCTTCTATTTTACCCCAAACCGTCTTTTCAAGTGCTCTAAAATTGGTTTTGCAGTTGCAAGTGTTTCAGGGTCCGTTTCGTGTTCAACGGCTTTTTTCAAGTGTGGAATTGCCATGGGCATGGCCTGCGCGTTAAGTGCCATAACCGCAGCTCTTCGGACTTTCGGGTCTGTGTTTGCCAATAATGCCTTTCCTACGGCAGCCACTGCCGTTTCGTGCCTAATTTTTCCCAATGCGCTTATGGCGTAAAACCTGACCAGCTTGTCTCTGTCGAGAGTTAACCTTTCCAAATTCCCGACGGCAGTTGGGCTTCTGGTTTCGCCAAGCGCTTCTGCCACGAGGTGCCTTACCACCGGTTCCTTGTGCGTTGAAAAACGCCCTAGCGTTGGAATTACGCTGGCGTTCCCGCCAATGTTGCCTATTGCTTGAATCGCTGGAATTACGATGGAAATATGTTCCTTGTCCTGTTCTGCTAGCTCTGCAAGCGGTCCTGCCAAATGGCTCTCTTTCATTCGTACAAAGCGGTCGATAATGTTCCATTTGCTTCTGTAGGCCCTGACCAAGCGTTCGCCCGCCAGTCCCGTCAAAGGAACTCTAAGCAGTTCTAATTCCCGTGCCACTTCGGGCGACATCTCTTTTCGTACCATATTCAACTATCCCTCTTGTTTTGGCTTAAATAAGTTTCGATTTGTTGAAAAATATCTGCGGTTGGCGGTGTTGCAAAACCCATAAAAACCGCTTTTCGGTAATTGTTCCATGAAAAAACACTCCAAGGTTAAGACAAGGCGCCCTTCACGCCCGGGCATACTTAGTGCAAAGCGTTCAGGCCGGAAGCTCGTAGTGCGCGTTGACTTGAGGCAAGGTGAGCGCAAGTTGCACGATTTTCTGGGCATTTGGAAGGAGCACATTCACGACGAAATCCAAATCCACCGGCGCCTGCTGGAAGGAAAAAGGAATTTCAAGCAGCACTTGGGCGACACTATCGAAATCCACGAGAGATTCATCAACCGCGTCAAGAAGCTTTAGGTTGATGTTCTTCTTGCAGTGCCTTAAATTCTCTTTCCGCTTTATTCAAAATCTCATTTAAGGAATAATGCCCGGGATAATGTTCGGGCGTTGCTTGTTCTCTTATTTTTCTAATGTATCGCAATGCAAAACGCGGGTTTTCGATAAACCTGTGCATTTGGCTGGCATGCCCCCTGCCTCCAACAAATACTATGGGCTTCTCTTGCCTTCTGGAAACAGAAAGAACTTGCGATGCCATCACCAAACTTCTAAAATTAGTTATGAAACTAGCGACTTCCTGAATGTTAAACGTAGGGTTTTTTCCTTGAGGTATTCATGCCAATAGTTTTTTTAGTTCTCTTTTGTCTTTTGCAATTTTATTTTGTGAAAACTGTTCTCGGCCTATCGGAGAGGCGTTAAAATATCTGGCATAACTCGAAATCCGTTGCATACCCGCCTGTATTCTTGCATGCATCCTTGAGGATATTCTTCGTTCTTTTTGCCCGAGCCTTAAGAACCAACGTTGCGCTAAATATTCTAGTTCAACCGGCTCCACCGCTTCTGCTTTGTGTAAAAATTCTTTACCTACAAAGTGGATTCCGACCGTTTTGTCCGTTTCGAATCCTTCTGTAAGTATTGGCCCGTCATGGGCAGATAAGATTTTTTTAACGTTTTTAGCCATTGCCCTCATTATTGGTATGCCCTTACCGCCGTGAAGTATTTCAACTATTGTTAGTTTTGACCGGGAAGTTGGCAATTTAGGAGTTGAAACGTGCGTTTTGTATTTTCTAGTTATTTCAGAAAATACTTCCCGAATTGTCATGGTGGGTTAGTGCCTCGTTCTTCTTAGTGGGTTAGCCTGCTTTTACTCTTCAAAGTCCGAGTATTCAGTATTGTTGAACTCATAAATGCTTTTCACAACTGCCTTGCCATCAACCGAGTATTTGCCTAGCGCTTCACCCTCGTCTTTGCCTTTCACCTGCGGGTTTTCCGAAGAAGGGTCTAGCACTTCAGCGGAGTTTTCCTGGGTTACTAGAACTACCGGGCGTTTTTCCCCGCCTTGCATTTGCACTACGCGCACTTTCGAATTTTCCCCGCCGCTCAACAGCAGCGCGCAGAGGAACAGCGCCTTGTCGAAAGGATCCGCAGCGCCCAGTTCGACCATTTACTTCGCTGAAAGCCAGTATGAAATGCTCAGTTCGGCGTTCACGGGCTTTAGGTTCTTGCAGTAGGCAAGGGCTTTTTCCATGAAAAGCGGAAATTCTTTAGCCGAATACTCCCACCCTGCGCCTTTCGCCTGGCGGAGTTCTTCCAAAATCTTATTTCTCACCCGGTCTATGGTCTCGTCCTCAGGGTTGACTAACGCCTTAAGCTCGGGAATGGTTTTCTCCTCAAAAGGGCCGATGGTGTCTGAATAGCGTTCCAGCAGCCGCCTGTAGACTTCCACTTTGGTGCGCAGGGCTTCTATCTCACCCACGTGCTCGTCCTGGGCAGGCTTGTGCACGTGGATGTGCACTTCCTTCTTGCGGGTCTTGAGCCCGGCAACTTCCTTAAGCCTGCGGGCGCGCAATTGTTCAATCAGTTCGTTCAAGGCCATTCAGCACACGTATAAATACGGGTTTTTGCAAAATAAATATACCGAGTGTTTAAAAAGCGGGTTTTGGAACAGCCGGAGACCCTTGACGGGAATCCCTGCCTTTCCAGGCTTTGCCTCAATACGACACTATTTTTAGTAGGGGGTTTAGTTGTAAATGGAAGTGAGTTTTCTAGGCGCAGCCAAGGAAGTTGGCAGGAGCGCAATCCTGCTTGAAGGCAGGAAACGCATCCTAATGGATTGCGGAATCAAGATTGTAGGGCAGGGCGAGGAATATCCCTTGCTTGAAGACCGGCAAATCCGTTCTCTCGACATGGCCGTGATTTCACACGCGCACTTGGACCATTCCTGTTATACGCCGGCGCTTTTCGCAAGAGGCTATAAGGGAAAAGCGTGGATGACCAAGCCCACGCGTGATTTGGTGCAGTTGTTGCTCTCTGATTATTTGCGCATCGAAAAGGCGACGCATGCTTATACTGAGAAAGATTTGGGGCAGATGCTGAAGAACGTCCAAGTTATGGAGTACGAACGGCCGCAGCAGAACGTGACGCTCTTCGATTCCGGCCACATTCTCGGCAGCGCAATGACCCTGGTCGAAGACAGCGGCCATAGGATTCTCTATACTGCTGATTTGAACACGCGCGAAACGCGGCTTTTGGATGGCGCGAAGATGGGCCTTCAGGCCGACACGCTCATAATAGAAAGCACTTACGGCTCTAAGGCAGACCAGCATTTGTCCAGCAAGGAAATCTACGCTTCGCTCGTGCGCGAGGTTAAGGAAACCCTCGACCACCACGGTTTCGTTATCATACCGACGTTCGCCATAGGCCGCGGGCAGGAAATTCTTTTCACGCTTGAAAACTTCCTGCGCTCGAAGCTGTTGCCTCCAACGCCCGTTTACATCGAAGGCATGATTAAGAAGTCTCTGAAGATTTACCGCCATAATGCGATTTATTTGAAGGATGAGGTTAAGCGCAGGATTTTGACTAGCGACGACGACCCGTTCAAAAGCACGTTCTACAACATTCCCAGCCGAAAGGACCGGAGCGACGTGTTTGAGAACGACGCGGCAATCATCGTGACCACGAGCGGAATGCTGAATGGCGGGCCAGTGCTTTTCTACTTGAAGAAGCTGGGCGGCGATGCCAACAGCAAGGTAATTCTCGTCGGCTACCAATCAGAAGGCACTCGCGGCAGGGAGCTTTTGGAAGGCGCAAAGGAATTGGACATTGACGGCGAGAAGGTCGAGATTAAAATGAAGGTCGCACAGGCGAAATTCTCGGCGCACTCAGACCACAAGGAGCTCACGGAATTCGTGAAGAGCATCAAGGGGTTGAAGCGCGTTTTCATCCAGCACGGTGAAGCTTCCAAGTGCGAGGAGTTCGCGGAAGAGCTTGGCAGGAAGATGAAGCACGTCGAGGTTATTGCACCGAACTTGGGGGAGACAATCAAAATTTAAATGCCTCCTGCCTGTTGTTTTGGTGTTTGAATGGCTTTAAGCGAAAAGGTCTTCCGAATAGTCTCCGACCATGTCCGCAGGGTGTTTAAGTATCCTATCGAGAGAGAGCATGATCGGTTAGCAGGCCAGCTTCACCGCGAATTGATGCTTGCACTCAAGCGCCCGCACTCGCGCAATCTTTCCGAAAGCGCAAAACTATCCTTGGCAAGGCGCATGCTGGATTTGCACGAGATAGGTTTCAACGACGGTTTTGCAAGGGGAACTAAAAAATAGTTTTACTGTTTCCATGCATTAGACGAGCTTGTCGTAGTTTTCCTTCGCTTTTTTGCTCAACAGCCAGTCGATGCGGTTTTCCCTATCTCGTTTGGCGACAAGGCCCTTTTCCAAAAGAAAGTGCAGGACTTTGCCAGTGAATTCGTTATCGCGAGCTAGGGCATCCGCTATTTGCGTGGTTGACATTGAAATGGGGTGGGCGTCGTAAAGCAATTGCACTATGCTCTCGGCAATTTTATTGAAGTTTTTCTCGGAAATCCTTGACATTTTCTCACCGCACTGATGAAAAGCAATTAAAGCGTTGTAGAACAAAAACATTACTCCGCGAACCTTTCTTTTCGTAAAAGAAAGGTTCATCAAAGAAAATCTGCTATTAGCGGTGTGGGACTATGGAAAAAGAAAGGGATGAGCAGGGCTTCAT
Organism: Microcaldota archaeon; assembly: GCA_013331595.1. Next base: position 12,534 of record DUGE01000021.1, on the reverse strand, counting down.
GGATTTTGCCCAGGCAACCGGCGACAAGATACTCTCCATGAAAAACCCGTTGGTCGTCCACCACTACGATTGCGACGGCCTGTCCTCAGGCTCCATAATCGCCTTGGCTTTAACCTCGAAAGGCGTTCCCTTCAAAATGAAGGTAGTAAAGCGCCTGGCGGAAAAGGAAATCGAGGAAATCCGCGCTGAGAATTCCGGCGAAATAGTTTTTTCCGACATCGGCAGCGGGCAAATCAAATTGGTCAACGTCTTGCCGCTTGAAACGGACATTGTGATTATCGACCACCATCCTGCGCCGGAAAAGCCGAATGAAAACATCCGCATGTGCAACCCCCACGACTTCGGGGTTGATGGCAACATTGAATTGAGCGCAGGCTCTACGGCATTCTACTGCTTCAAGCATCTGGAATCGCGGGAAATACTTCAGTTGGGCATTGTCGGCGCAGTGGGCGATTTGCAGGACTATTCGAAGACCGGTTTCATCGGGTTGAATCGCAAGATGGTTGAATGGGGTTCGGAAAAGGAGTTTGTTTTCGTTTCGAAAGACTTGAAGTTTTTCGGCCGGGTCACGCGTCCGCTAATACAATTCCTTACTTATTCGACAGAGCCGTTTCTTCCGGGGTTGAGTGGTGATGAGAAAGCCTGTGCATTGTTCTTGAGGGACAACGACATTCCAGTGAAAAAAGGCGAGCAGTGGATTTCCTACACTGACTTGAACGTTTTCCAGCGCAAGAAGCTGATAGGCGCTTTGGTCGAGTATGGCAAGTCGAGAAACCTCACGGACGAGGTTTTGGAAGAGCTTGTCGGCGACACTTACCTTTTCCTGCAGGAGCCTGAAAAAAGTGAAATGAGGGATGCGACCGAATTTTCCACTCTATTAAATTCTTGCGGGAGGCACGACAAGGCCGACTTGGGCGTTGCCGTATGCCTGCGAAAGCCTGGTGCTTTGGAAGAGGCTGAAAAGCTGTTGAGTGAGCATAGGAAAATGATTCGTTTTGGAATTGCTTTCGCGCAGAAAAACACGATGGACGTTGGGCCGTTTTATTTTCTTGACGCCCGCGGCCACATTCCCGACGTGGTGATAGGCATTGTTGCAGGCGCGTTCTTCAATTCCGGCGTCGTGGAGAGGAACAAGCCGATTATCGCGTTCAGCTATGACGAGACGAAGCAAACCAAGATTTCAGGCCGCGCTTCCAGGGCGTTGATAGAAAAAGGATTGGACTTGGGGGAAGTCATGCGCAAGGCCGGCGAGGCTGCAGGGGGATTAGGCGGTGGCCACAGTATTGCAGCAGGCTGCACCATTGCTTCAACCCGCGAGGCCGAAAACGTTTTTTTGAAGAAAGCAAGGCAAATAATTGAAGTCCAACTGCAATTGCTGTCAAAAGTCCTGTGAATTGATTTTACGCTTTCAGGGAATTAAGCGGGTTTTCCCAACGTTGATGTTAATGTAGCTGGGCTGCACCCCGTTTTTGAGAGAGGATGTTGGAGTGCAGCCCCTTTAACCCAAGCGTTGAGAAATCGGTTTCAACCCACCGGCGCTTGGATTATCGTGAAACTAGTGATTCGGCGTAACGTGCTTGGCTGCAAGCACAACGTCCTTCTTGCTTATGCCCTTGCGGCCGGCGTGCTTGGCGTAAACCCTGGCCCTGGTCAGGATGTCTTTCGCATCGTCTTCCAGCACTTCAGCAAGCTTCCTACTCGCATCTTCGGTCACGCGCGGAGCGCCCGCGTTGCGGAAAAAGCCGTCTATGTCGAACAGCGAAAACGCCTGCCTTGTTGCCAACAAACCCACCCTTAGCGCATACCTTGCGGTATGCTTTTTACTTTGAATCTCTATTGCCCTCAACGCACCCCACGCGCGTCTTTGGGACTAATTCAAACCCGAATTCGATTTAAAAGCGTTGTTATTCCACTAATGGAAAGCCTTTTTCTTTGGTGAAGAAAAAGGCTTTCAACCCAAAAAGAAACCGTGTGCAGGCGCGCAAAAAGAAAACCGCTTGCTGGGAGTCGAGTAACGCAGCCACTAGCAGTTTTGAAACCCATGGAATTTTAGCCACATTACTACCCGCGTAGGCCGCGGCCGCGCTTGACCATCCTGTGGAAGGCCCGCCGGTGGCCTTCCGGAAGGTTCTGCTCGTACTCTTCAATCGGGAATATGACTTTCCCGCTTTGGTAGACTAACAGCGCTATTACTGCCAGGCCAAGCCAGAACATGAACCACGCCACTGGCGATAGGAGGATGCCTAGCGCGTCTTCGGAAGAGAATTCGACTTTCCCTGCGCTTAACGCCCAGCCGAAAAGCTGTTCGGTCATCTGCGGGTTGAGCATCGCAGTGTTAATCTTATCGACAGTCACGAAAATGTTGTACATTGAGTTGGCGACCATCATTATGCTGAAAAGCACGAAAAACATGCCCGCCAGCTTGAGCAAGTGCATTCTTTTTCCCGAGACCGTAAGCCAAAAAATCCTGTGCATGAACTCATCACCTTCGAGCGCAATTCTATTGAAGGCATTATTCTACCAGCGTATTTAAAGTTGCTGAAACCAATTTCTTCATAAGTCGGGCCCGTAGTCGAGACTAAGTTTCGAACGAGACTTGGCGACCGTGGTTAGACGTCAAAATGCCAAAGCCCTTTGGTTTTGCGGAACCTTTACACGGTGAAAACCGCCGGTTCGATTCCGGCCGGGCCCATATTTTTCATGCTGTATTGGAATAGTTTTCCAAAAGTCATTCCTCGATTTAGCCCGTAGCACCATACTGGCACGGTAGTAAGTTTTCCCACGTGCGTATAATGTGTTTCTAGTGATTTTGCCAAACGAAATTCCATATTCATTACTAAGCCCCTTCTTCATTTGTGCCAAGAAACGATAATTTCTCCCACTCATCATTATTCCGAAAATATTTCTGCTGTAATACCCATCAGTGTCAAAAATTCCTGCCGTAAAGAATTTCAAAAGCCTTTTGCCAGAAAACAACCTAGGGATTTTGAGTTTTGATTTGTCGATTGGCATTTTAATGGCGCGTCTAAAGTAGAGAAAAATTATGCGGTTGCTTATCTGCATGTCGTAAACATTTCTCGTATTATATCTGTAGATTTTGGCTTGATATTTGAAATTTCTTTCAAGCAGTACGTTAATGTAGTTTAGCAGGCGTTTCGATTTGTTTGTAATTGTTATGACTGCACGTGGATATGCAATTCCCGGCCTTTTACTTACCTTAAAACTGCCGTCTCCTGCGATTACTCCGCTAAGATAAGCTATTTCCTCATTCGGCTTCAAAGGAATTTTAGTCAGGTATTTGCTTCTTTTGACTCGAACTAGAAAGCCCCCTCGAATTTTATGCGGTCTAAAGTCGGATGTAATTTTTCTATCGAATAGGCTATAGATATCAAACATAATAATTTGAGTTCTAGTTAGATTAAAAACTTTCTTTGGCAGTAGCATTCCTATGGCTTGGCTATGCCGATGGCTCTAAAAACCGTTTTAAATCCGACGAATCAAATATTTTCGTGCCGCAGTAGCTCAGTCTGTTCTTCTAAAGTCTACGGATTTTAGTTGAGGCTTGGGAGAGCGTTCGATTTCTTTAAGGCGAAAGCTTTAGGGAGAGACGTGGCTGAAGGCTCCCAAATGAGCTAGAAACCGATGAAAAACCCTAAGCGCAGTAGTATAGGGTTTTGCGGAATGTCGCCAGTTCAAATCTGGCCTGCGGCACTCACATTTCTGTCCTGCAAAACGACCCTTTTTTATCTGGCTTTACTCAATTGGTGTAGGCCTTAGAAGCTAGTGTTTAGCGCTAAACTGAGGTGATTTAATGGGTCATGAAATCATTATTGAAAAAAAAGCAGGCAGGAACCACCACATTGTAATGCAAGATTTAAGTTCCCCTATTGCTCGCCCGTATACTGCTGAATCTAATGCAGGAAACTCTACCGTAGGTCTGCAACTACATGCATCTCTTGCAAACGTTCTCTACCGCCGAGGGTTGAGGAGTTGTAATATTAGTTTGAGGGGCAAAGTTGATGCTGAGTTTCTAGCTGCATTTAAGGATGCATTGATTGAAAAGGGCGTTAAAATAACCAATTGAACTTTTTTTTGGCGTTGTGATCCCGGCACTCTCTTTTATTTTCTTCAACTGCGTTGTTTTTTCATGCGCAAGTTTTTGCTTTTTGCCTTTTCCATCCTTGTCTTGTCTTCCGTGGCTTTTGCCATTGAGCCGAAGCAAGTGGGCTCTGCTTTCGTCGACTTGAAGCTCGAGTGGGACGTGCAAGGCGATTTCGACGGCTCCAAAATGCTTAGGACGTTCGGTTTTCCCAACACTTCCTTCCAGACCATCTGGTTAGCTTCAAACACACCTTACACTACGGAAAAGGACGAGTTTGGCAACGATATTCTCGTTTTCCAGTGGAGTGAGAATGGTTTCAAGGACATTGAGCTCAGCGTAATGGCCAAGGCAAGTTACGACGTTCCCTACGTTTCAGGCTCGGCGGAAGATGCTTCAAAGTATTCTTCCTCCACGAAACTCGTGGTTGTTGACGATTCGATTGCAACCCAAGCGCATTTTTTGACCAAGAACGCGGCAAGCGATTTCGAGAAGCTCACGCGCATTACCGAGTGGGTTAACAACGTGATGACTTACGACGATTCTTTCTGGCAGAGGCAGCCCACTTCAAGCGACGTTTTCATCCAGCGGAGGGGCGTTTGCAACCAATATGCCCTTTTGGCCATGGCTTTACTCAGGGCTTCGGGCATTCCATCAAGGTTTGTTGCGGGCTGGGTTTATTCCGGAAAGAAGTGGGGGCCGCACGCTTGGCTCGAAGCGTATATTGACGGCCACTGGGTGCCCGCAGACCCTACTTATGGCGAGGTGGGAATGCTTGACGGCACGCACGTGGTTTTTGCCTACGGCTACGACCAGCTGGACATAAAGGAAGAGTTTACCGGGGGATTGCGCATTTCGAAAAAACAAACGGTTTCTTTCATTGAATCCGCCTCGCCCCGTGATTTTTTCGATTCAGAACTTTTCGCGCCTGAGAAAGTTGGAAGCTCGGCTGCTGAAAACATTACCGTGAGCTTGAAAAACCGCGATTCTCAAGAACGGGCAATTCCACTTAACCTTATAGTTCCAACGCAACCGCCTGAAAGTGCGGTGCAAATGGCGGACTACCCGCGCAGGCTTGCGTACCTGCCTTCCGGCGGCAGCGGTGATGTTTCTTGGGGCGTTGTTTTTCCAGATCTTAAGGAAGGCTATCTTTACAATTTCACTATTGAAGTTGACGGGTTTGGAAAAAAACAACAGGCGTACGTCCAAGGCCAGGCGGGTTTGTCCTCTCCGCTTACGGAACGGATAATTCTAAAGAACATTGAATCGGTGCAGGGGGATGGTGAAATAGCGATAGTTGCAACTTTGTCCAATGCCGGCAATGCAAATGCGCGCGCGAACGTAGCCGCTTCGCTTGGCAGCCAGTCGCAAGAGCAAACTGTGCTCCTGCAGAAGGGAGAAACCCGTGACGTTCGCTTTGTGTTCAAGAAACCGCTGGCTGATACGCACGGCGAGCTGGCGGTTACTGTCGGGAGCAATTCGTTCAGCCAGCCTTTCGACATCGTTGAGGCTGAAAACGGCGTTGTCCAGCTTTCCCAAGAGGGTTTCGATTACCAAACGGTTGCTCTCGTCGGCGCAGGCGCGGCGGTTTTAATCGGCCTGGCCTTTTTCCTGTGGAGGCGCGCCAAAACGCCCTAGTAAATAGTTTTATTTTACTTGCCTTTCCAAAGTTTTAAGCTACTATTAGCGATGCGGTCGTAGTCTAGTGGTATGATACGACCTTGCCATGACAGCCCTTTTCTTGCGAAGAAAAGGTCCGTCACCCCCAAAAGAAGCGAAAGATGAGAATAGTTTTTCTTTGGCGCGGTGCCCTCGCACCTTTCTTTTTTCTAAAAAGAAAGGGGCAAGGCAGCAAGGAGGTCGAGACCCGGGTCCGATTCCCGGCGACCGCACTTTATTTTATTCTGCTTCCTTCCTCAATGTCCTTGTCGAAGGAAAGCAAGACGATTTTTGAGTCGTCTGCGGGCGAGGCTGCCAGGAGCATTCCCTGGCTTTCAACGCCCCTGAGCTTTCGAGGCTCGAGGTTTGCAACGACCACTATTTTCTTTCCAACCAGCTCTTCCGGAGCGTAATGTTTGGCAATTCCTGCTGCAAGAGTGCGTTCTCCTTTTTCTCCCAGCGAAATGGTCAGCTTTAGCAATTTGTCTGCGCCTTCAATGCGTTCGGCCGAAAGGATTTTGGCAACGCGCAAGTCGAGCTTTGAGAAATCGCCGTAGGAAACCAAGGGTTTCGGTTCAATGGTGTCGTCGGCCAAGAAAATCCCTTTTTTGAGAGTTGAATTTTCAATCGATTATCTTGAACTTGAAGCCGTAGGCTATGATGCCTTCGTCTCCGTCTGAAAAGATCTTGCGGAATACGGCCTTCACCGGAATGCCGAAGTTTATTTTCTCCCCAGGCGAGTCGACAATGTGGCTCAAGATTCGCACGCCGTTGGTAAGCTCGATTATGGCGAGCATGTAGGGCGTTTCGTTCTCAAAGCCTTTTGCCGCGGCGTGCACTTCAGTGAAAGAGTAAATCTTGCCTTCGTCCGGCATTTTTTTCGGAACGAGATGGCCTTTACGCCTGCAATTCGGGCATATGACGCGCTGGGGGAAGAACTCCTTCTTGCAATTTTCGCATATGCTTCCGATTAGGTTGTAGCGTTCGGGTATTTCCCTCCAAACCAACGGCAAAGCATCACGCATTTTTTTCACCATTCAACTTAAGCTTTCTTGAAAATGTGGACGACCGCAGTTGCACCACTACCGCCAACATTCTGCGTCAAAGCGTGCTCGACGTTTTTAACTTGCCTTTCGCCTGCCTGCCCTCTCAACTGCCATACTGCCTCGACAACCTGTTTTATGCCAGTCGCACCGACCGGGTGGCCGCAGGCTTTCAGCCCTCCGGATGTGTTAACGCTTATTTCAGAGTTGAGATTGGTTTTCCCTTCTTCCGTTGCTTTCCCTCCCTTTCCCTTAGGGAAGAATCCCAAGTCTTCAATCGCAAGGATTTCCGCAATCGTGAAGCAGTCGTGCACTTCGGCCATTTGAATGTCTTTAGGCCTGAGCTTCGCTTGGTCGAAAGCGATTTTCGCGGCGACTTTCGTGGCGTTCAATTCGGTCAAGCTCTTGCGTTCTGCCAAGGCAAGCGTGTCGCTCGCCTGTCCGCTTGCGATAATCTCGATTGGCTGTTCCACGAGCTTTTTCGCCTTGCTAGTTTCGCATAGGATTGTGACTGCAGCGCCGTCGGTTATGGGTGAGCAGTCGAAAAGCTTGAGTGGTGATGCTATCATTGAGGAATTCATTGCCATTTCAATCGTGATTTTGTTCTGGTATTGCGCGAAGGGGTTTTTCGAGCCGTTGTCGTGGTTTTTCACTGCAACGGCCGCCATCTGTTCTTCAGTTGTTCCATACTCCTGCATGTGTTTTCTTGCGATTAACGCGTAAAGTGCAGGGAAAGTGGCGCCAATGAACAGCTCCCACTCCTGGTCTCCAGCGCCTCCCAACGCAGTTGCAGCATCTTCCACGCTGACTTCAGTCATTTTTTCCATTCCGCCAACTGCAACAACGTCGTGCATGCCGCTTGCAATTGCGAGATATCCATTGCGGAATGCGACGCTGCCGCTTGCGCAAGCCGCTTCAAGGCGCGTTGAGGGAATGGGGTTCAAGCCAAGCTGGTCTGCAATCAATGCTCCGACGTGCTCCTGGCCTATGAACCGGCCTGAAGCCATGCAGCCACCGTAAACCGCTTCAATTGTGCTGCCGTCGATTTTCGCGTCTTGCAACGCCATTATTCCGGCTTCGGCCACAAGCTGCCTGAAGCTGGCATCCCACCTTTCGCCGAACTTTGAAAGGCCTACGCCGATAACAGAAACAGAACGCATTTTCATCACGCCATACTGTTTGGAAATTCCTTCTGCAAATTTCAACTTTTTGATTTTCGCCCGTTGCTTTGTTTTTTTTCAATCAATCCTGTTTTTACTTTTCCAACCCGCGGAATTTAATCCCATTACTTTCGTTTTTTGTTTTTCTTTGATTAAACTTTCTTTTTCCTAAAAAGAAAGTTTATTTCACTCCAAGTCCTTGATTTTCTTCCTGAATTTCGCGTAAGTCGCGTAATTGATGTATTCCTTGTTCTCGATTTGCTTTCTCACTGCGGGGTTGGTGCGCTTGTGCGCTATTTCTTTCGTAACCGTAATGTCGAATGCATCGCTGCCTGCGCCGCTCCCGTAAGAAACGCAAAGAATCCGGTCGCCTTCCTGGGCCACGTCTAGCACTGCAGCCAAGCCGAGCATGCTTGCGCCGCTGTAAGTGTTTCCTATGATTGGCGTCAGGAGCCCTGTTTCCAGTTGTTTTGGCGCAAATCCCAAGTCCGCGCCTGCCTTGACCGGGAATTTTCCGTTGGGCTGGTGGAATATCGCGTAATTATAATCTTTTGCGCTTGTGCCTGCTATTGCCATTAGGCCTTTTGCCGCTGCCATGACGTGCTTGAAGTACGCCGGTTCTCCGGTAAAGCGCCCTGCGTGCTTGGGGAATTCCGCGTGCTGCCTCCTCCAAAAGTCAGGCGTGTCCGTAGTGAATGAATAGGAGTAATTAATCGAAGCAAGGGGTTTTTCGTTGCCTATCACGAATGCAGCGCCACCGCTTGCTGCAGTGAATTCCAGCGCGTCATTAGGCCTGCCTTGGGCAGCGTCCGTGCCTACTGCCAAGCCCATTTGAATCATTTTGCTTGAAACCATTCCTGCGCAAGCCTGTATTCCCACAGTGCCGCCTTTGCAGGCGAACTCCAAATCCGCTGCAGTGAGGTTGGTGCTGCACCTGCAGGCTTCGGCCACTATTGTCGCTGTTGGTTTTACTGCGTAGGGCTTTGACTCCGAGCCAATGAAAATAGCGCCAATCTTGTGGGGGTTGATTTTCCCGCTTTCAAAAGCATAGCGCGAGGCCATTACTGCAATGGTTGCGGAATCTTCATCCCAGCCTGCAACCGCCTTTTCCTTTACTCCCAAGCCTGCGCTAATGTGCTTGGCATTCTTGTTCCAAACTTTCGCTATTTCCTCAACCGTAATCCTGTAGTGCGGGATGTAGGCGCCGTAGCCTTCAATGCCGACGTTTTCAATCTTCGCGTTAACCATTCGAAAAACCTTTTCCACGCTATAGCGAAACTGAAAAATAATTCAGGCACTCCCAGTTTTGCTAGTTGCAAACCAAGACGAATCAACCAAAATTTTTCTTGGTTTGCTATAGTGGGTTGAAACCTTACAAAAAACTGCCTGAAAACTAATACTGCCCGGTTCAGTTAAAAAACGCATCGCACTTCGACAATCGGCAAAGTAAATTTGTGCGCATTTTTTCATGCAATTGGAAAAAGGTTATATGCGCTTTTTTTATATTTTTACATGCGAGAACATCTGCCGCGACTGTTGGCAAATACCTTCGGCTTTGAAATTAAATCTAAAAAAAGATACGCTGGAAGCCGCTTGAAGGATTTGTTTGGAGCGATAGCCGCCGACTTCCTCGACAAAATAAGGCAGGCCTTGCTTCATGTGGCGGTGATTCAGCGGCTGCCTAAGCTGGTTGATTTTCTTCATTAAATGCTCTTGAATCGAAGCATCGAATTTTTTGAAGTGTTTATCCCAGCCTTCATCGAAACGCAGGGAATAGCTTTCCAAATCCATTGATTTTTACCCCTTCATAGTTTTTCTCAAGTGGGGGTACTTCTTGAGAACGTCCTCTTCGCTCAACGTCTTCCTTTTTCCAGCCCGAGTTTCATCATCGAGCTTCTGCATTTTTTTAATCACGAGGTTTGTTTCAGGTTGTTCGGCCAAGTGGTATTTATTGTTAAGCTCGAAAACTCCCAGGCGGATGGCGTCGGTCTTCGACCGGGCAATGCCCAAGTCAACTGCCCGCTGCAGCACCAAATCCAAATAGCCTTCAAAAGCGATAGTTGTTTTCATAGTGAAACGCACAGTAAACTGATAGTTAAACCGCTATTTAATCGTTTTTACCTTTTTTTGGCTGATTTCCTCAATTGCAGTCCTTTTTCCTGGCAGAACAATTTGGCCGCCTGCTCTAGGGCGTTTTGCCAGTTGGGGTATTTCACTGAAAGCGTTGTGGCCGTTTCCTGCGAAACCTTGTAGGCGCGATTTTCCACTATTGTTGCTTGCCTGCCTGCAACGGTTAGCAGCACGTGCCCTAGGGTTCCTTCAACTGCCTGCGATTCGCCGTTCCCAACTTCATCAGCCATCCTGTCTAAATCCAAGTCTGCCGGCTTTCTCATTTCAGGTACTAACCTTGGCTTTTTTTCCGCCTGTTCAAAATCGTGGTCTAGCAAGTCTTCCTTTTCAGGAAAAAAACTGAAAACATAGTGTTTGCCCGGTTTCTTTTTTTTAAGATCAACATCATCTGGAAAATATTGTTCGCGCACTGAAATCACTAATTGTTTTGGTCCTGTGAGTTCACTTGCAGCGAGCATAGCCCTAAGCGTTTTTGCCCTTTCGCCTATCTCTCCGTTGGCGAGAGTGGAAATGAACGGACTTGGGGCGCTTGAAATCGCCTGTTTTCTGCGTTCCATCATGGGCTTCCACTTTCCGTGGTAAACGTCCCTGCTGATGTACGCGTAGGCCAATTCGTGCAGCCTTTGCCTTAATGATTTTCTTCCGCGGGCTATGTAGTTGAAAATCTTCCGGCCGTCAGCATGTTCGCTTTGCGAAAAGTCGAATTTCTCCCAAAATCTCATAATACGCTGTTGTTTTTCCCATTAATCTGCCTTTTCGTCATTCCTCAAAGCCAAGAGCGTTTAAATTTCCTTCCGCCCATTTCCTCTAATGGCCTCTTCAGAACTAAAAGGATTTTACAAGAAAAGCTTGGACGAGCGGCTTGCGGCACTAAATGGCTTTGCCGGCCTTAGTGAAAGTGAAATAGCTTTGCTCAAGAAATACGGAGCGCTGGATTTTGAGACTGCCAACCGCATGATTGAAAACGTTTACTCGACGCACGCGCTTCCTCTGGGTGTTGCGACTAATTTCAAAATCAACGGGAAAGACTACTTGGTTCCCTTTGCGTTGGAAGAGCCGAGCGTTGTTGCCGCAGCTTCGAACGCGGCGAAATTATGCCGCGAGAACGGCGGGTTTATTGCTGTTGCCGACTCGCCCGTCATGATTGGGGAAATCCAGTTGGTCGGGGCATTGAAGCCGGATGATGCGGTTAAAAAAATCCACGCCGCAAAACAAGAGCTGATGGATTTCGCCAAGACCAAGGATTCGACTCTCATAAAACTCGGCGGCGGGCCAGTGGAACTGAGCGCGAAAGTCTTGGACACCGACCGTGGGAAAATGATTGCGGTTTATCTTGAAGTTAACGTGCTGGATGCGATGGGCGCAAATGCAGTCAACACGATGTGCGAGGCTCTTGCGCCTAAGCTCGAAGAGCTTTCGGGCGGCAAAGCGCGGCTGCGCATCATAAGCAATTTGGCCACGAAACGCCTGGCTCGAGCGAAAGCCGTTTGGACGCGGAAAGCTTTGGAAGAGAGCTTCAAGGGCGAAATTTCAGGCGCGGAAGTGGTTGAAGCAATTCTCGATTGCTATGCATTCGCCTGCGCTGACATCTACCGTGCTGCGACGCACAACAAGGGAATAATGAATGGAGTCGATGCGGTCGTCATAGCAACGGGAAATGATTGGAGAGCTGTTGAGGCAGGCGCGCACGCTTACGCTTCCCTAAGCGGGAAATATCTTCCTTTGACTAAATATTCTAAAGATGCCAAGGGAAACCTGGTGGGTGAAATCGAACTTCCGATTGCTGTTGGAATAATTGGTGGAGCAACGAAAATCCATCCCTTGGCGCAAGTTGCCTTGAAGATTTTGGGCGTCAAGAGCGCGAGGGAGTTGGCCGGCGTTATTGCGAGCGTTGGGCTGGCACAGAATTTTGCCGCCCTAAGGGCTTTGGCCACCACGGGCATCCAAAAAGGCCATATGAGTTTGCATGCGAAGACCCTTGCTGCAAGCGCTGGCGCCAAGGGCGCAATGATTGATGCGATTGCGGAAAGGATGGTTAAGGAGAAGGCCGTTTCCTTCTCCCGCGCGCAAGAGCTGTTTAAGGAATTGAAATGCTGATTTTTGCTTTCGCCGCTCGGGAAAAGCTTGACGTAGAGTTGGCAGCCTCGATTTTCTTCGTTTCCGCACTAATCGGCTTGTTTATTGTGCCAGCGATTTTCCTCTGGGTTTAATTCAGCTTGCCGTTTTTCCAAGTTCTTCTTGCGCTTTTTTGATTATCCTTATCATTATCGGCATTGCACGGTAAAGCAAATGAATCTCTTGGCTTGTAGTTCCTTCCTGTGGCGTTAATTCTATTCTTTTGTACTCAACTGCAGGCGCAAATGTTTTGAAAGCTTTGAGCATCTCGGCAAGCAGTTGTTTTGCTCTTTCGTGCCTAACATATAGCAAACCAATAAAGTCTTTC
>DUGE01000095.1 GCA_013331595.1 Microcaldota archaeon | reverse complement strand
TCGACGACCCGAGCTGGCTGGAAGTCATAGTTTACGCTTTCTATTTGACCGTAATGCTTTACGCGATTGAACGAATGGCGGAAAGCCGCGTTTCGATGAAAATGGTGTGAGATTTTTGGCTAAAGCTAGAGTGTTAAAACATTCCCGAGCACCAGCTAATCTCGAACAGCTCAACGAGAGTAGGTTCCTCGGGTCTTTGCAACCAATCGTTTTTCACGAAACTCAAGTCCACCGTTTGGAAGCGGCATTAAGGCACGGCGTTTTAAGCCCAGTTGAAGCTAAAAAGCGAGGTTTTCCGTATAGGGAACAATGGCCGATTGGCGGTTATAAGGATCCAAATGCTGTTTCAGTATACCGTTTTCCAAATGTTAGGCCACCTAGTCTTGGCTCCTGGGGCGGTAATGTCGGTATTTTTGCAAGATATGGTGGAAGTAAGCTTGTGGAATGGGGGCATCCTGAATACAACATAGATAAAATCGAACCGCATGAGGTTTTTGCCTTAGTAGTAAATACCGCTGAATTGCGTGCGCCAGTTATTATGCCCCAGCCGTCCGCTGATTCTTATGACAATGCATTGGTTATGCTTACTGGCGCAGGACATAAATTTGGAAATCTTTTGGCAGAGCAGAAAAAAAGAAATATTCGCGAAGACTGTAATGCTTATTTACGAAGATTAACGGGAAAAAAATCTCCTACTGCCTTGGATTATGCTCTTGCGTTGGCTAAAAAATATGCAGTTCCAGTTTACGACCATCAAGGAAAAAGATTGTGGTAGAACGCACGGACTCAATGAAGATGATTTGAAAATGGCTTTAGTTAGAGAGATGACCCGTGCGATTATTATCCAGAAGTTGCCTTCTGGAAATCATGAAATTCACCTTGGTGTCTTGCAACACCCAACTTCAAGGCCCAGGACCATTGAAGCGCCGGGATTCAACCCGAAGACTTATGTTTCAATCGCAAACGTTCTTTTAGGCCGCGGGATTAAGGGATGCACCATTCGAATTGAGAAAGGCGCGTCGCAAGATTTTGCCGACAACCTCAAGCGTGCTTTGGAACAAAAAGGCGTTTACGTTAGGGATTGATTTATATTTTAAAAGTCGTGTGTGAATCATGGTTGAACGTCCAGTTCCTAAAGTCGGGCTCCTGAAGATATATCCTCACCCGCGTGCAAGGGGTTCGTTCGTGGTGCAGTTGCGCGACCATGATGGTGCGCTTGTTGTTTTGACTAATCTTGGAGGACGTGAAGCTTCTGATTCCGGCTCTCGGCCGTATGATAGGATACGCAGTGTCTGCAGGGAGTTAATCAGTCGTGGAACAACTCACTGTTCGGAAGATATTCACGCGCGTTTTCCAAAGCGTTTGCTGAGAATAGTTAAAAATGCAATTTCAATTTCCGGAATAGGATTCCGAACAAAGCTTGCTGCAGTTTAAAGTTTCCCGTTTACCGGTTTTTCACGATAGGCCGAGCGCTTGATGAGGGGTTTTTATATTCGTTTTTGACTAAATAGTCATTATGCCAGAACTACGTCAAAAATTGGAAAGACTTTCCGCCGAACACCCTGGAATGCACGAGTCCTTATCAAACTTGTTGCAATTTGGTTATACTTTTGAAGGCTTTAATCGGCAGCATGCAGAAAATCTTGGAGCTATCCGGGCTGAGTTTCCCGGCCATATTGAACCAGGAGGGCCTGAAGGAAGAATGCTTGTAGCTTCTTCAAAACTAGAGGACGCTATAAACCGTTTTTTGGCCAGCCGTAAGTAGCTACGAGAGTCCCAACGCTTGCTTCAATGCAGGCTTGTCGAAGCCGATGATGATTTTACCGTCAACTTCAATTACGGGAACGCCCATCTGGCCGCTCTTGTCTATCATTTCCATTGCCGCGTTCCTGTCTTTCGCGACGTCCACTTCCTGCCATTCGACGTTGTTCTGCTTGAAAAAGTCTTTTGCAAGGCGGCAGTAAACGCAAGTGGGAGTGGTGAATATTTTAACTTGGTGTTTAGTCATTTCCTTAAACCTCTGGTTTTCAATATTGCATTGTTACGAATTTTTTTGGGTGCGCTGTTTTCATAGCAAATCACTTTTTTAGAAGTGATTTGCGACTAGCGAATAAGCCTTTTGCTTATTCGCTATCAGCAGCATCCGCATCCTGGACCGTTCATTACAACCACCTTAAGAGAAATTGCCGTTAAAGTTTTTAACCTGTTCTTTAACGCCTTGGTTCGTGATTTTTTTTGCAAAAACACTTTTAAAAGCAGCGTTGCAGTAGTAGGTTATGCTAGTTTTCGCTTGAAAAGGTGGTATTGATGGAGTTGAACAAGTACGGCGTGATAAGCCTTCTTTTGGGCTTGATATTGTTTTTCGGCACTTACTTCCTTTGGTTTTCGAACCAAGGCTGGTTTGCAGTCCTCATAACGCTTTTTTACGGCGGGCTGTTGTGGCTGGGCTTGTTCTTCTTCCTCATAGGCCTGCTGATGCTAGTGCTTTAGAAACTTAAAGGGGAATTTTGCAGTTTCGCAAAACGGCCGCACTGTTCAGCAGCTTGAAATGCTGCCGTCTTTATAGATGCGGTTTATGCTCGTCGTTCCGTCGTGCTCCCAGTAGGAAACCCACGAGTCTGCAGGCATTCCCGTTGCGCACGCTGAAACAAGTTCGAAGTCCGCCCTCGGGCAATAGCTCTTTTCAGCAACCCAGTTGGAATTTACGGAAAACGCACAGCCGTACCCTTCGCCTATGCCGAGCTTTTTCGCCGAGTTGATGAGCGCTTCCTCCCGGTAGAGCAGGTTATTTCGCTCGTAGCACTCGCTGATGAACTGTTCGGGCCTGAAGCTTACTGGCGGCAATTTGTAAAGCCGCCTTTCAACAGTCGGGCAGGCGGAATGCTGGTTTTGAGTTACGAGAACGTCGAACTGCCAGCTGCCATCGCCCTGGCTTCCCCTGCTCACTATGCGCGATTCAGCCTGGAGTGACGAAAGGTCTTGCATTACGAACTGCCTGGCCTGCTCTTCAGTCAAAGGCTGCAAGGGCTTGGGCCATAAAGTGTATAGCAATAGTATTGCAACCATCAAAGCTACTAGCAGAATGTAAATCCTCAACTAAACCAACTTCCTTCAAACAGAAATAGCCGCTATTGGTTTAAAGGATTTCCGCTTTTCCAGGAAATCGGTCTTCCTGCCCTATGCGTTAAACCCGTCTTATTAGCCCACTCCGGTTTTTTTCCGGCAGGTTTTT
>DUGE01000084.1 GCA_013331595.1 Microcaldota archaeon | reverse complement strand
TTGTTTTGATATTTTAAGTAATAACTATGTTCCCATACGTCGAGCGCAAGCAAGGGCATTTTGCCTTCGCTCAAAGGCGTGTCCTGGTTTGCGGTTGAAACTATTTCCATTCCGCCTGGGGTTGAAACGAGCCAAGCCCAGCCCGAGCCGAAGCGGCCCATGGCGCTTGCGGAAAATTGTTCGACGAACTTGTCGAAACCGCCGAACTTTGCAGTGATTGCATCACTCAACGCGCCGGAAGGCTGTCCTCCTGCTCCGGGTGCCATCATCTTCCAGAATAGCGAGTGGTTGTAGTGCCCTCCGCCGTGGTTGCGCACTGCAGTGCGGATGCCCTCGGGAACTTTGTTCAAGTCCTTGAGAATGTCTTCAACCGCCGTTTGCTCTAATGGCGTTCCGGCAACCGCCTTGTTCAAATTGTCCAAGTAAGCCTGGTGGTGCTTCGTATGGTGTATGGTCATCGTCTGCTCGTCAATGAACGGTTCTAGGGCATTGTATGCATATTCCAGCTTGGGTAATTCAAACACTTCCCNNCCACCTCGTTGTTTTTCCCTTGATTACCGAGTTATAAGCGCTTTAAAGTTTTTAAAGCATGGGTGTTCTACTTTATCCTATGCGAAAGGAAAGGCCAATTCTGATTGATTTGGAGTACATCCACCCCTGCTGGTGCATTCGGGCAGTTGAAAAATTAGAGGGAGGGAAAATCCTCCTGGTTTCGCCCTTGAGGTTCAACAGGACTACTGAACAAGGGCTTTTCGAGCTTGAAGCTTCGGACGTTGGAAAGCTCATTAGGATGCTGGGTGAAAGCCCCCACNNTCCTGGGCTTTGGCGGACATAATCTGCACCCACGATTCGCTGATTCTTGCCAAGCTCATGCGCACGTGCAGTGTCCCGTTGCTTCCAACTCTTACAAAAGACGGCCGCGACCTTGCAACGCTCATAGTGCCTTCAGACAGGGAGTTGAGAATGCTTTCAAGCTTGCTCAAGGAAGACACTGAATTCAAGGTTCGCTCGAAGAAATACTTGGAGTCGCAGCTGCCCCGCTCGCTCTTCAATTCCCGGGATTTTTTGAAGTTCAAGCTTGTTACCGAGCACCTGCCGGAAAAACAGCGTGAAGCATTCTTGCTGGCTTCAAGCAAAGGCTACTATACATTGCCGAAGAAAACGACCATTGAAGACCTTGCTCTGAAAATGGGCGTTTCTCCTTCAACCATGGCCGAGCACTTGCGCAAGGCTGAAGGAAAGCTTTTGACCTTGTTCGGCGATTCGCTTTCCGTTGCGCCAAGCAATCGAGGTTCGGATTAGCGACTTTTTTTGCCTTTCTATTTAAACCGCCCGCTCTACGGCGGTTGAACTGTTATTGCCTTGTCTGTGCAGGCTTCTTGCATGGCGAACTTGAACCAAGACAACTTGAAGTTTTTCAAAGACGGCGACGGGTGGATGACCGCGGAAGACATTCCGAACATCGACTTTTTCTTCTGCCAGACTTGGCTCAGGTCGTTCGTCAACAACATGCACAGCAGCTGCGGCATGAACTACTCGAAAATCCTCGGCGTGTTCAAAGGCACGGACATGAGTTTCTACTACGGAAAGAAAAATGCGCTGGATTTTGCCCTCAACCTCGTGCAAAAAATCGACGGAGACCCGGCGTACGGTGATTCGATAAACGAGAACATCGTGAAATACTCGGACGCCCTTGAAAAGCACGCGAACGGAATCCCGCAAAGCCTCGCAGGAAAAACCAACAAGGAATTATGGAATATCCTCGATGAACATTTGACGCTCCACACTGAGCTTTACGAGTGGGGCTGGCTTTCCAACGCAACTGACATGTTCCACCCGGAATTCACGGAGCTGCTCAAGAAATATTTGCGTACGAAGGCGTCTTCCGAAGAGGAAGTCAACACGTTCTTTGTGGGTTTGACTTCGCCTGACGACAAGAGCACCGAGGCGATGCAGCACGAGGAGTTTCTGCGCATTGCAATTGAAATAGAAAATGACGATTTCCACCGCACGCTTTTCACCCACAAGACTCCGGCGGAAATTGTTGCCGCGCTTAATGGCAATGTTAAAACAATGCTTGACAACTATTACGCTAAATACGCGCCTATTACCGCCCTTTGGGTTGGCGAGCCTGCGCCTCTAGAGCATTTTGCCGAGGAACTTGCTACTTACTTCAAGCAGGAGAAATCGCCTGCGCAAGAGCTTGAGGGTTTCAACAACGACTTGAAAATAAAGCAACTTGAAAAGCAAAACCTGATGGAAAAACTTGCAATTGACGATAAGCACAAGCGTCTGTTCCACGTTTTCGGCCGATTCATGATTACGAAACTCCATAGGCGCTATGCCCAGCTGCGCTCGCTTTACTTGCTGAGGCCTGTTTTCCGGGAGATTGCCTTGCACTTCAACATTCCCGTAAGCCAAGCGCGTTTCATGCTGTGGCCTGAATACAAACAGCTTTTGCTGGATGGGACTTTCGACGTTCACCAGCTTGCCGAGAGGGAGAAATTCTGCGTGCTTTACTCGGAAGAGGGGCACGACCTGTTTTTCACTGGCGCGGAAGCACAAAAATTGGCTGAAGGGGCAACACCCAAAATTGCGGAAGGCATCATGGAGCTTAAGGGCCAGTGCGCTTGCCTTGGTTACGCGAAAGGAACGGTGAAGATAGTGCTTTCGCCTTCTGACTTGCCTAAAATGCAGAAGGGCGACATTCTCGTTGCAATAGCAACCAATCCGGATGTTGTGCCGGCAATGAAGAAGGCCGCTGCAATAGTGACCGAGCAGGGGGGTGTAACTTCCCATGCAGCAATCGTTTCCCGCGAGTTGGGAATACCGTGCGTGATTGGCACGAAAATAGCCACGCGCGTGCTCAAGGACGGGGATTTGGTGGAAGTGGATGC
>DUGE01000113.1 GCA_013331595.1 Microcaldota archaeon | reverse complement strand
GCGAGCCGCTCGCTTTGAAAAAAAGGCTTGAAAAGCGCGGCTATCCTGCGTGGAAAGTGAAGGAAAACGTGATGGCCGAAATGCTTGATTACTGCTCGATTAAAGCTTCAGAGAATTACGAGGAAGGCAAGATTGTTGAAATTGATTTCACCATGCCCTTATCCCCGGGGAAGGTTTTGGCCAAGCGCAAGGGAGACCGGGTGAACTGGATGCCGGAATTCGCTAAAATACGGGAAAAACTCAAGGGTTTTCTGGATTGATTGAAAAACGCTATATGGAAAAAGGTTTAAAAAAGCTTGCGGGTTATTATTGCGTAGTCGCTTGAAATGTTTTTTCGAAGTTTTTTTCGGGGTGAATACTGGACATGCAATTATTGAAGGCCCAGGATGAAGACGATTGGGAAGAAGAGGAAGAGTGGGACGAAGACGAGTGGGAGGAAGGCGAAGAAGACGAATAGTGGGTTTTTCCAATAATCCCGTTTTACTTTTGTTTTTCACTTATTTTTTCTTTGTACTTTTCGTTCTTTCAATTGAGTTAATCCCTCTTTGGAGTGCAAACGGCCACTTGAGCAGGTGGTCGACGGGATAGCCTATTTTTTCTGCAATCTGATAGTGCCTCGCGAGCCTTTGCGCAGATGTGGGAGCGGAGTGGGCCCAGCCTCTTATGGTGATTTCGCTAACTCCGGTTTCACTGGCTATTTTACTTGGGTCTTTCATTTGCTGTACCAGTCTGAGCGCTTTTTCAACGGTGTCCAAACCGTGACTGGTGCGTCCACGTTCCATGTTGTCAATTTCTCTCAAGTTTTCTTCAACTTTTTTTCCGTGAGTTTCACCAAGCAAACCTGATTCGGCCAGTTTTTTCAGTTCGATGCCGTTAAACATGACTGTCACGCGCCCGTTTTTTCTAGTTGTGAACGTGGGAAACAGGCCTAGCGTGGGAAATAAAACAACTGCCTTAGAAAAGGCAGGCAGTGCCTCTATTTTCATATTGCTTGCAATTGCATCCCGTCCCTTGTGGATTGTGCCGTGTGCCATGATTAAGGCGCGCAAGTATTGCTTTATCTTGTCTTCAGTGTCCAGCAGGTGGAAGGGAACGCTGGTTTTTCTAGTGCTATACTTTTCTAACCAGTCTGCCAGTGAAGTCGAATTGATTACCGCGCCTTTTTTGGTAATTTTAACTTTTGCGCCCGCATTTCCTAGTGCTTGAGTAGCTTCTTGATAGAGTTCTTCCTGCGCCCCTTTGCCCTTGAATATGCTTATTTGATGGCCGTCCCCGCTTAAAGGCGCATGATTTGCAGTATATACTGCGGTTAAAAACGCCATTTCAGGCGTGAATTCCCCAGAAACTTTATGTTTCTTCTTGCCCCCAACAAAGGGTTGTGCAATACTTTGAGGTTTCCTTGTTCCTTCAACCCAATTTCTAACTTGACGTGCGTTTCTTTTCAGCATCGCCGCTATCGCACCTGTTTTATGGCTCTCTGCACTTAGGCGTTGCGCTTGAGAAAAATAGGTGTAGTCCTCAAGCATTTGATCTAAAACTTGTCTTACCTTGGGTGCCGGCGTTCGGATTCTCAGCAATTGGTTTGCCTTAATCCTCCTCGCTTCTTTAAACGCGGGGTCTTCAAGCGCTTTCCTTAACGCTGCAGTTTTTTCCTTCGGGTTAAGTGGCATAAATTAAACTGAGTAAAAGACTTTTAACTGCATTTGGTTTTAAGCCCACAGAGGCTCCAGCCTTTTTAGAATAGTTTTCCCTGCTGGCCTTTGCCTTTCTCCTGTCCTGCTTGGGCCTCTTGCTGCTCTTGAGCGGTTTCAGCCAACTGCAGGGTGATGATGTCNNGAATAGCTGCTTTGCACTTCAAAGCCAAGCCGGTCGTCCTCCTGCAGCATGTAGCCGTCGAACAACAGCGTTTCCTTTTGCGTGAGCTTCTCGCTGCGCACTATGAAATACGCGAAAACCGCGTCGCCGTACTGTTTCGAGTGGATTATGTCGAAATACTCCCCGCCGGACGAGAATACTGCCTTGTTTTTCTTGAGGCCGTAAACCATTTTTTCCGCGTCCTTGATGGGGAAAGTGACGCGCATTTCCGGCAGTTTCCACTTGAGCTCGTGCTGCTTCAACTGCTTTTTTTTGAAAAGAAAGTCAAGAAATCCCATTCGCAAAACCTTCCTGCCCAAGCCCGGAGCCTTCGGTATTTTCCGGCGGCTTTCGGCGTAGGAAGAAAAACGCCAGTGCTATTAAAACAAACGCTCCGGCAGCGCCGAGCACGATGGAATTGCCCTCTTCCCCTTTCCCTTGCCCCGCCTCCTGTTTTTTGAATAACTTGTTCAAATCCCTTGCAACTGTCCAGCCCGTAAAATGCATTCCTTCGGAACTCAAGTCCTGCGCTTTGGCCAAAATCCCCTTGGTTTCAGCATTGCCGAATTGCGTTTGCTTTTCTTCGGCAAGCTCGATTTCCTGCTGGGCTTTTTCCCTTTGCTGCGTGAGCGTTTGCATGAGGCTTTCAAGCTTTGCCTTAGCCTGTCCGAGCGTGGAATTCAACTGCAGGGAGTTTTTGGCTTTCGGCCCTGCAGCCAAGAGCTTTTCCAAGCCGCCCTTGGTTTTCTTGCCCTGCTGGTGGAGCAAGTTTTTGCCCAGCTCCCAGGCGTTTTCTTCAGACGGGGTGAATGCCTTGTCGAACTCGGCAATTGCCTCGAGAGTGTCGTCCCTAAACCCTTCAAAATCCTGCGACAGGGTTTGGAAAGCCCGGCTTTCGGCTGCAAGCGAATCTTGTTTTTCCGCAGCTTTTTGCCTTGCAGTCTGCAGTTCGATTTCCGCTTGAGCCAAATCACCCAACAGCAGTTGCTTTTTCGCTTGAGCGACGCACTCGGCGCAAGCCTTGCCTATTTCGCCAACTTGGTTCCACAATTCTTTTGCGAGGGCGGGGTCGGGATAGGCGTTCGGGGAACTGGTTTCAACTTGTCCAAGGCCATTGCCTGCGGGAAATTGCGATTGGGGAATGCAGTGGAGGAACACCCTGGCTTCCTTGGTTTCGAGCTTCTTGAATTCATCCTCCTCGAAAATTATTTCCATTATTCCGCCGTCAACGGAAACCTTTGCGTTCGCACTGCCTGAAACAGTTGGCTGGGCAGGCCCGGATTGCGGCTCGCACGCCTCTTCGGTCAGGCTTGCCTTGAAGCCGTGCAGTTCGGCGTACTTGCTTTCAAGCTGAAAATCCATTTCGAAAAGGCTTTCGTTGCCGTTTTGAATGGTGCGGGAAGAGCGGTTTAATGCCACAGGGTTGGGAATGGCGTAGTTGAAAGAAACTTGGTTTTCTCCTTTTGCCGCGCTGACCAGCGCCCTGATTTCCGAAGAGCTTTCTCCTGAAAAGAACATGGTCTTGCCCGAATCGGCTTCGGCGTATTCAAGCGGGAAAGGGCGGTTGAGCAAAAGCAGCACTTCCGTGTCTTCGGTTGAAGTGAAAACGATTTTTTCCTCGGCATTTGCTTCAAGCAAATCCGCCGAAACGACTTTCAACTGGCTTTTTTTGATGCCTGCAATTTTCTCCAGCGTCTCGAATTCGACGGAATACTCGCCGCCTTCCGCAACCCCTGAAAGGAAAACGCTTTTCGCGCCTATTGTCATTCCCTCGCCCTTTTGGGTTATGCCCGCCGTTGGTGGAACCTGCACGTTGAGCTCGATTTGCTTGGGTGTTGATAATGGCAGCAGGTTTCGGAAAGTGATTTTGTGCCTTACGGTTGTTTCTTCGCCGACGGTTGGCGTGTCGAATTGTTTTTCAACGGACGCTTGGTCGAGCAAGTGCTTTTGCAGTATTGCCGGGATTTTCGCTTCAGCCTGTGAAATTATTTCATCCAGCGTGCCTCCGATTTTCCTGAGGCTCCCTGCAGCGTCCTCTACGTTAATGTCGCCTGTTTCGAAAAACCCCTGCAGCTGCAAAACCTTCTGCTGCTGCGCTTCGCCCAAAAACGGCGAGAGGAAAAGGGCTTTGCCGTATTTCTCCCCCAAGGCCGAATATTTTCCGTAAAGCATTGCGATGGCGCTTGAATGCAGTTCGTCCAGCTGGCCGTTGAAAAACGGATATTCCTCAATGCTTGCCGTGGCAAGCGAAGCTTCTATTTCGCCCAACCGGTTTTGCTCGAATTCAAGCGGCGCGTCCCTCAATGCGCGTTCAACAAGCTCGCGGAGGACGCCTGCCTTTGCCTTTACCCTGTCTTTCAGCTCGCTTTCACCCACCGTTTCCCCCAGGATTGCTTGGAGGTCTTGCATTTCCGTTATTTTTTGCAGGTAGAACAAAATCCTCTCTCCCCGCGTCGCGAGCGCAGAAGGCTGCAGGCCTTTTGCAAGCAGGCTGCGGGCGTTGGCCGCTGCAAATGCGTTGGCGTTTTGCATCATTTGTTCAACCGATGCCTTTTCCTGCAGCAGCCTTTTTTTCAAGCCGCTTTCAAGCGCCTGGCTTCTTTCAGCCATTGCCCCCAGCGTTTCTTGGGCGCCTTGCAGCAATGCGTTTGCGCCGCGCATTTTTTCTATTGCCCTGCTTGCATAGCCGGCGTCGGCCTTTTTCAAATCCGCTTCAGCCTGGGATAGTTTTTCAGAAGCGGTTTTTTCATCCTCGTCCGCTTTCCTGAAATCCTGCTCGAAAGATTCCAAATCGTATTCAGCGCTTATGGCTTCTGCTTTTCCCACCAGGTAGAATGCGTCTTCTCCGATGCCGCGTATTTTCTCCGCTTGAAGGGCGTCCTTCAGGCTTTTCACCTGGATTTTAAGGAGCCCGTTCTGCTCTCGCAAAGTTTCCATTTCCCTTTCGAGGAGGAAAATCGCCTGTGAAACCCTGTCGTCAAGCGAAACTTCGCTTTCAAGAAGGCTTGCCTTTCCAACAAGGGCTTGGACTGCGGCTGCAATTGCCCGGGAAGACGGGGTGAAATTGACTATTTGAATGGTTTTCACGAACTGGCTTCCGAAGCCCTTGCCTGAAGAATTTCTTTTTTCAATGGCGTATTTCGCTTCCCCTAGCTCGGATATTATCCCGCCTGCGAATCCTTGGAATTCAGGCCCAATCATTTTTTCCAGTTTTGCAGAATGGCCGTCAATAATTGACAACCCCTCCTTGGCCGCTTCAACTGATTCCTTGAGGGCTTTCTGGCCGTAGGCAAAGCAAAGTGAAGAATACTGCCGGTACGCTGCAAGGGTGCCTATGGTCAAGAACGTAGGCTGGAGGAGGGCATGGGCTTTGGCCTTGCGCAAATCATTCAAAGCCTGCGAGGCTTTGGAGAACGCGAAGTCTCCGCGTGCGTTGGAGGCAAGCGAAAGGTTGGCTTTGCTGAAGCCCGAGCAGCTTTTGGGGTATAGCGAATAGTATGAAAAGCCAAGCGGCTTGTTTTCAAGGAGAAAACCGTATTCCGACAGGGCTTGGGCTGGGGGCGAGAAAACTTCAAGTGCAACGGACGCCAGCAGAAGGGCGGCGAGGGAAAAAACAATCCTACAACGCACGATAACACTTGTACCTAAATAATATTAAACTTTTTGGCNNGAGCATGGTGGGTTGTCCTATTGCTTTTGCAAAAGCATAGTGGTCGGCAAGGCGTTTTGCGGCGAACGGCGGTTTTTTCAGCCACAGCCTCGGCAATTCGAAATGCACTCCCGTAGCATCTGCTATTTGTTTGGGCATCTTGCCTTCTGACCGCATTTTCAGCACCGCTTCAACCGTTTCAATGTCGTGCTGCGTGCGAACTTTCCTGTTGATTTTTTCCCTCCTCCTGAAAGTTCTCAGTTCGCGTGCGTGTTCTCTTGAAATGAGCCTGCTGTGCTCGAGTTTTTCCAACTCCGGCCCTGAGAAAATTATGCTTACTGTTTTTCCGCTTTTGCCTGGCTTGAATTTCGGCATGAGGCCTAGCCTAGGGAATAGTATTATCGCGTTTTTGAATGCTGGAAGTGCCTTGATGTGGAAAACCCTTCCTTCGCCCTTGCCGTTTTTCAGTTTTATCCCGCCGTGGGCCAGCACAAGGCCGCGCAAGTACGCACGAATCGTTTCATGGCTTTTCAGAATGTTCAACGGCGTTTGAGTGCGGCCCTTCGTATATCTATCAAGCAGCTCGGTTAGCTGCGTTGATTGCACAACCGGAACTTCGTTTTGCGTGACGTGAATTCCCATTCTATTGAAAGTTCTAATGGCTTCTGCGTACAGCTGGCCGTGCTGGCGGTATATTGCTACGCCCGCTGCCTTTCCAACCGGGTAAAGGTGGTGTGCATTATACAATGCTGTCAAAAATGCCATTTCGGGGGTGAATGCCTCGCTGACAAAGTTTTTCCTCCGGCTTAGGCGGCTGAGCGCATTGGCGAGTGAATGGGGCCTGTGCCCCTCCAGCCAGCTTTTAATTTCCCCGTTTTTCCTGTCGAGTTTTAGCGCTATTTCGTGCGAACCCAAGCGACTTTTTCCTTGCTCGCCGTGCAGCCTTCGGGCTTCGGCCCAATCCAAGTGGTCTCTCTTTATCTCGTCAAGCTCCTTAAGTATTTTGGGGTACGGAGTGTGCCCTGCGGAAAGCCTTTGGCTAACCACGTCAACGGCCTGCAAGTAATATGGGTCTTGCAATGGTTTTCCTGCNNCCACGCGAGTTTTGATTTTCCTTGCTGCTGCCATATTAACCTATTTCAAGAACAGGGCTTAATTACTTTTCCAGTCTCTTGAGTGGTTTCTGGCCTTCCTGGTCCACAGACAAAGGCGTTTTTAAGGGGGTTTAAACCAATTATATTTGTTCTTTTTTCTAGTTTGTTGCAAAATGCGTGTTAGTTGCAAGGGTGATATGCTTGGTTAATTTCTTCAATGGCTTTTTCAAGCCGTTTTTCGCTGCCTTCCTGGCGTTTTCAATTGTTGCAATCGCCCAATCCCCGCTGGTTTTTGCGGGCACGGGCTGCAGCCCTGCGCATGCAGAGTGTGCTTTCAGTGCGACTGACAATTGCGACGTGCGCAACTTCAATGCGATGAATTTCGCCGGAGGCAGCCTTCCCAACGGCATTAACATCTGCAACGCCAACCGCGTTGTTGACNNGATCAGGAACTGCGTCTTGACCGACTATTCAACGGGAATTTCCGTTTCCAACGCAAATGGCGCCATTATCAAGAACAATACGGTCCGCAATTCCAATCCCTCTGGTTTTGCCAAGGGAATAGTCCTCCAATACTCGAGTGGCAGTTCCATATCGTGCAACGTCCTCCAGAGGCCGGGCGGTTCCGGGCTTGAGTTGCTTTATGTAACTAATTCCGGTATTTCAAACAACATTTTCAACCGAAGCTCTTTTGCGGGCGTTTCAGTGCAAAGCTCCACCCGAAACACGTTCAACCACAATTTGCTGAACGAAGGCGGCGGCATGGGTTTTTCCCTTTCGAGCGGTGATAACAACATCTTTTCGTCCAACACCGTGCTCAACAATTTCGGTTCGGGCATCAGGTTCAGCCCTTCCTCGGGTCAGAGCTTGAATTCGAACACAGTGTGCTATAATGCGCAAGACTTCAACTTGTACCGTTCGCTTTCAAACACAGGCTCGAACAACCGCTGCGGCACTCCAGCAGGCTGGAATGACGCTTCTGTTTCGGGATGCACTTACGCTTGCACCAACAGCGTTTCGTACTACCTGAATTCTTTCACGCCCATAGGCTGTACTACCATTCCTATGCCGTTGCCTTCCCTTTATCCAAAATCTTTACCATTGCCAACGCCGATACTTCGTTAGGCTCTTAGCATCCCGCATGTACGCAGGCGGTTTTCCACGGAAAGACTTCTAACCGCCTTCCGCCATAATCGCTAGAGTTCCGGCTTTTGCGTTTATTTTTTCAATTTAATTTTCCAGGGTGGGTTTTGGGTGAGGGTTTTCAAGCACGGAGATGCTTTGGCAATCGTGATTCCCCAGAGCATGGTCGATTCAAGCTCGCTGCACGACGGGGAGGACCTCGATTTCATACAAGTTGAGCCGGGCGTTTTTGCTTTGATGCGCAAGGAAAAAACCGCGGAGCTGGCACGCGATAAACTCCAGGGCGTTTCAAAAAATCCGGCTGAAAACGCTCCTGTGAAACCATCTACTACCGTAGGATCGACTCCTGCTCCAACTGCGGCTTCAAGCGGGCTCAATTCGTTTTTCAAGCGCGAACTCGAGCAAAAGGGCTTCGTGGTTGTCTTCGGCGAGCAGAAGGCACAGGAGGTTTCGCACGACCTGGCCGACGAAGTGAAAAAACGCAATGTTTTCGGCGTGCGCGGCTTCGACAAGAACTTTTATCTTGCCACGCGCGAGTTTCTCGAAGTGAACAGCGCGAAAATCCTGAAGGCCTTGAAGGACGGGCCGCTGGCAATGCCTGCGCTAGTCGAGAAAACAAAGATTCCGGAAGACGGCGCGAAGACCGTGCTCTCCCTGTTGATGGAAGAGGGAGAGGTAATCGAGAAAAAGAAAGGCGTTTTCGCAGTAGCCTGACTAGCTTTTGCTCAAACGAAGTGCAGGATTATTTCCAATACGATTACTGCAACTGTAAAGCCCACGACTACGATAGCGTCAAGCTGGACGTTTGACGTGTTAATGTCGTAAAAGCGCATGATTCCCGTTGAGGA
Organism: Microcaldota archaeon; assembly: GCA_013331595.1. The sequence continues at coordinate 29,477 of DUGE01000113.1, read as the reverse complement.
TTGCGGGGCTTGAATTTTATCTTCGGTCAATAACATCACCAATTGAATTTAACGCTGTTTTAACACCATTAATTTAAATTGCGGCTAATTTAAACATAATCATGGCGCGCTACGGGGCTCAGCAATCGGGGCTTGAAAGCATAGAGCGGGTGCTGCCGAACTTGATTATTCTCGTTGTCCTAGTCCTAGCCCTGCTCGTTGTCGTAACGAAGTTCGGCTGGGTGCACTGCTCGCAAGTTCCGGGAATCAACTGGTGCGGCACCTACTGCACTTACGTCGTGCAAGGGAAATCCCGCATAGGCATTCTCTACGGCCAGGATGGTTTGGGCGATCCTCAGGCTTTGAGGGCGCAGTTGAGCCGCAAGAGGGGATTTACGCTCGTTGAGCCCATTGAAGCGAAAGAACTTTCGGCGGGCATACTCCGTAAGTACGACTTGCTTGTTGTAGAGCATTTCAAGACCGCTTCCACGCGGCAAGTGGATGCCATTTCAGGCTATTTGGATTCCGGCGGCACAATGGTGTGGTCCGGCGATTCGCTTTCAANNTTCAAACCAATTCATAGACGATTATGACCTGCAGCTTGCACGCACTAAGAACGAGACGTTCTACCGCGAATTGCTTTCCTACAACGTCACGCCCAATTCCGCCCAGTGGACCGGCGCTTGGAACCAAGTGAAAAGCTCGCTTTGGTACCAGTACCTCTATAACCATACTACCGTAAGCGGTTTTGGCGCGCTTGAAGATTACCTGCACGCCCGCTTTGGCTCTATAGTCAATTCAACTTCCACGGAATTTCGCATTGTTGACCCCGACCATCTTCTCGTGCGCGGCTTGATAAAACAGCACGGCCTGCTTTCGACTAGTTTCGTCCAGGTTCTTCCGGATGCGAGCAAGACGAGCATAGTCGCCCAGGTTGTAACCCCTGGAAACAATTCCGCCGTGTATCCGGGCGTCATTGAAACGCGCTACGCCGGAAAGATAGTTTACGTCGCCTTCCCGCTAGAGCAGTCCAATTCATCAACGTTCCTGACGAACCTCATTGATTATTTGGCGCCATGCTGAACCATCCAGGCGCAAAAACGCGAAATATGTATAAACTCTTGTCGAGTGAAAAAACAAGCTTTATAAACGCGGGGAAACAGTAGATTTAAAGAACGTCAAATCATTGATTGTTTGAAGTTCAAGGCATTTTTCAAGGTTTTTAAACGCAAAATTTCGGGTGATGTGATGCTGGCAATGGCTAAAGGCTTTAACAAGAAGGGACAGCAGTACGCTGAGAGCGTCATTCCCATCATTCTCATCGTCGTGCTCGGCCTGTTCATTGCAGCCAAGTTCGGCTACATCGACTTGAGTTCCGTTCCTGTGGTGGGTGGATTGTTCCCCCAGGCTTACATCCGCATTGCGGTTGTCGGAAGCCCTTCCCCGCAGTTGAATGATTACCTGCGCAGCGAGCAGTACCGCCTTGCGGGCGTTGCCTACGCAGTCCCAATACGCCAGGAAGCGATTTATCCCGGCGTGCTCAAGAATTTTGACATTATCCTATTGCAAAACTCGCCAGTGTGCGACAGGACCGCCCGAAAGGAAATTGCAGATGCGGTCAAGTCCGGCAAGAAGCTTATAGTGATAGGCGATGCTTGCACTCGCGTGAGCGACGACCCGACCGCAGTAGGCTGGGACATCGGCATAGGCCTGATTGGCGACGTAATGCCCGTAACGTACAGCGGAAACTTGTTCCACGAGCGCAGCGGCCAGACCCTAGTCAACATTGCCCAGGGCAAGTTCCAGATTATCGACCAGGAATCGCCCATTTTCAACGGCATCGTCAACCACGGGATTTTCGAAAGCACTTTCGTCAACGTCTACCCCAAGGCCAACTCTGGTGTTTTGGCTTTGATTGAGGAATACGGCGGCAGCACCACTTCCGCAACCACCTACGCAATCATCGAATCGCGAGGAATGCTGAGCGCAGGAAAGACGCTGTACTTCTCGTTCGACCCGGCAACTGAATTGACGCCAACTGGGCAAAAGCCGCGCTACCAGATGCTTTTGAACGCGCTTCTCTACTTGAAGGGCGCCAAGGGCTGAGAGCTTTTTAAATTTCCTTTTTTTATTTTCCAGCTTCCTTAGCTGTAGCATTGGGCGGTGGGCTTTTGATCGTGGGCGTGGACGGCGGAACGTGGCGGGCTTTCGCAGTCTTGGATTTTGATGGCAAGCTTGTTGCCCTGAAAAGCAGGAAGAACTGGCTTCCCGGCGAGTTTCTAGCTGAAGTTTCAGATTATTTGCCCACAATAATCGCTTGCGACAAGAACCCCGCGCCGAGGAAAGTTTTGGTTTTGAAAAGCGTTTTCGGCGCGAGACTGTTCAAGCCGTCAAAAAACTTGAGCCAATTGCAAAAACACTCTCTCACTCGAGACTTTAAAGTCCGCAATTCACACGAGCGCGACGCGCTTGCTTCAGCCATTAAAGCATACAATAGCGTTGCAGCAAAGATTTCGGCAGTAGAAAAGAAATCGCGTGAGGCAGGCGTTCCTGCAGAGCAAAGGCTTTCGGTCAAGCGCATGGTGCTGAAGGGCGAGACCGTTGCAAATGCAATAAAATCGTTAGGTTAAAAAACCAAACCGCGCCTGTGTTTAATGATTCAGGGATTTAAGCGCTCGGATTGCTTTTTTCACATTCATTCAGGCAAGCATTGCAAATAGGGGTGGACTTTAAAATGGAACACGAAACAGAAGAACACGCACACGCACCAGAAGCAAGGCCAACTTCAATCAAGCCGGACGACACGATTTACGTTGGCAAAAAGGACATCATGAGCTACGTTCTTGCTGTAGTAACGCAGTTCAACCGAGGCTTGAGCGCAGTTAAAGTGAAAGCGCGCGGCCGTGCCATAGGCAGGGCTGTTGACGTCAGCCAGATAGTGAAAAACCGCTTCATTCCCTCGCTGCGCCTGACAAATTTCGATGCTGCAACGGAAGACCTCCAGAGCGAGGACGGCTCGATGAGCAAAGTCTCTTCCTTGACAATCACGATGGAAAAGTGATGTGGCTAATCTTCCTTGTTTTTTTATTTTTTGTTTTATCCGCAAGACACGCGATTGTTTTTATTCCTTCCAAACCCTTATTTAACGTTTTAAACAATGTTTTTCTTTGATGAACCTTTCTTTTTCACAAAAAGAAAGGTTCGTGGGCTCGTAGTCGAATGACTTTTCTTTCTGCTGAAAGAAAGCTTAACCAAAGAAAGAAAAGTTCGGCATTGGTAAGACGTTCGCTTGACGTGCGAAAGACTCGGGGTTCGATTCCCTGCGGGCCCACTCCCGTTTTTCTTTCGGGCAGGATTTGAAGCGGTTATACTTAATTAAGACTTTTGCACAACTTCTTTTATGCAGGATATAACTGGCAAGAGAGTGGTGCTGAAACCGTGGAGCGTTGAGGGGCCAGAATTCGCCGAGCGCGTTAGAGCGTTGGTCGCACGAGGTCGCAGGGAGCCGCTTTTCTATGGGGACGTTTTAGCCGTCCCACCCGAAACGCTCGCGAATGTTCTTCGCGAGGCAATCAAAGGAGGTCAAGCTCATTTCTACTCCATCCACGACCGAAAAACTGGCGGCGAGATTGGCAGCGTGCGGCTGACCTACTCTCCAGAGAAATTCTCCAGGGCGGGCCTTCCCTCGCACGAGATTGGCGTGGAAGTGGCAGCTGGCTCGCGCAGGAGTGGGTATGGTGCAGATGCAGTCCATGCCCTTATGACGCACTTTGAAACGCGGGGGGTAGGAGCTTTTCTGTGCAGAACCCATGCCGAAAACCCTGCCGCAGTTAAGCTCGTTAAACGACTGGGATTCAAAGAGCATCCGGTGCGGGATTTTGTGATGAGAGCGGGACGGCGCATCCCCTTGCGCGTATTCCGCCGAAATTAGAGCGAATTCAAGCTTCAAGCGCGGTTTTTTCGTAATGGTGAATAGGCATGGATTTTGGCGAAATGGCGGCAATTGCGGCAATACTCCTGCTTTTCGCCATCCTGTTTTTTTTCATTGGAGGCTCGCCTTCCACCGGGCTTACGCCGAAGCCCGTTGCAAGCCCGATTATTCCATCGCCGGTTGCATCAAGCTATGCGCCTTCAGGCGCACCACAAACTCCAAACCAATACCAATACGTTTTTGATTCGCTAAATAGCGTGAAAGCGGGGCAAGTTTGCGTTGGTTTGGCGAAGGAGCTTGCTGGAAGCAGCGCTTGGGCGGTTTCCGGCTGTTCGTGCAGTGAAAGCGCTTCCAGCGGGAGGAAAGACTATTCCTGCATTATGCAGACGATCGCCGGAAACAAGCCTGCAACTGCATCGTGCAGCAAGGCTTCAGGGTCGTGCCTGATGAGCGCTGAAGGATACCAGCGGGAAATAACTTTCCAGGAAATCGCCCAGAAATACGGCTGAATTCGTGCTGGAGTAATTTGGGTGCCCCCTGCAGAGTTTAATTTCGTGGGTTTTGTTCTATTAGAGGTGGGTTTGGATATGGATGAACGCAGCTTGTGGCTCGCAATAGCATTGCTTGCAGTAGTGGCCTTTGCCGGTTCGGACTTGACTTCCCTCGGCATTCTCGGCACTTTGCTAGTAGTAGGCTCGACAAAGGAAGGCCACTAAAGGCCGCCCTTTTTCTTTTGCTAAAAGATGCACGCAGAGCAAAGCTCTGCGGCATGTCGCAGAACCGCAGTTCTGCAACGAAGGTCTGTCAACCCCAAAAAGAAAACTTTAGTGTAGGCAGCCTGTTCATTCTTCTTCCGCGAATTTCTTTATGGCCTCGAAATTCTCCACGATCAGTTTGGCTTTGCCTTTGCCGAACTGGAACGGGAAATTGTCCGTCTCGCTCCTCTTGAGGATAATCATCTTGTTTCCCTTGAACTCTCCGTACTCAACGCTCATGTTATCACCTGTGATTTTTTTGTTTTCCCCTTATCCTTTCCGCGAGGCTTTCAAGCTCTTTCTTAACCGGCTCCTTGCGCAATTCCGTTTCCTTTGTGCCGGCTTTCTTGAATAGTTCATCCCAGCTTTTGCGCGGAATCAAGTGGAAGTGCAAATGGTCTTTCTTAAGCTTGCTTTCGGGAACGAACGGCCTGTAATGCTGCCGCAAGTCCACGCCCTCGCAATGCAGGTTTTGCAACAGGCTTTTTTCCACTTCGATAATCAAGTCAAATATGCCGTTGAGCTCCTCCCGCGGTATTTCCCACAGCGCCCTGTGGTGTTTCTTTGGAATGACGAGCGAATGGCCCTCAACCACCGGATAGGCGTCCAAAACGGCAAGGGCGTGCTTGTTTTCGCCCAATTGCGCGGAGTGCGCCTTGCCTTCGGCAATGCTGCAGAAAATGCATTCGGTCACGCAAATCGTTCCTTTTTCTTTGATTAAACTTTCTTTTTTCTAAAAAGAAAGTTTAGTGGACTCGGCGGGATTTTCAGCCTTGCCCCTTTCTTTTTGCCGAAAAAGAAAGGTGCGATGGCGCCGCGCCAAAGAAAAATATTCTTTTTCGGAAAGGAAGAGGTTTAGAAAGGAGAAACGTAGTTTCGCCTTCTTTTGAACCCGCAGCCTCGTGCATGATGGAAGCTTTCTTTGATTAAACTTTCTTTTCCAAAGAAAGTTTATGCCATGCACGCGATCTGCCGTTGATCTACGAGCCCACTCTAATGATAGTGTGGCGTTTGTTTTAAATCGCTTTGTGAAAATGGTTTTTTGCTATTCGACGAGCATTTCAAAAGGGAATTTTCCCATTTGCTTTAGGGGCGTGGCTAAAACGTTTAGTTTTTCAATGCCGATTATTTTTCCCTGGCGGTCTTTCTTCAAAATTACTTCTTCGCCAGTTTCTTCGCTAATCGCTTCCTTCTGTGGGTCGTCGAACCAGATGTCCAGCGTGTTCGCCAGCTTGTTGAAAATTATTTTCATTTTTTCCATACTCTATTACCTTCCTTTATCCTGTCTGTGATGTAAGTTGTAATTATGAAACCTTCCCCGTTTAGGTGTTTGCAGACGACGCAAGCCCAATAGGCATCTTGTTTTTTGTAGTATAAAAATACGCTTTTGTCCCTGGAGCTTTGCCTTATCTCGTCGGGGTCCGCAAGCGTTTTCATGGCCAGGTTTTCTTTACCTGTCATTGTCGGGTGTTTAAGGGTGATTATGAAATTCCAATAGGCTTCAGTGACCCTTACTTTTTTGCCGTCTTTTGAAGTGACTTCGAACTGCATTCGAGTATTCTACTGAGGCTTTTCATTTTTAAATTTAACTAGGGTTCCGTGCCGATGGCTTTAGCTCATCCTGATAATTTCAAGCACGCAGTTTTGTCTGCAGGAAAGTTCAAGGAAACTGTTTCAGCCCGTGGCCGGGGATATGAACACGACAGTGTCGCCCCTCAGGAGGACTGTGCCGAGCTTGCGTTTCATCTCGCCGTTGCGCAGTTCTTCCGCATTGTCGAGGACGAGGTTCATGTGCACGTCGAAGCTCGATAGGACTCCGCGCACTTCAAGATCGCCTTTGAGTTTTATGAGCACATTGTTGTTCAAGGAATTGTTCAGCACGTCGAACGGTCTTTTTTCTGCCAAGTCTACCCACCCCAATTTCAAAAAATAAAACGCATTGTATTGAATCCCGTGAATGCTTTTAACCCTTACTAAAAAATTCGGTTTCCTATTGCGGTTGTTGTGGCTTGGCCGTTGGTGTTGCAACGGGCTTGAGTTCCGGCGTTGCTTCCTGTTTTCTTCCGAAGATTTTCCTGAAGAACTCGCCGATTCCGGAAAAGAACCTTTTCTTCGCTTTCACGGGCATTGGGATGGGCTGGTGTATCATTTGGGATGCAATGAGCCGCAGGGCTTTGGAAAACTGGCTTTCCGGAGATGCGAGAATGACCGGGTTTTGCGCCAGCGAGGCTTTGCGAACTTCAATGTCTTCCGGCAAGGCACCGAGGCTTTTGAGTTTCAATATTGCTTCCAGCTCTTCGGTCTTGATTTCGTTCCGGTCGTTCAGCACGCGGTTTGTAATGAAGCCGGCTATTTTCACGTCGTTCTTTTCCGCTAGAATCTGCATTTTCATTGCGTCCGCGAGCGCAACAGGGTCGGGCGTGAGCATGAGAATCATTTCTTTTGCAGATGTTATTGCCGCCAGCGCATCGGGGCCTAATCCCGGAGGGCTGTCTATGACCACGATTTCGTATTCGTCCTCGAGTTTTTTGACTGCCTTGCGCATGATGCTGAAGTCAAGCTTGTCCTGCTCTGCCGCAATGCTTGCGGGAACGAACTTAAGGCCGCCAGGGCCTTCGTAAACCGCCTCGTTCACATCGTTCTCCTCGCGCAGGACGTTGTTGAGTGAGATTGGTATCTTGTCGAATCCCATGAGCACGCCTAAGCTGGGCATTCTTGCATCGCCATCAACTATGATCGCGCGCCGGCCTGCCTGGATGAAGAGTATGGCGAGGTTTAGGGAAACCGTGCTTTTTCCAACCCCGCCTTTTCCGCTTGCGATAACGATGCTTGCCATTTCAAAACCTTTTTTTTGTTTCCGTAATGTTTGGAAATTCCGTGCTCGTGCAATTGCTTGAAACTTCTTTTTGTTGAAACTGTTTAATTTACTTTAGTTTTCTTTCTTTCGCAAAGAAAGAAAAGTTAGTGGACTCGGCGGGATTTGAANNCCTGCTGTTCGAACAGGGGCGAGAATTCCCTTGCGCCCGCCAGCTGGAACTGTTCTGCCGTGGCTGCGAACATTATCTTCTGGTTTACGGCCAATGCCAGCCGCACTTGGTCGGGCGTGATTGAAATTATGTCGAACAGGCCATTTTTTGATGCAGATGCGTTCAAGATGCGCTGGAACGCGTCCTTGCCGTAGAATTCTTTCTTGAGCGCGTAATACTCGTAGAAACAACCGGCGATTTTCCCCTGGTCAAACAAGAACGTGCCTTCCTCAAGCCCGCTTGCGCCCTTAATGCAAATGGCCGCATAGCCTGTGAAGTTCTGCTTGCAAAGGCTCGCCGAAGTTTTGATGAAATCGACTTCGTTCACGTCCGTGTTTTCCTGCAGGATTTTTCCGCTTGAAAGCGCAGGCATTTACCATCATCACTCTTGTTTTTTGTGCTTCTAAAAATTCATTCGCGCAAGTCGATAACGATGTCCGCCGTGTTGCGCAAGGCAGTGGAGAAGTCGGGTTCTGTCCCTACTACGATTGTTTCCTTGCCGTGCGCTTTCGCCTTTGAAAGCAACGGCTTGAAGTCGCTGTCGCGCGACACTATTGCTATTGTCTCAATGTTGCTGTTGAAAATCGATTCAGTGGCGTCTATTGCCAGTGCAACGTCCACGTCGCTCGGCACTATTACTGCCTCGAAGCCTTGGTTTGTGACCGCCTCGATGAGCTTGTCGCTCGCGTACTGGTCGAGGAAAACCTTCGCCACTTTAAGCTGCCCGTGCTTCGAGAGTTTTTTCTTGACCTTATCAAGGTCAACGCCAAGCTCCTTGCGCAGGATGTTTGGGCCGTCGACAAAGCAAGCTATGCTTTTCTTGCGGTCTTTGGCAAACGCGGTTTTGAACTGGTCGAGAAGGCTCATTTTTTCTACCCTTTGGGCTTTTTGCCCGTAATCTTCTTGAAGTTGTCGGAAATCTTTAGGGCGACTTCATTTAAAGGCATTTTCTTGATTTCCGCCAGCCTCTCGTAGGACGTCGTGACGTTCGAAGGCTCGTTCCTCTCGCCCGTATTCAATCCATAGGGCGAGTCGGTTTCGAGGAAAATCCTTTCCAAGGGCGCGTCGCGGAAGATTTTCTTTTGCTCCTTGCTCTTGAGAGTTGGGATGCTCAGGTATAGCCCCGCGTCCAGCGCTTTTTGCAAGAGCTTGGGCTTTAGGAAAAAATGCAGCACGCCGGGAGTTTTGAAAGAGGCGAGCGTTTCGATTACCTGTTCTTCCGCATCCCGCGAATGCACTACCACCGGCTTGCGCAGCTTTTCCGCCAATTCAAGCTGCGCAACGAACGCCTTGTCCTGCGCCCTATGCTCGTCAGGCGTTTTGAAGTAGAAATGGTCCAGGCCGATTTCGCCTATTGCTATTGCCTTGTGCGCGTTGGCGCTGATGAACTCCAATTCTTGCTCAAGGTTTGCCGTTGCCGCATCGTGCGGACTCAGGCCTATTGCCGCCCAAAGCCTCTGCGGGTATGCGGCACATTGCTCGAGCGTTTTCTTGTTTGCCGCGAGGTTCGAGCCGGTGTTGAGGGCGAAAACGTTTTTGTCTTTCATGCGCTCGACTAGGCGGTGGATGCCTTTTTCAAATTGCCTGTGCTCCAAGTGGCAGTGGAAGTCGATAAACTTGATGGGCGGCATGTGATTACTTTCCTACGTGTTTCCGGAAGTTTTTTTGCGCGTGGCTTATCAGGGCGACGATTTCTTTTTGGAGGTATATTTCTCCTCTCCCTTCTCCGCCTCCCGGCGTCAACTCATCGAGTCTGTAAACTGCTCTCCTCGTTTTCGGGTCTTTTTTATAAAGGGCTTTGTAAACTAATCGATTGTTTGGAGAGCCATGCGCGTAAAGGAACCAAATACTAATCCCGTCTTCTTTTCCTGCGGCTCTTTTCGGATTGATGCTTCTGATTTCTAAGTTGCTTTTGCCGTGCGCGCGATTGAGCGCCTGAACAGAGCGTTGCGTTCTGAACGGCATTGTTTTCGGCAAATCGTTCCACACGTCGAGCATTGGCTTCAGCCTTTCATGCGAAACTCCTGCGAACGCAGTTGGCGTGTAATGGGTTGAACCGTCCGGGCTTTCCGCCCGTGTTTTCAGCGTATACGCGAGGTTTCTATTGTCAAACGGTTTTTCCGGGGGATGCTGAGCTTCCAAAGCTAAAGATGAACCCGCATTCCCGTAGGTTATTGCTGTAACTTTTTGCATCCGCCTTATTGCCATCAATGCTTTTGCAATTTGAATCCTTAAATCCTTTCTCTTGCCCTAGAAAAAGAAATTGCACATGAGGCTGCTGCGGTTGCAATGATGGCAAACCTAGTTTGTGCCATTTTCCTATTCTTCCGTGCGCTCAAAAAGCCTTTAAAGTCTTTAGCCACTAAAGATTTAAACGAATAGCGAATTCTTTCAATAGTTTTTTTTCCACTGACTGCAAGAGGGTGTTTTAAATGGCTGGAGAAGTTGTTTTCGGGCAAATGGGCGATTTGAAGGTCGGCAAGTACGTGATTATCGAGGGGGAAGCTTGCCGCATTGTGAGCATGGACAAAAGCAAGCCAGGAAAGCACGGTGCAGCGAAAATAAACGTAGTCGCGATTTCACTTTCCACGAACAACAAGCGCACGCTCATGAAAAGCAGCGATGCGGACGTTGAAATCCCGATTGTAGAGCGGAAGAGGGCGCAGGTTGTGAGCGTTTCAGGAAACACGGCTCAGTTGATGGACACTGAGAGCTTCGAGGTTTTCGAGACCGACTTGCCCGAGGATTTGAGGTCCGAAGCCCAGCCGGGCAGGGAAATACAGTACATGCTTGTCATGGGCATGAAGCTCCTGCAAAAGGTTTCGGTAGAAGCCTGATTCTTCTTTTTTCGGCGTTTTGAAGGCCGAATGTGGCTTGTTTTTGCCGTTTGGAAGCTTTCGTGCTTTTTTGGCTCGGGGGTTTTGCTGCTGCTATTCCAGAAATATGGATTTAAACCCCGGTTGGCAATACTTTACTCCGCTATTTGGCTTTTTTAGTTTCATTTTTTTCTAAAAGCGGGTTTGCAGGACGGTGGGTTAACTTGGAAGAAGAAATAAGGGAGTTTCAGGAGTATTTTTCCACTGCCCTCAAGGACGATGTTTTTAATTTGATTCAAGGCTACCCGAAAGTCCGCAGCTTGGCCGTGGACCTTGCCGTTTTCGCGCAGCAATATAGTGATCTTGCCGCCGCGATAATGGAAAAGCCTGACGATTACCAGAAGGCGGCCGAAGAGGCTTTGCGGAAGACTGTTGAAGCATTGGGCGGTCAGGTGTTGCAGGGCAGCGGAAAGCCGCGCGTGCGTTTTTACAATTTGCCCGGCAAGGAAATTCTCGTGCAGTATCTCGGCGCCGAGCATTTGAACAAGCTCGTTCAAGTCCAGGGAGTCATTAACCTCATGACCGACATCCGGCCTAAAATGCAGGTTGCGCTTTGGGAGTGCACTTACTGCGAGACGACGACGAAAAACTATCCGGACAAGAGCGGCCTCAAGCCGCCCATATTGTGCGGCAAGTGCGGCAAGAAAGAATTTGTTTTGCTCGAGTCGACCAGCGATTTCGTCAATACGCAGTACGGCCAAATGCAGGACTTGCTTGAGCGCGTGCAAGGCTCTTCCACGCCGTCGCACATTGACGTTTGGTTTGAGGACGATTTGACCAACGTGGTCATGCCCGGGGAGACGATTTCCATTACGGGCGTCCTGCGGTTGATGCCCCGCCTTGAAAAGGGCAGGGCGAAGAGCTCGATTTATGGCAAGGCCTTCGACGTCGTGCACGTGAAAAAGGAGGAGAAGGAGTTCGAGGATATTTCCATTTCGAAAGACGAAGAGCAGAAGATTCTCGAGTTGTCGCGCAACCCGCGCTTGCAGGAGCTTATCGTGGGCAGCATTGCGCCGAGCATCTGGGGCCACAAGGAAGTCAAGGCCGCAATCGCATTGCAGTTGTTCGGCGGCACTCCCGACAAGCTTTTGAGCGACGGCAGCAAAGTGCGCAGCGACATTCACGTCCTTCTCGTGGGAGACCCGGGAGTTGCAAAAAGCCAATTGTTGAAATTCACCGAACTGCTTGCGCCCAAGTGCATTTACGTTGCAGGGCGTGGTGCCTCGGGAGTTGGGTTAACTGCGAGTGCCGAAAAGGACAAGGCTGGCGAAGGGTGGGTTTTGAAGGCAGGCGCTCTTGTGCTCGCAAGCGGCGGGCTTGTTGCGATTGATGAGTTTGACAAGATGGACAAGGACGACCGGGCGAACATTCACGAGGCTTTGGAACAACAGCAAATCAGCATTGCCAAGGCCGGCATCGTAACGCGCTTCAAAGCCAAGACTTCAGTGCTTGCTGCAGCGAACCCGAAGCTCGGCCGTTTTGATTCGAACATGCAAGTTGCGGATCAGTTCGACATTCCCCCTGCGCTTTTGAGCAGGTTTGACTTGATTTTCACCATGCGCGACGTGCTTGACGAGCCGCGCGACAGGAAAGTGGCAGAGCACATTTTGAAGGGGCTGCAGCAGTCTGCCGGAGTCAAGGCAGGAACTTCTGAAAAGGTGAAAGTGGAGGGCATTGAGAGCGACTTGTTGAGGAAGTACATTGCCTACGCCCGGCGCACCGTATTCCCCCGGTTGACTGACGAGGCCATGGAAAAAATAAAAGACTACTACCTTGAACTGCGCCTCCTGGGCAACAAGACTCAGACTTTCCCGATTACCGCAAGGGACCTTGAAGGCCTGGTGAGGCTTTCTGAAGCAATGGCTAAAATGCGCCTGTCGCCTGCCGTTGAGTTGCAGGACGCGGAATTCGCCATTGCCTTGAAGGATTTTGTCTTGAAAGACGTTTTTGTGGACAAGGCGACAGGCAAGCTTGATACGGACGTTATCAACCTCGGCCGGTCTCATGCTAAGGCCGACCGCATCCGCACAATCCTCAACGTAATCCGCGAGCTCGAGCGGCAGGTGGACTTGGTTGAAACCAACGAAGTCCTGAAAAGGTGCGTTGAATCGGGGCTGGACGAGCAGGAGGCCATGCGTGTGATTGAAGAGCTCAAGCGGCAGGGCGAGCTTTACTCTCCAAAAGCCGGTTTCCTGAAAACTGCAGTCTCACGCACGTGGAAGGAATGATTTTGACGAATTTGGACAGAGGCTTACCTGATGCCTTGTTTTTTGAAAACAGCAGCGGTTTTTACCTCGCGAGTAAGCGGGCCTGTTTCTAGTCTTCCGCCCTGTATCAGCATTCCTATTGCACGCAGTGTTTTCCTTGTCAATAGCGCATGCATTTGCCTGCTGATTTCGTCTAGGCGTTCATCTGCCGGATACTGAGAGGCTGCATTTATTTTTTCTTTACTTTCCTCACGTTTCGCCATGTCTTCGGCGTCTTTTTTTCTACGAGCCGGGTCCCGCTCCCGTATTTTTCGCAATATTTTTTCGTGTTCGGATTTAGTTATCCTCACAACCCCGGCTATTTCTCCAGCTGTCCCTCCCGCGGTATCTTTTCCGAAAGATTTGTGTGCGACTATCCTTCTCTTTGCCACCCTATGGCGGGGAATGTCATCGTCATAACCCTTAACATAGCTATATCGTCCGGGCCGTTTTCCTTTCAGAATTACTATTGCTGGCAGAAGTCCTTCATCCAGATTTTCGGAACTTAATTCGCGTATAGACTCTTCAAATGCGTAGTTGCTTGCAAACAAGATGCTTCCGACCGTTCTTCTCACCATCTCCCTCAATCCATATGGAAGCGGTTCACCTTGCATTTGTGAAGCATTCGGTAACGGGCATACGTACTTGCCTCCACGCGTTATCCCTTTTTCTAGTATGAGGGGCACATTTTTTGCCTGCGTTCCGTGCAAAGCTATGCCTCCTTCCGGCATTTTTCTAGCAAGTTCTTCGACTAGTTTGGATGCCATTTGAAACTATGCCCCATTATCTATATCTACCATTTTTTGGCTTGCAAGAATAAAACCGCATGCCTTCCAAGAAGAAAGGCCGCATGGGGAATACCTCAATTCTTTTAAACGACCTTTTTCTAACCACTATGGTAAATAAGTTACTGTTCGCCGTTTGGCTTTCCTTGGGTGATTGTCTTGTCGTCGTTGAAGTTTTTTGTTCTGGTTGCCTTAAGCTTGTTTCTTCTAGGGTGTTCTTCAAACGCGCCTTCGCCCAGTCCTACTGCTGTTGCCACCGTGTCACCTTCGGCAAGTGTTTTACCAACCTCAGTTCCTTCTGCAAGTGTCACTGCAACCCCCGCTCCATCAATTACCGAAGTCAATTACTCGACTAGGACGGAGTTGGTTTCAGCTTACTTGAACGCCTTGAAGGACGGTGATTATGCGAAAGCCTATTCGCTCGTTTCCGGAGAGTTCAAGAAAGAAGACTCTACTGCCTTCGACCTCGCTTCTTTCGAACGGCGAATAAAGCAGGATTCTGCAATAGATTCTTTTTCTGACGTGGTTATTTCGCCTGAAAGCAAGAGGATGGTTTTGGCAAGCGTTTCATTCAACGGCAGTGCCGCAAAATCCCGCGAGAGCTTCATAGTTGCTTTTGAAAATGGCTTTTGGAAGGTGCGCGTGCCTTTCTCAACAAAAGGCTATTACTACAACCTGCAGACCAAGCTCGTTTACACTGCCGGCGAAGTAAGCCGGTTTGTTTCAAACGTCTTGAGCGCATTGTATTCCGCAGGAGACCCGTCCCTCTCAAAACAGCCTTTTGAATTCGGCGTGTTCGACCAGGCCAAGGGCATCTACTTCGGAGAACGGAAAATCCGGCTTTCAAGGGCAGGCTTTCCAGCCAGGGATTCCGCGGTTTCGATATTCGTGGGCCCGGCCGTGTTTGTGGACGGCTATGCCACCACAAGCGCCATTGCTGACGGCAGGGAATTCACCTACCAATATTTGGGTTCCGCTTTTGCAGGCGGCGATGGCGCGTTCCAGTGCTATTCTGGAACCCCCATTGCACTGCGGGTTACTTTCAAGATGTCCACTGAACTGGCAAGTTACTATTCTAATGTCAACAATCCGTTCAACCCGCTGTTTACCGAGCTGGTTAAAGCCTGCCCCGGTTGAGTGCTGACATGCCGAAAAAGCTTTTCTTTGATCGTCCGCCCGTGGGCGTGCAGCTAAAGCTTCTCGCGAGCTTCGGCCTGGCGATTCTCCTCGGCCTTGTAGTTGGCTCGCAGTTCATTGGCCAGCAGGTTTCGGTTGTCGAGGATTCCGACAGCCTTGCCAATGCCGGGTATTTCTTTTTGTACGTGCTTTTCTCAACGGCCTTGCTTTTGCTGCTCTTGCATTACTACAAGGGCAAAAAACTGTTTTTCTTTGCCGAGCTTCTCCTCGAGTTTTCGGCCCTCCAGATTTTGTTTGCGTTGTTTTCCGATTCAACCTACTCGTTCTTTGCGGCTTTAGCTGTTGTCGCATTGAGGGTTTGGATGCCAGCGTTGAAACAGCCACTCTTGTTCATTGCAACCATGACTGTCGGCGCCCTGCTTGGAAGCTCGTTCGGTTTTGTTCCCGCTTTCGTGCTTAGCTTCCTGCTCGCGGCCTACGATTATTTCGCCGTGTTCAAGAGCAAGCACATGGTTACGCTTGCAAAAGAATTGCAGTCGCGGCAGGCTGCTTTCGCCATAGAATTCCGCAATGCTGCTGCAAAAGTTTCTACTGGAAAGAAGCCCGGCAACAAGGCCGTTCGGGGAAAAAAGGGCGAGATTGCAGTTCCTGCGGGTGACCGGATTCTTTTGGGAACAGGCGATTTCGTCATTCCCGTCATGCTTTCGGTTTCGTTGCTGAAAATAAGCGTTTTTTCCGCCTTGGCCGCGGGGCTGGGCGCGTTCGTGGGCTTAAGCATCCTTCTTTACATCATGCAGAAAACGCGCGGTTACTACCCTGCTTTGCCGCCCATAGTGCTTTTCGCTTCCCTTTTCTACGCGCTAAGCCTGCTTGTTGCAGTGCTGTAGTTTTGGTGAAAATCATCCTTTGGTTTTCGCAAGCGGCTTTTGTGCCAGCAGTGCCTCCTATTTTTTGAATAGCTTTTTGATTTTGTTTTTAGCCGCGAGGGCTGCGATCAGGAGTGCTATTTCTATTGCGATTAGGTAGTACAGCCAGTTTTCATATTCCTGTTTTTGCGCCACTTGCGCTTGTGCGGTTGTCTTGGTTTTTGCCAGCAGTTCAGCTTGCAGGGGTTGGTCGACTACGTATGAAATGTCTCTTGTTTCTCCCGGTGCTAGGGTTCGGAGTATCCAAACGGCTTTGCCTGCAGTTGCGGAAGGAAGGCTGGAGTAAATTATTTTTCCTTCCGGAATGTCGTCCTCTATCTTGATGTTCTTGCCTGTGGTTGTGCCGGTGTTTTTGATTGTTAGGGTGATTTTAGTGATTTTTCCTTCCGGAGTTTGGTAGACTTGTATTAATCTCGTGGTTTGGATTTGGGTTTCTTTCTGTGCTATGCAGGCTAGGGCGTTGTTTTGCTGCGGGCTTCCGGTTTGTTGGCTTGTCACTTGCCCTGTTCTTTCTATTAGCTGTTGCAAGGCCTGTTGTTCTTCTGGCGTTTGTTGCGCCGTAGGTCCGGGTGTTGGCTGTTCAGTCGGGCTTGGGGTTATGGTTGGAGTGGGGGACGGCGTGGGTGTTGCGGTTGGCGTTGCAGTGGGTGTTGGCGTCGGGATTGGCGTGGGTTGGGGCGTTGGTGTCGGGTTTCCTTGGGTGCCTCCGCCCCCGCCTTGTTGCTGTTGCTCATATTGGGCGTAGTGCGTAGAGCACGATTGGCTGTAGTTTTGCGATTCCAAATAGCACGTAGTGTAGTTGAGTGTTTGCGGAGTGGGGGGCGATTGATTGGCTTCTTCTGCGTTGTTCGTGCCGAATGCAAAGGCAGTTCCGTTTCGATACAACGTCAGGTTTCCTTCGCCAGTGGTGTTTCTGTACGCCGAGGCGTTGGGCGTTTCTCCGGGGCTGTAGTCTTTGTCCGAGTTGGTTCCGTTCAAGTAAAGCGTGACGCTGACGCTGCCTTTGCTTACGTTCGCGAAGTGAGTTTGGCTTGCGGTTGAATAGTTCTCATTCCCCTGCCAGTAGGTAGTGAAATTATAATCGCCAACTGCCCTGGAAACGTTTACCGAAGCCGGTTGTGTGCCATTGGCTATTGCCGTACTGTTTTCAAGCAATCTGATTACCAACCCACTCGTGTTCGACATTCCAGTTGCGTTCACAGTCTGCGGGAACGCATAGCCTTGCTGGGAATTGCTCCCGTTCAAATGAAGCGTTAAATTAACCGCGCCTTTATTGAAGAAAGCGTCAAGCTCCGCGCAAGAGCCCGAATAGTTTTCAGTCTGGGCGTAGCACGTGGTGAAGTTATACGTTGCAACCCCGCGAGACTTGTTCGTGTTAGTTGGGTTTTGCCCTGCAGCCAATCCAGTGCCGTTTTCGTAAACCGTCAGCGAACCTTCGGAAACGTTCTTCCAGCTTGTAACGTTCACCGTTTGGGGGTAGGTGTAAGTTTTGTTGTTGTTAGTTCCGTTCAAGTGTTCAGTGATATTTACGCTGCCCCGCGCTATTACCACGGAATAGGCTTGGCTTGAATTGGCCAGCGAACCGTCGTTTGAGGTAAAATTGTAGTAATATGTTGAGGCGCTTAGCCCCGATAGGTTGTAGTTCCAAACGCCGTTCAACATGTCAGTGCCGTTCCACTGGCCCATGGTGTAATTCGTGTTGTTGAAAGTGAGGGTTACTGTAGAGCTGCCGTTGTCGTCAGTGAAGTTGGCAAAAAGCTGGATGGTCAAAGGCGTGGAGTACTGGCTGCTGTTCGTGAAGTTCAACTGCTGCCACTGGAATGCGGGCTGGGAATTGGCCGCAAGATAGTTTGCGAAGAACGTAGTGCACGACTGCGAATAGTTTTGGCTTTCAAGGAAGCAGGCGGTATAATTTATTGTTGAAGGCGCAGCTGGGCTTTGGTTTGCCTCTTCAGCATTGTTTACGCCAAAGGCGATTGCGCTGCTGTTGCGGTACAGCGTTAGGTTGCCTTCGCCCGTAATGTTCTTGAATGCCGAAGCGTTGGCCGTTTGGCCGTTGAAGTAGGTTTTGTTGTTGTAAGTCCCGTTCAAGTAGAGGGAGGCGTTGACCGAGCCTTTCGAAACGTTGGCGAAATACTGCGCGTAGGCACTAGAATAGTTTTCATTGCCCTGCCAGTAGAGCGTGTAATTGTAATCGCCGAATGCAACCGTGAGGTTTGAGCTTTCAACCTGCGTTGAGGAATTGGCGCTGGCGGTTCCGTTTTGCAGCAGGCGCAACGCAAGGGAAGAAACGTTCGACCAACCGCTCGCGTTTATAGTTTGGGGGTATGTGTAGGCCGCTTGGGCGGCCGAGCCGTTAAGCTGGAGGGTCAGTTGAAGAGAGTTTCTCGAAACCGTTGCCAAGAAAGTTCCAGAGCACGATGCCGTATAGTTCGTGTTTCCGGCAAAGCAGGCGGTGTAGTTGTAACTGGCGCTTGCGGCGAGCGACGTGTTTGAACTTTCCGCCTGCGTGCCTGCTGCCATGGCGGTGCCGTTCCTGTAAAGCGTGAGCGAAACGCTGTCGTTCGCCCAGGCCGATGCGTTTATTGTTTTGCCGAAATCGTAGGATGCGTTGTTGTTAGTGCCGTTCAACTGTACCGTAAAATTGAGCGTGCCTTTGGAAATGTTTGCGAAGAACGTTCGCGAGGCGGTGGTATAGTTTTCATTCCCCTGCCAGTAGAGCGTGTAGTTGTAATCCCCAGCAGCTAGTGAAACATTGTTTTCCGTTGGAGCGGTTGAATTAGCCACTGTCGTGGCGTTGCGCAATAACCTTAAAACAAGCCCTGAAACATTGCCGAAGCCACTCGCGTTGACCGTTTGCCCGAAAACATATGCGTTGTCTGCTGGCGTGCTGTTCAAGTGCAGGGTGAGCGTAAGGCTGTTTTGCGCTATGGTGGCGTTTAAATTTGAAATTCCGCTCGTGTAGTTCATTGACGGTGCGTAGTAAGCCGAATAATTGTAGTAGCCTGCTGGAAGGGTAGTGTTGCTTTCGTTGGCGTAAGTCCCGCGGGCTATTGAAGAACCGTTGCGTAACAACGTAACGTTGCCCTCTGAAATCGACAACCAAGCCGACGCGTTCACAGTCTGCCCGAAATCGTAATTTCGGTTTAATATAGTGCCGTTCAACTGCAAGTTGAAAGACGGGGACGCTTGCGAAATGACTATTGAGTAGGTCTGGGTTGAATTCGCCTGGCCGTTTTCATCGACTGCAGTGAAGTTGTAGTAGTAAGTTCCTGCGGGCAGCTGGGAAATGTTGTAGTTGTATACCGCGCCAGTGGACTGTGTTCCGTTCCATTGCGTCATCGTGTAGTTGGTTGAATNNAACCAGTAGAATTGCGGGCGGCCGTCGTAAGTGATTTCGAGTTTTGGCCAGTTTAGCGGGGCGGTTGTATTGTCTATTGACGCGTAAGTCTTGTTGTCATCGTTGGATGAGGCCTGTTCTTCAGAAGTCCGCTTGAGCATGATGCCGTAATTATTGTAAGACCCGTTGACCCAGCCTTGCGCCAGGCCCGTCACGTCCCAAGTGCGGTAAGTGTTTCCGCAGTCGAAAGCAGTGGCGTTATAGTTTACGCTGCCGTAAGACGGCTGGCTATCCCATGTTGCGCTTGACGACGCCCAAGAGGAAGTTATGTTGAAAAGCGAGATTTCCTGGTCGGATGATTGGCCCAGACTCTGCCAGCAAAACAGCGAAACGTTTGCACTGCTTACTATGACGTTGGAAGGCATGCCTGACAAGTTGAAGTCCATCAAAGTCCTGCCGACGAAATAAATTGGCGGTCCAAGCGGCAAATATGTCTTGTACGTTTTCAGTTGGACGTTCGTGTTATAGTTGGTGGCGTTTTCGGTGCCAGCACACCCTACTCCGTAGCAGGCGAAAACGAACGTGTCGTTAGTCGCGTTTTGCGTGAAATATGTACTGGCGTTGGATGCGGGGATGGTTGAAATTATCATTGCGCCAAGCAAGGCTATTGCTAGAACCAAAAAACTCTTTCTTGAAATCCCGCCTGTTTTTCGTGTTTTCAACTGGACTGCGCCCTATTCTACTAATGAAAATTATTTTTTATATGCTTCTAAATTCTTACTCCGAGGCTGTTTGAGCTTGGCGTTTGTTTTTATACCAGCACGGGCATTATTTTACAATGTCTTCTGCCAATTACGAGGCCCTACTGACTAGGGTGAAGGAAAAGCACTCGGTAAAAACTTCTTCGGGCGAGCGGTTCGAAGCCCCTGTTTTCATCATTGCACTGGTCGGAAGCAAGACTTTCATCAAGAATTTCGAGGAAGTGGCGGAAAAGCTCCGCAGGCCCAAGGAATTTCTCGCCAAGTTTCTTTTCAAGGAACTGGCCACGCCCGGCGCCCTGCAAGGGAGGGAGCTCATTTTGCACGCGAAACTCCAGCCGCGGCTGATGCAGGAAAAGCTTGCGAGCTTCATAACCCGCATGGTCATGTGCAAGGAATGCGGCAAGCCCGACACGCATCTAGAGCACGGCGGCAGGCACGTTGAATTCATCGTCTGCGAAGCCTGCGGCGCAAGAAGGCCGGCATTATAGTGTTTTATCTTCTGGCGTTCCGTTAATCTTTTTGGTGGTTTGATTTTTATGTCATTTTACTCCAATCGTCATCCGAATTCAACCCAGCCGGGCATGGAAGAGCGGTTGCGTTTGCCGCGCAAGGGAGAACTTTTCGGCGTTGTCATTGCTTTGCAGGGCGGTGCGCGCATGATTGTGCACTGCGAGGATGGGAAGGAAAGGATGGTGCGCGTGCCCGGAAGCATAAAACGCCAAGTTTGGGTTAAGGAAGGGGACGTCGTGCTCGTCGAACCGTGGTCCGTCCAAGGCGACGAGAAGGGCGACATTGCCTATCGTTACACGCGCCTGCAGGTCGAGAAACTCCGCAACCGCGGCCTCCTGAAATTGGACTTCTGATTTAAATGCACTGGAATCCAATTCGCCGAATTAAAGAAATCCATTCCGCCTTGCGCTATCCATCTGAAGAGGAAATCAGGCGCGTTGCAATGGCGCTTAAGGCAAGGCACTCGCTGGGAAAGGGAAAACTGCCTTCAAATCCTGCCGCTATGCGGGCTTTTGCTGAAGATATGATTGATGAAATTTTCAGAATGTCTTTCACCCATGCCATTGGCGTTTCCGGCCTGAACACTCCCGCTGCCGTAAAAGCAGC
Organism: Microcaldota archaeon; assembly: GCA_013331595.1. The sequence goes on along the minus strand of DUGE01000113.1, from coordinate 8,599 downwards.
AGGCGATTATTTGGCCAATTCAACGGCTCGAACGAAGCAACAATTCGCCACTAAAGCGATGGGACGCTTGCAATTTATCGCGTTTAAGGACGAATTCAAGGAACGCGTACCTGGCTTAAGGGGGCGTTTGTTCCTCCATCTTTTCAAGAAAAACCTAGTCCGCACCACGCCAAAATTTAATCGAGCTATTATAGACAATTAAGTTTACGAACAGCTTTTTTGTTTTTTATTTTTTATTTTTTCGTGCTGTTTAAAGCTTTCGGGGTTGTTGTTTAATCATGGCACTTCGAATGGGAAAAAGGAAACAGCCTTTGCGTGAGGACAAGCAGTTCAAGTTCGCGCTCAAGCGCACCGACAAGGTTTTGGACGACCAGACTCTTGAAACGCCCATGCGCCTGGTCAACCGCCGGGAGTTCAAAAGCCTGGATTACCCGATTTCAACCGGAAAGGAAGCGGTCGTGTTTAGGGCAACAAAGCTCGACGGGACTTTTGTCGCAGTCAAGGTTTTCAAGTTCGAGACAACCGCGTTCCGCAACATGATTCCCTACATCGAAGGCGACCCGCGCTTCGACGTTTCCGCCATGCGGCATTCGAAACGAGGTCTGGTGAAAACCTGGGCTAGAAAAGAATACGCCAACCTCAGGACGTGTTTTTCACANNCGTAATGCAGTTCATCGGCCAAGGCGGCATGCCCTACAATTTGTTGAGCGAAGCGCAAGTGCAAAACCCGGAAGAAGTTTTCCTAAAACTGTTGGGAGAAGCTCGGAAAATCTACCTTGCGGGCCTGGTGCATTCGGATTTGAGCGAATACAACGTGATGCTCGAGCAAGTGCAGGACGCCAACGGCAACTGGGCGGAAAATCCGGTAATCATCGACTTGGCCCAAGGGGTTTTGCTGTACCACCCCAAGGCATTGGAATTCCTCCACCGGGATTTGGAGACGCTCGCCAAGTTTTTTTCCAAGCTTGGCGTTAGGCACGAGCTTATTAATGCGAAAGCGGCTTTCGAGTTCGTGACTAAATAGGAAAACGTGCGCCGAAAATGCTTTCTTGGCTTGCTGTAAACGCTTAAATTCGCTTTCGCCATTGTTCATTTCAGCAATATTTATGTGAAAAGGTGTTTCGTTTGGGTTCGGATTTGGTCCGCAAGACGATTGACTTGGAAGAGCTTTTGAAAAAAGAATCTTCCCTCAAAAGCTCGGCTGGCGATTCTGGCGTCAGGCAAAAAATCCAGGAGGCCCAGGCGGGTTTGTTCAACGCCCTTCAGGACTTGAAGCAAATGAAATCCGAAGGGAATTTTGCCGGGCTGAAGGAAGTGAAGCAGCAGGTTTACGACGATGTCGTGAAATGCAAGTCGAACGCCGACCAGCTCATGGACTTTCTTGATTTTCTCGGCGACACGAAGGACGCGCAGCAAAAGCCTTCATCCGGCGCAGGGCGCAGGCGTTACATGCGCTGAACTTTTGAAAGGTGCTTTTTTTGAAAGGGATTATTGCATTGAATTTCAAGGCCTATCACGAATCTACGGGCGAGCGTGGCCTTTCCCTGATAAAAACCGCTTCTGCCTTGTCCAAGAAAACCGGCGATAAAATAATTTTATGCCCTGAGACTGTTGATTTGCATTACGCCAAAAAATATTCTTCGGACAACTTGTGGTTTTTCGCGCAGCACTCTGATGCGAACGAGCCGGGCGCGCACACCGGAAGCGTCACGCTCGAGGCCATTGCCGCCCAAGGGTGCAAGGGCACTTTGCTCAATCATTCCGAGAAAAAAATTCCCACGGACCACGTTCGCGGCGCCTTGGCAAAGGCCGGGCAAATGGGCTTGAAGACAATCGTTTGCGCAGACACTGTTGACAAGGGCGTTTTGTTCGCTGAATTGAGCCCAAAGCCTTGGGCCATTGCAGTAGAGCCTCCGGAATTAATCGGTTCGGGCGTCAGCGTTTCCCGCGCCCAGCCGCTGGTTGTTGAGAATGCGGTGTGCAAAATCAAGGCCGTGAGCAAGAACCTCGTCGTGCTTGTTGGCGCGGGCGTTTCAAATGCCGAGGATTACCGCAAGTGCCTGGAGCTTGGCGCCAATGGCGTCCTGCTTGCAAGCGCTTTCGTCAAGGCGCAAAACCCGCGCGCGTGGCTGGCTTCGCTTTTGTGATTGCTCACATTTTTTCCGGAACTTTTATTCCCAATAGTGAAAGCCCGTTCTCCAAAACTGATGCGGTTGATTGCACGAGCGCAATCCGCTTTTGCTTTTCCCCCTCGCTGTACGCGTTGAGGACGCTGTGCTTGTGGTAAAATTCGTTGAACGAGGCGCTCAGGCGCAACAAGTATTCGCAAAGCTGGTGCGGCTGCATCGAAGTGCAGGCGCTTTGCGCAACTTGTGGAAATCTTGACAATAGTGAAAGGACTTTCTTTTCCTCATCGTTGAATTCGAGGGCTGCTTTCGAAGAGCCCTCAGGTTTTTTGCCGGCTTCGGCTTTTTCGATGATGCTTCGTGCGCGCACGCAAGTGTACTGGACGTACGGCCCCGTGTCGCCTTCGAAGCTCACGCTTTCCTCGGGGTTGTAAATCAGTTCGCTGCGCGGGTCGAACTTCAAAATGAAAAACCTGAGGGCGCCCTGGCCGATGAGCGAAGCCCTTTCCTTAAGCTCTTCCTTTACAACTTCCGGATGCCTCTTGGTTATTTCTCCGGCAGCAAGGCTTTCCACCTCGTCAATAAGGTTGTCCGCATCGACAACAGTCCCCTCTCGGCTTTTCATCCTGCCCGTAGGAAGGTTGACCATTCCGTAGCTCAAGTGAATGCAGTTTTTCGCCCAGTCGTATCCCAATAGCTCAAGTATCTTGAACAACTGCTGGAAATGCAGGTTTTGCTCGGAGCCTACAACGTAAATCGACTTGTCGACCTTGAAGTCCTTGAACTTTTGTTCGGCGAGGTAAATGTCCTGGGTCATGTAAATGCTCGTGCCGTCGGCGCGCAGGAGAATCTTGTTTGGCAGTTTGAATTGCTCCAGCTCGGCGATTACCGCGCCGTCTGGAGTTTTCTTGAAAACGCCTTTCTCCAGCCCTTCCTCGACGACCTTCTTAGCCTTGTCGTAGAATTCGCTTTCGCTGTAAACCTTGTCGAACTTGACTCCCAGGCGGGCGTAGGTTTCGTCAAAGCCTTGGAGCGCCCAGCCGTTCATTTTCGTCCACAACGCCCTTACTTTTTTGTCGCCGTCTTCCCACTTCCTCAGCATTTCTTTGATTTCCTCTTCCAACTCCGGGTGGCTTTTCTCTTCCTGCGCGTATTTCACGTAAAAATCCCCGACGAAATGGTCGCTCTTCTTGTCCGGCTCGCGGCCGCTGCCGAACCTTTCGTAGGCAAGCATGGATTTGCAAATATGCACGCCGCGGTCGTTGTTCAAGTCGACGCGGTAGACTTTGCGGCCGGAAAACTCGTTGAGCGCGGCGATTGAAGTTGCGAGGAAAATGTTGCGCAAATGCCCCAAGTGCAGGGGCTTGTTGGTGTTCGGGCTTGGGAATTCAACCATGATTTTTTCTTTTTCATCTGGCTTGGTTTTACCGTAGTTTCCTCCCGAGCTTTCGCCGAGCACTCGGGCGTAGAATTCGCCGTTGAAAAAAAAGTTGACGAAGCCATTCAACGCCTCGGCGCGCTGGAAAAAGCGCGCGGGTTTCCTGTTGAATTCAGCTGCGAGTTTTTCGGCGATTTCCCTGGGGTTTTTCTTCAATTGCGACGCGAGGGGAAAGCATGGGAGCGCCAGGTCGCCGTGTTCTTTTGCAGTTGAAACCTTGCTCTGGATTTTCACGCCGAACGTTTTTTCAATGATGCTGTCCAGGGTTTTCTCGCATTCGCCCGTGCTTTCAAGCAGGGTGTTTTCGGAATGGCCTTTGGTTTTGCTTTTCATAGGTTTGATTAAGTTTTTACTAATTAAAAACAGTTGGCGAAAACGCGGGAAAGAAAAGGCTTTTTTAACTCCTTTCCTCTTGTTTTTGTTATGTACGATGGGGGGGGCTCTGAAGGCTCGGCTGACGGCCAGACTATTTGGGACCAGCTTAACGAAAAATGGTATTCGTTCTGCGATGCAGTTGAGGACAAGGGCGCAAAAATTTACGAGTATTTCGTCAATCCGCTTGAAGAGCGAAACATTCCTTCCCTTCCGGTTGCAGTCATACTATTGTTATTGCTATTATTGAGCCTGGGCTGGCTTTTGTTCGGCTCTTCCCTCGGCGGAGGCGCTGGGCAGGCTTATTCCCTGAGCGTGAGCGTCACTGGAGAGCGCGGCGCTGTGAACGACGCGCTTGTTACCCTGTCGCAAGACGATTCAGACCTTTCTTCGCTCAAGACCGAAGATGGCGTTGCCTTGTTTGACGACCTTGCCCAAGGCGAGTACGAGATAGCCGTTTCAAAAGACGGTTTTGAGAACGGCTCCAAGCGCGTTTCAATTCCTGATGAAAAGTACGTTGAAATTTCCCTCAGGCCCCTTTCAGGCGCCGGTCCAATAAGGCCGCCCGGTTTCGGTGCGGGTAATGGGAGCGGGGGCAACGGCGGCCAGCTTAATTTCTCCAGGTGGCCTGACGATTGGAACAGCACGCGCGGCGTTATACTGAATCTTTTCGTGAGCGACACTTTGAATTCCACTGTGCCTTCCGCAATTGCAACGATTTACGACCGGGAGTCCGGCACGCGTTTGCAAACCGTTGACGTGGAGAACGGCTGGGCTGCTGTTGAAGATTTGGATGTGGGCATGGTTGTCTATGCTGATGTTGCGGCCGACGGCTATGCGCCCTACGACGGGCATTCCAATGCCGTTACGATTACGGTTGAAGGCCCGAACCTGCTTAACGTCGTGCTCACGCCGTTGAACGGGCCAGGCGGTGCGAATGCATCCGGAGAATGGCAGACTACCGTCCTTTCAGTCGTAGACCAAAACAATACTCCGGTGCAGGCCGCCCAAGTGCAGGTTTTCAAGATAGGCTCGACAACTCCGGTGGCGATTCCCGATTCGTTCACCAACTCGAGCGGCAGGCTGGCTATTGTGCTGAATGCAAGCGGAAATCCCTTTTACCAGATTCTCGTTTCAAAACTCGGATACGTATCCAACAGCAGCGGCTTTTTCCATGCAGGCGCTGCGGTGAACGTGCTCCTCTATTCGCTCGGCGGAGGAGACGGGGGCAATGGGACTTGCACTGGTTCCAACTGCCAGTCTTGCGTCGGTTCCGACTGCTCGTGTTCCAACGGCCAATGCATTTGCACCGGCCCCAATTGCAGCATTTGCACTGGCGCAGATTGTTCTTGTTCGACCGGCACTTGCACTTGCACAGGGCCGGACTGCAACACTTGCACTGGCCCGGATTGCATTGTCCCTCCCCACTGTCCGGGGAGTGCAGATTGCCCCCCGATTTTTGAGAACTTGAGCACGCTGATTATTTTCGTAAGTTCGGACAGCCAGCCGGTTCCTGACGCTTCCATAGTAGTATGGCGGCCTCAGGACAACATTAGGCTGGATGGGGATACGGGCAGCAATGGGGCTGCGCAGTTCCTCTTCATTCCCCGCAATGCGAGCGTTGTTGTGAACGCGTCGAAAAACAATTTCTTCGCAACAGGCTCGATCGTGATGAATGCGCCGGTTGTTCAATTGAACTTGTCCCTTTCAAGGGCAAGGGGAACCGTAATCGCGCGGGCGTTGAATTTTGCCAACGGCCAGCCGATTGCAACCGCCCAGTTTTCCGCGTTCCCTGAAGGGACGAGTGTTTTAGAAAGCTCTTGCGCAGTTCAAGAGCCGTTCGACAGCTGTTCCCTGCGTGCGGGCTTGGGATTGCATTATGACATTGGCGTCATGGCACCCGGGTTTATTGGAGAATCCCAGTCGATAGTCATGGACGGGCAGGTTGTTGAAGTGACGTTTTACCTCGTGCGCGAGAGCGACGTTGGCATAAGCCAAATAAAAGACTTCAAGGTTTCACTGCAAGGCTCTAACGACCCGGCCGGCGTTCTTTACCCGGGCAGGACTTACGAAGCCACTTTCACCTTGCTTGGAAACACTTCAAGCGCTTCGGACAGCTTCGGGTTTTATTTTGACGTCGAATCGAGCAGGGCGGTGATAAAAAGCGTGACTCCTCCAGGCCCGGCCGCAAAATCATTGGGCTCGCAATCGCAATCCTGCACTCCCCAGCAGGTTAATTATGCAAATGCAAGTGCGGCGTGGGTGGACTTTTCCTATGCGGGCGGAACGCACCCCACGGGCAAGGCCGTGAAAATAGTTTTTGAAATAAAGCCTTTGCCGCAGGGAGTTGACGAGGACAATTTCACCGTACACTACCGGAGTTATCTAGTGCAGGGCGGAATGTACTACCGCAACCCGTTCTCCCGCGAGCTTGGGTTCAACGCCGCAAGCCCGCTTGCTTCGGGATGCGGGGCGCCTTCCTTCGACCGCCAGTACGCCATAAACGGTTTGGGCACCACCTGCTCCGACTTCGCGTGCATTCGCGTTATGTTCAACCAGATTGGAGCTACTGGAGTTAGGGACAATTTCACTGCAAGGTTCGTTTCAGGCGCCCAGCAGGATTTGGTTTCCTACGGGCCCATGCTGATGTCCTATGAAATCATGCTCAAGCCCAATGTTGCAACCCTTCCAGATTCAGGCGAGCTTATGCTTTCATTCAATGCTCCAGGAAATTACTTGGGCGTTTCAACTGTAAGCTATCCCGACCAGCCTGATTCACAGGGAACGCCGCCAAACCCGGCTGACACGACCGTGTCCATGTTTGGCAGTGAAGGGCTTCTCAATTCCGTTTCAATAAGCTTGGACCACTTGCGCCGCTATTCCAACATGGATGCAGGATTCACTTTCGGCGGCGAGTTTGCACTAATTCCATTGAATCCCGTGCAAGGCGGGCAATTGACTTTGGATGTTTCCGCGGGCAACCAAAGCTCCACCCACACTTCAACCTACAACGTAGAGCAGTCGAGCGTTCGCGCCGACGACTTTACCGTAGTTGCATTTAACGACGTGAAGCAATACCCAAATGTTCACAATGCCGACCCGTTCGCAGCTTCCTCGACGGCAAACTGCACAGCAGAAAACACCCTGCCGACTTTCGGCAGGAACGGCTTCGCAAACCAATGCCACCACGGCTACGTTGAAGCATCATTCTCAATCCTCGTGCGTTCGAACTTGTCCAACGCCAGGCTGGTTTTCAACACGCCTTCGGACTTGCCTTCAAGCTTGATATACCAGCCGCCTTCACTGAAGAAAGACGGAGTTCCCGTTCCCCTTGTCCAGCCCGCTTTCTCGCAAACAGGCTTTTCAGTTGACTTGGGCTTCATCAGGGCGGGCTCGAGAGTGGAAGGAACAGAGTTCCTAATTCCCAGCACTGACGGAAATTACAACCTTTCAGTTGGCGTCAGCTATTCGGGCTTGGACAACGGCGTTGTAAAGCAAGTTGTTGTCGGCAGTGCCAACGGCTCTTCACCCGGCTGCTTCCCGCCCAATTCTCCCGAATGCCTTGGAACTCCGGTTCCAGACGGCAACATTTCACTCATCGGCTCGATTCCCCGCGATTCGTGCGGCTCTTATGTTGTGGTAAAATTCGACCCGGTCCAAAGGCAGAAAGTATTGCTCCAAACCCAATCCCAGGACAAGGACTGCGGCTCGATACAAATGCGCGCAACTCCCCTGTTTCCCGCAGACGCACTGCCCGTTTCAGTCAGCACTTCAAACCCAATTCTCGTAACTGCAGACCAGGATGACGGCTCGAGCCCGTGCTTCGAATCCTGCAGGGTCAACGCCCAAGGCCAGGTGGAAGAATCTTCCTGCTCGCGCGGTTTCAATGCCTTCACGCAGAACGGCAACAACGTCCTCCGCTACAACCCCGAAAGCTATTCGCAATGCCAGCAATTCCAATCCGTGGGCAACCACCTCAAGCCCGCGAAAATAAGGATAAAACTCTCGCCCTCGACCTTAACCTCGGTGCCGGCTTATTTGAACATTACGGTTTCAACCCTCGACGCTTTCGATTCGCCTTCGCTCTTCATAGGCCCGATTTACACTCCCGTCTTAAGCTTCGCTAAACCAGACCCGACCTACCCGCAATTGTGGGCAGTGACAAACCTCAACCAGCTTGGGCACAGGACCATTGACGTTTACCTTGCCTCGCCATCCAGCCCAGACCAGCCCATACAGCGCTATCCGCCATTCCAGTTCGACGGGCCGGGAACGCAAGTTTTCGGCGTAAGCAGAAACCCGTCAAACCTCGTTGTCGTTGCAAAAGAAAAAGGCGTCACCGTGCTTGTTGAAAATGCTGTTGGCACTTACAACGTGTCGGGCTTGAGCGAGTACGCCGATTTTGTCACAACTGCAATCCAGGCTGTGGGAAGCCCAACCGGCAACCAGGCAAACGTCCTCGCAAGGTCAAACGTCGGCTTTATGCCCGACGTGGTAAAACCGATTCTCGAAAAAATAAAGCTGCGCGCAGAGCAAAGCGCATTCTGGCGAACAAGCGGCTCGGCAGTATGCCAGGAGAGCGCCGCATGCGTGGAAAACGGCTACCAGCCTTTCTCCGACTGCTGCAGGGCGAAAGCCGAAGACTGGGCGAAAACCACAATCA
>DUGE01000090.1 GCA_013331595.1 Microcaldota archaeon | reverse complement strand
CCCGGAAACCGCGTAGAAATCGCAGCCTATCTTCCCCACGTCGGCTTGCAGGTGCGGCACGGCTTGCGCGCCGTCGATTATCGTATAGCAGCCTTTCTCTTTTGCAGTTGCGCATATGTCGCGCACGTCGTTTATAGTTCCCAAAACGTTGGAAGCGTGCGTTACGCTCACAATCTTGGTTTTTGGGGTAATGCGCTTTTCCCAATTCTCTTCAAGCGTTCCGTTGCGCGCGAGTTCGATGTAATCGATTTCGATCCCCATGCGTTGCTTGAGCAAGAGCCAGGGCACGATGTTGGCGTGGTNNCGGTGGGGGTTGGCGTTCTTCTCCTCGTAGTACTCTTGAATTGCGTTGAGCACTTGCGAAGGCTTTTGCGTGGTCGCCGCATTATCCAGGTAAGCGAGCGTTTTCCCCTTTGAAGTCTTTTTTTTCAGAAAAGGAAAATCAGCCCGCACTTTCTGCGAGTCAAACATCCTGCATTTTCTCCGAAATTATTTGCCTCCAGCCGTTTAAAGCGCTGTCGCTTTTCTCGAGCGCTTCCCCGACGAACCCTTCGACTATCGTTTGGGTTGCCTGTTTTTTCGAAAGGCCGCGCGTTTGCAAGTAAAATATTTTTTCCGAGTCTATCTGGTCTACTGTCGCGCCGTGCCTGCTTTGCACGTCGTTAGTGTGGATTTCAAGGGACGGCACGCTGTTCGCTTTCGCTTTTTCACCCACGAGCAAAGCATGGCCGTTCAGGAAGCAGTTGGTGTTGCCCGCCTTTTCGTTAATGTAAATCAAGCCGCGGTAAGTGCCTTTAGACTCTTGGGTCAACACCCCCCGGCTGAGCAGGTTTCCGCTGGTGTTCGGCGCATAGTGGTATGAATTGGTTGAAATGTCGAAAACCTGGTTTTTCATTCCAAAAAAGCTGTTGTAGTTTTCAGCACGTGCCCCTTCTGCCATAAGTTTGCAGTCCACAACTGCCGAACTTGCCTTGGCGCCAAGGAAAGAGGTGTTCCAAACTATCTTTGCGTCCTTTTCCAGGGACGCCCTCTTTACGGAATAATTTACGCTCTCAAAATCAAGGTTTTCCGTAAAATCATACTTCAGCGAGGAGTTTTCGCCAAGAAAAACTTCGGTCGCGCTTGCGGCAAGCGTCCCTTGGCCCCCCAGTTTTTCGTAAACTTTCGCTTCAGCGCCTTCCTTCAAAATTACTATCCCATGAAACCCCGCCACGCCTGCTTCTGCCTTGATGTTTATTTCGACTTCCGCCTTGGCATTTTCAGGGACGATTACCAAAAATCCATCCCGCATGTGGGCGTTTTTCAAAGCCAAAAGCTTGTGCTCACTTGCGCCAATCCCGCTTTCAAAATATTTTTTGAGGGTTGTTTCCTCATCTTTCCCCAATTCGGAAAAGCACTTGGCCGTAATCCCCCTGCTTCCGTTCAAAGCTATTTGGAAATCGCCATTGCCTTTGAAATTTTCCTGGTTGAACAGTTGGTTTTGCGTGTATTCTTTTTCAACCGGAGAATCGGCAAGTGCAGGCCACGCTAGGGACGAATATAGCGCCTCGCCTTTTTTGCGCACCTGCTCTAGCCATCCGTTACCCATGTTCCTCACTTTACCGAAAAGGAGCGCTGGGCCTAACCAACTGCGCCCAACTTACTGAATTCCAATTTAATCAACCGGTTGAATTCAATGGCGTATTCCATCGGGATTTCTTTCAGCACGTCATCCAAAAACCCTAGGACGACCATGCTTTTCGCCTCGCTTTCGTTCAACCCGCGGCTCATCAAGTAGAAAATCTGTTCGTCGCTGATGCGCCCCACACTGGCCTCGTGCCCGAAGGAAGCAGTAGGCTCGTAAATCTCGTTGTGCGGGTAAGTGTCAGTGCGTGAAATGTCGTCGAGAATCAACGCATCGCACTGCACGTGGCTTTTCGCGTTTTTCGCGCCGTGGTTGATGCGCAGCAAGCCCCTGTAGGCTGCAACGCCTCCGTTCATGCTGATGCTCTTCGCAACAACCTTGCTAGTGGTATTCGGCGCAGCATGGATTACTTTTGCGCCAGTGTCTTTCCAACTGCCTTCGCTGCTGAAAGTCATGTTGTAATTGCTCGTGCTTGCCCCCTCGCCGCGCAAAATGCTCATCGGATATAGCATTGTGACCCGACTTCCAAGGCTTCCGTCAATCCAAGTCATTTTTCCGCCTTTATTTACGAGACTTCTCTTTGTGTTGCAGTTAAAAATATTTTTACTCCAATTCTGAACGCTTGTGTAACCAACATCCGCGTTTTCACCGACAAAAACTTCAATAACCGCGCTGTGCACTGACGCTTCCTCGTATCTAGGGGCTGAGCAACCCTCGAAATATCGCGCCCGCGCGTCATCTTCAACCACAATCAAAGTGTGTTCAAACATGCCTTCACGGCCGGAATTCATCCTGAAATAATTTTGCAGGGGTAAATCAATTCTGACTCCTTTAGGGACATAGAGCATAGACCCCCCGCTCCAAACGGAATAATGTAATGCAGCAAATTTGTTGTCAGTGCAAGGGACGGCCCTCATAAAATGTTTTTTGACCAACTCCTCGTGTTCCTTGAGTGCAGTGTCCATGTCCGTGAAAATTACGCCCTTCTCTTCCAAATCTTTCCTGAGGTTGTAGTAGACGCCTTCGCTTTTGAATTGGGCGATGCTTCCGGCAAGGTACTGCCTTTCGGCCTGGGGCACGCCGAGCTTCTCGAAAGTTTCTTTTATTTCAGCCGGAACGTCATCCCAACTGCGGGCTTTTTTCTCTATGCTTGGATTAGCGTAATACGCTATCTCGCCGAAATTGATTCCCTTCAAATCAGCGCCCCATGTAGGCACAGGCCTTCGCAAAAACTCTTGGAATGATTTCAACCGCAATTCAAGCATCCAAACTGGCTCTTTCTTCAAAGCAGAAATATCGCGAACTGTCTTTTCCGTCAGGCCTTCCTCCAACTTGACTGACAATTTTTCCTTGGTCTTGAATTCGTATCTGCTCCTGTCAACGTCCATTACCGCCCGTTCCATTCAAATCTTCCCCGAATCTTCAACAAAAGAAATTCCCATGCCTTTCAATAATCCCGCATAGCCGCTGTTCTCCAAATCCGCTGCAAGCTCGTGCCCGCCGCTCTTTACAATGCGCCCGTCAACCATCACGTGCACGAAATCCGGGTTCAAGTGCTTGAGAATGCGCTGGTAGTGGGTTATTACGAGCATTCCAGTGCCTTTCGCCTGCTGGGCTTTAAGTGAAATTGAAACTGCCTTCAAGGCGTCTATATCCAAGCCGGAGTCTATCTCGTCCAAAATCGAGATTTTGGGCTTCAAAACCTGCATTTGCAAGACTTCCCCGCGTTTTTTCTCCCCGCCGGAAAAACCTGCGTTCAACTGTCTCTTGGCAAAGCTTTCATCCAACCCAACTGCAGAAACGGACTGTCTCAAAATCTCTGGGAAAGCCGCGCTGGTCTTTCCCGTACCTTCACTCTTATGCACTGCGGAATAGGCGTTGTACAGGAACTTGGTCACGCTCACGCCAGGCACTTCAACCGGGTTTTGGAACGCCAGGAAAAGCCCCTTGCGAGCGCGCTCGTCCGGAAGCATGGCCAAAACATTCTCCCCGTCAAGCAAAACCTCGCCTTTGGTAACCTTGTATTTAGGGTGGCCCATGATTACGCTGGCCAGCGTGCTCTTGCCGCTGCCGTTAGGCCCCATTATGGAGTGAATTTCGCCCGTTTTTACGGTAAGGTTGACGCCCTTCAGGATTTCCTTGCCTTCAACGGCCGCGTGCAAATCGCGGATTTCAAGTAACGCCATTCGACAAAAACCTCAAGTTTTCGTTATTGCGTTGACGACCAAGTCACAATCGCCAATCTGGGAATTGAATTGGATGCACGCGCTGCAAATGGCGTTAGTAACGTGCTTTTCCCGCCAGGCTCCGCTGGCAATCTTGTCAGCAATCTCGCTCGTCGCCCTGTCGACGACAGAGTGTTTTTCCGTGTCGCGCACGGGCTTGCCGTAATCGTTCGACAAGTACTTGCTCACAGCAGCCTGCGTCAATCCCAACTCCTTGGCAATAGCCTCTTGCGTAAAGCCTTTCTTGCGCAGTTTCTTCGCTATGCTAACCCGCACTGCAGGCAAGTACTTTTTCACAACTTCCTCGCACGGAAATAGAGCCTTCACACTAACCACCCCTAAAAAACGCCTCTGAATAAATAGGGTATAACGGGGTTATAAAAGTTAGCCTTTATTTCAGCAACTCGTTTCTGAAAACAAGGGCGGCTGTATTGCCCGTACTTTATGGGGGTGGTGTTTGGCACGTTTAACTGCTTGGAAAACTAACGCCGTAAACCGGGAACTGGTCTGAGTTCGCAAAAGATTTGGCACGGTTGTGCTGAATTTGACGGGAGGGCATGACTTGCCGGTTGGGCTAAACAAAAAGTAGCAGGAGTGGCACGGGGATTGCCGGGTGGTTTCCGCCGAGTGCAAGCTCGTCTTTTGTTGCCAGTATGCCTTTGTTAAACTTCTTTAGGTTCCGGTAGTCTGAGTTGGAAATGCTGTTTTGGTATTTGACTTCCACCGGCAGGAAGCTACTTGGCAGGCGAGTTATGAAGTCTATTGTCTCGCCTTGCGCATTTTTGACGTAGAAGACGAAATTTGATTGGTCGAAGAGGTCAGACGGCCTGTGGTTGTAAGCCAGTCGCGTGAGGTGGTCGCCTACTACGAATTCTGCCAAGGCGGCTTTGCCTTCCGGTTTCAACATGTATGCTTTTGCTTGCTGGAAGTAGTCTCCTGCAGGGTTTTCTATGTAGCCTCGAAAGGCGTGGAAGAAGAAAGGGTTGGGGATTTGAAGTTTCTTTTCTGACCTGTGCTTGGGTTGCTTCTTGTTTTGGTCGAAGGCGTTGTAGACGTTCAGCAGGAAGAGGTTTTGCAGGACGTCGGCGTAGTTCTGGATTGTTATTACTGACGGCAACCCTGTTTCGCGCGAGATTGTTTGCCAGCCAACGTGCGACTGCGGGTGCCGCAACACGCTTGACAAGACTTTCTTAGCCGTGCTTTCCTCGCGCTTGAGTCTCGCCAAGTCGCCNNCAGCCAAAAAACATTTGCAGGTAGAGCTCATAGGTGTTATTCGAAATTTCTTTCCGTTCGTAAAACTGGTTGGTGGCCGCCATTACCCCCCCAGTGAACAAGTACTCGCCGAACAGGGCGTCAAGTTCTCCCTTGATTGGCAGGAGCGGGTCGATCCATGCTCTAGCGCTTTCGCCAAACAATTCAGAGAAAGCTTTTACGCGGGTTGCATTGTCGTTTAGGCCCAGTTTCTCTATCGTCTTGTGGTTTGCCGGGCTTCTTAGCTCAACGTATTCAGCGAATTTTAGGGGGAGGAGTATCTTGTGGTTTTGTTCGCCTGTCGCCTCTCCTTTTCTTCCCGGCAGCCTCTCAACTCCATGCTTTAAATCCCAAGACGACGAGCCCGTGAGAATGTAAGTGACGTCCTTAAGGGAATGAAGATCCACTACCTGCTTGTAAGCGTTTTCCCAG
>DUGE01000046.1 GCA_013331595.1 Microcaldota archaeon | reverse complement strand
TCCCGTTTGAGGCTGTATCACAATGGCATCGGCAACGTTGTGCTTTCCGGAAAGGCAGTCTGCCAAGCCTATTGAATTGTATGAAAGCCCGAGGTGCAATCCGACGCTCGGGTTGCTTAAATCGCCGTCTACGAGCACGTTGGTCTTTCCCATTTGGGTTAGCATGGCGCTGATGTTTACCGCATTAACGCTCTTGCCCACGTCCCCCTTGCCGCTCAAAATTCCGATAATCCGCGCTTTTTGCTTTTGCTGTTCAACTGCCATCGTGGAGTACCTTGCAGTGAAGGCTTTAGAAAAAGCCTTTTTTTAATGCTTGGACCAATATTTTTTTGAAAATTATTAGTTTATATTGATATAAAAACCGGTGCAGGCGGCAGGATTTGCCTTTTAAAAACCGCTTAGGCTTGAAACAGTTTTTTCCGGATTTTTGGGATTTTTAAGGCAAGTGCAAGCATGGCAATGCCTGCCAGGGAAATGAGGATGCCCGCATAGTCGTACCACGGTTTCTCGAACTTTAGGGTGACTTTCTCGCCTTTCCTCACTCCTTCCACTGCTATCAGCCCGCCTCCCGATTCCAGCAAAGGCAGCTGCCTTCCTCCTGCGTAGGCTTTCCAAAGCGGGTAGTGCATTAGGGAAACGAACGCAAAGCCGTCGGCCGGCGGCGTGAAGCTAGCCCAAACGTTTTTTTCGTCAACATCCACGGGAAATTCCTGGGTTGAATGCCCTTCGAGCGTTTGGATGGCCGTGCTGGAGTTTTGTTCGTTGAACTGCATGTCGGGATTTGACGGCCTTGTTTTTGGAAGGATGAATACCGCCGCTTCGGGGTTANNGGGAAGAGAGGTTTTCAAAAAAGGCTTCTGCAGCGCCCACCGTCGGAAAGTCGAGGAAAACGCCTTTCCCGACAAACCCTGCTTTGCCCCAAGTGCCTTCAAGTTCTGCGGTGTTACCCAATTGCTTGACCAAAAGCGTCACGTCAAGCAGCACTGCCTTGTTTCCAAATGAAATGGGGTCTTTCGAACTGAGAAAGCCAAGGCCTTGAACGAAAGAATAGTATTCCGGGTTGAGCCTTTCAGGCGGGTCGTACAGCGTCTTTTTGCTCGTCAGGGAAACGAGGGAAACGTCGTCCTGCAAAGGCACGCTTCCAGTAATGAACCTGCCCGGAATATCGTCCTGGTAGTCGAGCGTTAGATAGTAGTACTGGACCGCAGGTGCCGGGGGAAAATTATATCCCGGCATGGGAATCCACGCTGGGTTTAAGTCTATGAATACGGCGGCAAACAGGACGATGAACGGAAGCCATTGCGGCATCGCTTGCTTCAGGTTTTTCACTTGCCGGGCTAGGGTTGCTTCAAGGGCGCGCGCGCCGAAAGCGGCCGAGATTGCAAGGAAAAAACTGGCGAAAAACGCGGGCCTGGAAACAGTCTGGTTCAGCATAGGGAATGCGTTTGGAAATATCGTCACGAGCGTGAATGCGGTGAAGAGCGCAAGGGAAGTTTTCGCTGCCGGCGGCTGGCTTTTCAACTTCCATATGCAGTAGGACGCAAGGAAAAGCAGGCTTAGGCCCAAGTATATTGAACTGACCACCTTGCTGCGGAGCACAAACGGAATGACGAGGCTGACCACCATGTTCTGGGCGTTTGCAGCTATGGCCGAAGGGTGGAAGTACCTTTCCAAATTCGTGTAATCCTTTTCAAAGAAGAACGGCAGGATGAATACCGCCGATATTGCGATTGCAAGGAGAATGCTTGCTAAAACGGTTTTAGCTTCCCCGCCAAGCATGCCGTTGGATGGCTTTTCTTTCCCCTGGCTTGAGAAGAATGCACCCAGCGCGCGCCAAGAGGCCAATATCATGAGGAAATATGCAAAAGTAAGCGGATGTGTGAGAAGGCCGGCTGCGAGGGTAAGCGTGAGAAGGGCGAAGTAAAGTGCCTTTTTTTGAAGCATGGCGTTATTGCGTCCTGCCGGGATTTTTTCCGCGAAAAAAAGCATCCACGGCAGGAGGGAATAGGCGAAAACCCGTGTTAGCGAGCCCCATATCCTTCCTTCAATTGCAAGCGAATAGCTGAATATTGCCGCAACTCCTGCAAGAAAGGCAAAGCGGTTTTCCAGCCCCATTTGCTTTGACAGGAAGAAAACGCCGGTTGCAAGGATGAGGTAGGATGCGACTACCATGAGGCCGGCCGAATTCCAATATCCGACCAGGGAAGCAAGGATTCCGCTCAGCAAGTAGAAAAACGTGGGGTAAGTCCGGCCGAAAATGCTGTTCGTAAAGAAATCGAAGTCAAATCGAGGGATTGCAAGTTGCAATTGGTGCTGTGCGAACCACGTGCCGTAGGCGTGAAACCCCAGGTCGGTGCCAATGTTCACCGGAAGGCCGCCATCGCCCTTCCATGCGTTAGTCGCGTATAGCGAAATTGCGCAAAGCAAGAGCAGGAAAAAAAGCGCCTTGTTTTCCCATTGATAAAAAAATTGGTTTTTCAAGCTGCCCAAGCGTTTTGCACCATCACTATGCTTTTCTCAAGAAAAGCCGGTTTTACCGCGTTAATCGAAAAGCCCTTTCAATTCCTTTAAGTAAGTTCCCCTTTCTTCGGACCCTATCCTCTCGCCACCGCCGGTGTTCTCACTGCCATCGCTGCGCCGAAGCACGAGGAACACCGCGAATAGGACCAGCATGCCTATGGCAACTGCTATATACACCGACAGGTCGGCTGCCACCGGGTTGGATGCGACAATGAGGCTTGTCGTCTTTTGTATTTGCCCCTGGTTGCCGACCACTGAAAAAGTGCCGACGTAGGCGCCCGCATTGTCTTTCGGCGCCCTGACTTTGAAGTTGAATGTAATGAACGATGTGGGCTGGATGATTGTGTTTATGTTTTGGGGCGTTATGTCAAAGCCGCTCGGCAGGTCGAGGAAAGCATTGACTTTCAGCGGCTCTAGGCCCGAGTA
>DUGE01000016.1:301-7722 GCA_013331595.1 Microcaldota archaeon | reverse complement strand
CGATTAAGGCGGAGTTGTCGTTGAGGTTCGTCAACGACAACCTCAACCTATTGAAAGCATTAAACCGACTTTTTCAACAAAGCCGCATTATAGATTTGACTAATATAGCCTAAGCTTGACGGACTGGCTAGTAGCCTCTCAACAGCCTTCGAGAATTTGGCCAAAACCGTTTTTTGTGTTTTAATTGGGTAATCTCTTAGGAAATCATCCATTTCGAGTTTTACATAACCCTGCCATTCGGCGCTGCTCTGAACGTTTTTGGTTATAGCATTGCCTAAAAATCTGCCGAAGGTGACTAACGCTTTTTCCTCGCGGGTTTTTTCCAAAGAGTCCAAGCTTATACGCGCTTTGGAGTTTCGGCTGGCCTTAAGCTGAAGAGCACGCCAGTAACGCCAGTGCGGATTTTTTCTCGCAACTTCATTTTGGTCCGGCAAATATTCGATTCCAAAATGGCTTGCGTTATCCTCGGATTTTGCTTTTTTTAAACGCTCGAACAAGCGATTTACGCTTGATACCGGCTCATCGTACCCGCCCAAAGTTGAATGTCTTACGGCAAATACTTTCAGGCGAGGCATGAAACTAACTAGAGCCCTGGAAAATAAAAAAGGTTCCTAGTCCCATTTCCCAAAAAGGAAGGGGCTGAAAAGGGAGGCACACGCAAAGCACAGCTTTGCGGTGCGTCGCAGAAAAGCAACAGCTTCTGCAACGAACCTTGGTTTCCCCTTCTAGGGGCAGATGTCAATGAGCTTGAGCGTAGCAGCACCGCCGTAGTCTTGGAAGGTCAGGACTGGCGTGTCCGACTCGGTCACGGTGAGGGTTATCAGTTGGGTGAAGCCGTTGCATTCCATCTGCATCTCGGTTTTCCGCTTGTCCCCGCCAAACTTAGTTTGCGTGAAGGCGATGGTCTTAGTCCTTCCGCTTGCGCCGGTTTTTTGCGCGAGGGTAATGTCAGCAGGCCATTTTGTTGCAATGGATTTAGCCACGGTGACTTGGAAGTCGAAAGTGCTTTTCGAGCCCACGCCGTAGTAGGTAATCGCCCCGGAAGCCGGGTCCTTGTCGATGGTAAACGAAACGGGCATGTTGAACGCTTGCGAAACGGCGCCGCCAGCCGCGTCCCTCAAGCGTTCAAGCTGCTGGGCGGGGGATAGGGTTGGCGTTGGTGCAATTGAAGGCGAAGCGCTAGCCTCAACCGAAACTGAAGGCAATGGTGATGGGCTTGAAGCAACCGGAAGTTCCGGCGTTGGAGACGCAGCAGGCTGGCTGCTTGAACAGCCTGCAAATACGAATGCAAGCCCCAGAAGCAAAACAATAAACAGTTTTGTCGTTATCGCGGAAATTCCTGAAACCAATTGAACCACCTTCATGTCGGATTAACAAAAAAATTGAGCGCAAGATGTAATTTAAAACAACGGCTTTCCCGGGCTTTGCGTTCCTTCCGTACCTTCGCCGGGCGAGTTGGACGGTTCGAAGAACGACGGGCCGCCGGTCGGGTTGGAGAAAAAGTCAAGGGGCGAGTGGACCGTTTGTTTTTCCGGCCTCACTCCCAAGAGAAGTTGCAGGCATTCCCTGAGCCGTTCTTCAGCCAAGGCTTCCGTATTCCCTTCTTCGTCCAAAACAGTGCATACGATCGAATACCTGCCGAATTCCGTATCAACGCCGACGATTTTCTCCTGCGCCAACGCAAGGGAAGCCTGCTCTTCTCCACTCGACTGCACGAAAATAACGCAAGAGTCGGCGCCGTTGTTGAACAGTTTTTTCACTGCGCTCGGGGTGTTGATTATGGTTGGCGCCTGCTCGAAATCCAATTCCACGCCCGCCTCGCTCTCGACAAGCTTTTGTATTACGGGCTTGGAGTCGAAATCGTTGGTAAGCGTGGTAACAAAGCCTATTTTCATACGCTTTAAACCACGGGAGCGGAGTATTAAAAATTATGCAATAGCAAAACTGAAAAATGACCCGCTGAACTCCAGTTTTGCTAGCCGCAAACCACGAGAAATCAATCGAAAAACTTTCGTGGTTTGCTAAAGAATTTCAAGGAAGAGAAAATCCGCCCGTCTGCAGCCAAGTGCGACAAGAACGCCACGCACCCTGCAAGGGCAGCGAGCTTTGAGCCGGTTAAAATAAAAACCGCAAGGCACGCCAAAGCCCCGAAGGCAAGCGAGTGGGGAAAACGGCGGTGCATTTTGCCGTCCTGGGCGTAGGCGAAATGCAGGGCGAACAGAAAAATCGTTCCCGCTGCCTTGTAAAGAGAAAAAACGTTTTTCGTCAGATAGTAGTCTACAGCGAAAAAAGCGGTTGCGGCAAAAAGCACGAGCCTGAAAATCCAGCTTGCAACAGACTTGGAAGAATCGATGTCCGGAAGGATTGAAAAAACAACCGCGGCAAGAATTATTCCAGCAACAAGAACAGGATTGGCAGCAACGGCATTCAAGGAAAACAAGTGCAAACCTGCAGCGAGAGCGAAGGCTAGGGCATTCGCACTAAGGCCGATGAGCAAATGCGCTTTGTAATTCACGGAAGTTCTGAAAGGCTTTAAAGAAAAAGAGTATAAAAAATCGCGTTTCCCGGCCTTACCTTCTCGGGCCGTGGCTGGAAGGCCTGCGCGGCCTGGAGCCGAAACGGCTGTCACCATCGGAAGGCGTGCGGCGTGAAAAGCCTGGGGAAAATCCTCCGCGCCTTGGGCCTCCACTACCGCCTCGCGGCCTGAAACCGCCTGGACGGCCGCCGGAACCCCGGTCTTCACCACGAGGTAAATATGGAAGGGATTTTGGAGCTTCGATTCCTTCAGGAAAAGGCTTTTCCACAAGTTGCTTGCCAATGAGCCTCTCGATTTGCCCGAGGGTGCCCATTTCGTCAGGATAGCACAATGCAATGGCCTCGCCGCTTGCACTCATGCGGCCGGTGCGGCCCACTCGGTGCACGTAATTGTTAATGTCGTAAGGCAATTCGTAATTGAAAACGTGCGAAATAGCCTCGACGTGAATGCCTCGCGCGGCAATGTCTGTTGCAACAAGAACGGTAGTTCCATGGGAAGACTTGAAGTCCAGCATTATGCGCGTGCGCTGGGCTTGAGTGAGATTGCCCTGCAATCCCTCTGCTGGAATGCCGTTGTGCGTAAGCTGCCGCGCTAGCTGTTGGACAGAACGCTTGGTGCGGCAGAAAATCAAGGTCTTCTTCGGCTGCAGCTGCTTGAACAAATGCAACAGCAACCCGAGCTTCCTTCCAGGCGGCACTTCGTAAAAATACTGTTTTACCGAAGCTGCGCTGATGTCGTCTGAAACGAGTTTCACGTGATTCGGATAGTTCAAATAGCGCTTGGTGAGCGAAACAATCTCGTCAGGCAGGTCGACGCAGAAAAGCATTATCTGGCGCTTTTCATTGGTGTATGAAATGATTTTCTCAACGTCTCGGCTGAAGCCCATGGCAAGCATGATGTCAGCCTCATCAAGAACGAGAAATTGGATGTGCGACAAGTCTAGAGCCCTACGCTCGAGCAAATCGAGAATGCGGCCTGGCGTGCCCACGACGATTTGCACCCCGCTCCGGAGCATGTCAAGCTGGCGGTCGATTCCAGTCCCGCCGTAAGCAACTAGCATGCGGGCATTAGTGTATTTGCCGAGGTGCTTGAAATCGGTTGCAACTTGCAGGGCAAGCTCGCGCGTAGGCGTTAGGACGAGGGTTTGCACTTGGGACTTTTGCCAAGTTGCTTCTAGAATAGGCAGGGCAAATGCCGCGGTTTTTCCAGTTCCGGTTCGCGATTGCACTATGAGGTCTTCGCCTTGCATTGCAAGGGGAATGGCCTGCGCTTGCACTTCAGTGAGTTTAGTGAAGCCCAGTTCGTGCAAAGCTTTCGAAATGGGTTCCTTGAATTTCAATTCCATAATAGAACACTACAAAAAATAGCTATAACAACTATAGCAAATGCGGATATAAAAACAAGTGCTCCAAACGGGATTTCCGGCATTCCCTTGTTTTGCAACGTAAGAGGAGGTCAACCGTTTTCTTTTGGGGTTGACAGACCTTTTCTTTTCGCAAAAGAAAAGGGATGTCTTCGAACCCGTGTTACCGGCTTGAGANNATTAATTGAGTGAGCAATTAAAAAAACCCTTTGCAGTAAACCAACAGCGTGGTCTTGTGGAAAAAAAACTGGTTGTCTTCGATTTCGATGGCGTCATTGCCGACTCTTGGAGGGAACACCGCAACGCCTACATCGATAACTTTGCAATTTTCGGAAGAAATTTTCCACTGAAAACCAAAAGGCAATGGAAGGAAAAATATGATTCAAGGTGGGAGCAAAACTATTTGAAAGCCGGCTTCAAGAAAAGCCAGTTGCAGGCCGTCGTCCGCGAATATTGGAAGCATCTTGACTTCAAGGGCCTGAAGTTTTTTCCAGGCATTCAAGGCATGGTAAAAACCTTGGCCAGAGATTATGACCTTGCTCTTCTTTCAACCACTCACAAGGAGTTTTTGCTTTACGGTTTGCGCAAGGCGGGATTGAAAAAGTTTTTCAAGAAAATAGTGGGCTTGACGCGCAAGAGCAACAAAGCCCAGGCTCTTGGGAAAATCATGAACTCTTTCGACGCCAAGCCAAGCGAAACGGTGATGATTGGCGATACGGAGAGCGACATAAAAGCAGGAAAAGCAAATCGCACGAAAACAATCGGCGTGACTTACGGCTGGTATGCGCCCGCACGCGTGAGGAAAACAAAGCCCAGCGCAATTGCACGCAAACCAAGTGAAATCCCGAAACTCGTGGAAAAGCTTTTCAATTGATGAAGCAATTTATCCTGCTGAATTGAAACATTCAAAATCCGATAAAGCAAAAACTTTAAAACGTAACCCCCCCCCCCCTAATAATTTAGGGGGGATAAGATGCCAAGAGTTATAGAAGAAATGGTTAAAGCTGGAATGATTAGTCATGAAAATGTAGTAAAATTAGGTAAACATGTGTTGAGACCAAGTTCAGAACGGGGCCTTCCAATTATAACGTCTGATGACGAAATGTCGAATGCCTTAGAAGAGGGAATTGAAGCAGGCATAGTTGAAGAAAAATACAGAGGCAACCATCAGTCACCAACATACGACCTTCGGCAAAAGTTTGTTCCTCGGCTGAAAGCATATTTAGCGGAACATAGAGAATAGAAACAGCGAATCCTAGCCTTTTCCTTAAAAAGCAAAACCGGTTCTCGCCAAGCACGGTTTTGTTAAAAAAACATCAGAGAACGCTTTTCACGTCTTTAAGCAGGAGCGGGAATTGCGTGAAGCCGCCGTTCAAGCCGAAGTGCCCGGCGCCTTTCACGAGCGTCAAATCCGTTTTAAGGTTCCTCGCAACTTCCTCACCTTTCTCCAAAGGCAGGTAAGGGTCGTTGTCCGAGTGGTAAACGAAAAAGCGTTTTGCGTTCCCCCGTATTTTAGCCCAGGCCCAAGGTTTTTCAACGAAAGTTTTAAGCACAGGCTGGAAATCGGGAGTGAAAGGCCCTGAGGAAAAACTTGCAACTAAGAACGCCGCATTTATTTTCACATCAACGGCCTCAAGAATCCTCAAAACCATCGGGCAGCCAACGCTCCGCCCTAACATAATCGTGGTTTCATCAAAATTTTTGAAGAACGGCCTGGCAACATCCATCCAATTGTCGAGCGTCTGGTACTCAGGCATAGGAAATTGCGGGGCATCAACCTTGAAATCCAGCTTTTCAAGCTCGCGCTTGAGCCAAGGGTAGAAAGTCTCCTGCGGCGAGCCGCCAGTGCTGTGAACGAAGAATGCTAATGGCTTCATCAATAATCATTTTTTGATTCGAAATCTATATTTTTGCACGCGATGCTTCAAAAGGCCCGCTTTTTTGTGGTCTCAAACCAATTCGGCCTAACTCTTTCCTCAATCTTTTATCTAACGATCCTCCGTTTACTGGCGTTTGAACGCGAAGAGAATGACCAAACGAAGTCCAGTCTCCTGCACCAGGAGCTTTAAAATGGACATTTCTATCTAAATAAACTTGATACTTTCCGTTAGCATCGAAAATCGTCCTACTCCGCTTATAGGAAGTTTGAGGAGCATAGCCATGATCTGCAAATAGTTTTTCGACTCCCTCCCGAGTCCAAGTGACTGTAGTTGGAGAAACGGGAATTTCCATTAAGAAAAGCAAGTCTTTCAACTCCTCAAGTTTTTCTTGCGGAATTCTACCAGAAGCCGGTAGGGGAACATCTATCTCGCTACTAACAAAAGTAGAATGCGTTCCGTACCATCCTTTGCGTCGCATAGCGCGCAAGTAAAAGGAAAGTCGTCCTCGCGGAAATCTTTGTCGAATTAAAAGGTAGTCTTGCGTACCTTCTTCATCCCGGCCTTTACGCAATCGCACGGTCAAGTTTTTTTGAACTAAAAAAGACTGTGGTTTGTCCCACGTCGTATCTTCCTGCTCGATTTTGTGGGTTGAAACTAAAGCTCTTCCTTTCACGCTTTCGAGAAGTGATTTAATTTTATCTTCAACGTCAGCACTTCTCGCTTCAGGTAAACCGTAAAAAGAACGCTTTTGCGAGCGTCGAACCCAGCGGCTTCTAATGGCTTCGTGAGTCACTAATTTTGCCAAAAAAAGATGCTGTTGCCGAAACTGCTCGCTTAAATCAGATGCATCTAAAGCAATTCGCCTTAACAGCCGTAAGCGTTCGTCTGGATTTTTTAATGCCTGAAGTTGTTCTCCAAAAATAAAGTCAGTAACACGGTCCGACTTAACCTTAAATTCCGCTTTATGCATTTTTTCGAAATCTGGCGCGAGGACTTCTAGCAAGCTTTGCGCGACTTGAGCCGCCATTGGCGCAAATACTTCAAAAGAACCAGCACGAACGCCTCTACCTATTTTGCGAACTACGGTTCTGAAAGGCGAACCAATGTAAGGGCTTAGTTCGGAACGGTAGCCGCTAAAAAACTTGCGCCTTTCATCGTAAAACTTTTCAAAATCTCCAGCCGTGTATAAATGCCCGTAGCGTTTAAGAAAATTGACAACGTCTGCGTGATAGCTCGCCATGTTTGAAACAAAAGCCACACGGTCTGTAAAACCGCCTAACTTTCCTGGCACGCGCGGGTTTAACGAAAATAAAAACCGTCTAAGCCTTTCTTGCGGCATTCGCGATAAACTAAATAAGCTTTGACTCGCAAGAATTTCTTCCTCTTTTGGAATTGTTTGAGGTCGGATTCCTTGAAGCGCTTTTCTTAACGGTCGCTGGAAGTTTTCTGAAGCCATAAAAAAAATTGCGTTTACGCCGTTTATATTACCCATCCTAAACGCGTGGGATTTCTAACCGCCGGTGCAGTGGACGAAGAAAGCGTTGCATTTCATTCTCTAAACCGGCTGTGTTGAAAAAGTCGGGTTAATGCTTTCAATAGGTTGAGGTTGTCGTTGACAAACCTCAACGACAACTCCGCCTTA
>DUGE01000016.1:0-196 GCA_013331595.1 Microcaldota archaeon | reverse complement strand
CTTCAAGTAATGGAAAGAAGCGTTATGGCGTGAGAAGTACGTGCCATCTATAGCCGCTATGAGAGTTGTCTTGAAGTTTACGGTCGCGGCAAACAACGCATTCCACAGTTTGAGTGGAATGCGCCTGGCCATTTTCGCTAAAGCAGAGTATGAAGGGACGGTTACGCCTAGTCCGTCGAGCAAGGCGCTAACTTTT
>DUGE01000022.1 GCA_013331595.1 Microcaldota archaeon | reverse complement strand
AGGTGACCTTGTCCGGTATGCGAAACAAAAGCTTGGCGAAAAGCGGGTTCTCGTGTTTCAGCGGTCTGAACTAGATACTTATGCGACCCTTGCCCAGCGGGTTGAAGCACTTGGCTATGACCGAAGCAAAATTAAGGTTAATTTTTACGGGGAAACTTCAACTCACTGCGTTTTGGATGCAGTTAAGGCTTTTCCCCCTGAATTAGTCCCAAAAAGCAGGTACAGGCAGGTGGCTAGGGTGCTTTTGACTAATTCTGTTCCTTATCAAACTACAAAGACGCATACAATTCCTGAACTAAGAAACCAGGTCTCGCTTGACGTTAGGAATAGGATTAACAGAACCTTCAAATGGCTTAGAATGAAATAGGATTTGTTTAAAATGGATTTCAAGAAACAGCTGCTTTTACTGAAGGCGTCGTTCGAGAAGAGCGACATTACTGCGCTCAAGAGGCTTTCCGCAGTTTTTGCCGACGGGGCTTTCGAAGACCACCAGGAGGAAAACATTGACTTGAGCATTGTAGCCTATGCCTGCGCGAAGTTCCTGGAAAAGCCTTATGTGGTGGATAATCCGGACTGGAAGGACTTCCGCAAAAACCTCCTTTACCTGCTTAGCAAAGCCATTGAAGACTTTTCCGCAGGAAAAGACAAAGCTGGCTTCGCGCGCATCCGCGATTCCGTCAAGCTGATTCAAACCCTGGGAGAAGATTTGGGCCGTTTCGCATTCGGCGTCATTGAAAAAGCGAGGCTTAAGGCTGGCGCGGAAATTTACGCCAAGGGCGCTTCACTGGGTGCTGCGGTGGAGATAAGCGGCTCTGAAAAGCAAGAGCTTGCGTCTTACATTTCTTCAACCAAAATGCCTGACAAGTATGTGACCAAGAGCGTGGCTCAAAGGTTGCAGGAAACAAAAAAGATTTTCTCTTGATGTTTGGGCGTGATTCTACCATGAAAACAATAGTGTGCGACAGCAGCAGTTTGATTTCCCTTGCGGAAAGCTGCAGCCTCGGCGCGCTGGGGTTTTTGAAGCACAAGTTCGACGTGGACTTCGTCATTCCGCCTTCCGTGGAAAACGAGATAGTTGAACGGCCGAGCAAGTACGGCCGGTTCAGCTTTTCAGCAGCGCGGCTGAAGCACTTGCTTAACGAAAAGGTCTTGCGAGTCGCTTCAACGAAAACGCTTTTTCCCGATTCGCAAAAAATACTCTCGAAAGCGAATAGCCTGTTCCGTTCCAGCAAGCCGCTTTCCCTGCTTCAAAGTGGCGAGGCCGAGTGCCTTGCCTTAGTTAAACCACTGCAGGCGCAGGCTTTGCTTATCGACGAGAAAACAACGCGCCTTCTTCTTGAAGACCCGAAAAAGCTGTATTACGTGATGCAGGCAGAGCACAAGCAGGTCGTGGGAGACGAGAAGGCGCTGGCTGAATTCAAGAAGTCTTACGCCGTCACCGCAATACGCTCGACGGAGCTTTTGGCTTTCGCAGCGCAAAACGGGTTTTTCAGCGGATACGGCAGGGACGCGAACGAAGTTTTCCACGCGGCCATCTATGCATTACGCTATGCCGGCTGTTCAATATCGCAAAACGAAATTGACGATTACCAAAAGATTGACGTTGAAGCTTGAAGGGTGGTTAGTTGAAAATTTTCGACCTGTCCATGGACATTGACGATGAAACGCCGTTTTTCCCCGGCAGCCCAAAGCAGGAAATACTCCAGGCTGCAACTGTGGCAAAAGACGGCTGGAATGAAAAACGCCTTTCGTTCAATTCCCATTTTTCCACGCACATTGACGTTCCGCTTCACATGATTGACGGGGGAAAGAGCCTCAGCGATTTTCCCATTGAACACTTTATTGGCGAGGCTATTTCCCTAGACGTTTTCGGGCAAAAAACCATTGAATCGCCGCTTGAAGATGTGAAGGCAAACGACATGGTTTTCTTTTATACCGGCAAAACCGAACAGCCGCTTTCGCAATTGTACCGGGATTATCCTGTTTTGTCGAGGCGCACGGCGGAATTGCTTGTTGAAAAGAAAGTTAAAATCGTCGGCTTGGACTCCTGGAGTCCGGATAGCGAGCCTTTCAGCATACACAAGATACTGCTGGGCAGCAACATTCTCATTGTCGAAAACCTCGTCAACCTGAAACCCCTTGCGGGAAAGAGGTTTGAGTGCTTTATCCTGCCCTTGAAAATCCGCGGGGGCGACGGCGCACCCTGCAGGGTAATCGCTAGACTGTAATGTGCCTTTAGACTTCATGGTTTTCAAAGGCTGTTTCTTTCGCATTTGGAGTTCTTCATTCCGTAAAGTTNNTTTCTTGCCTTCAACGTTGTCCTGGCGATGGTACTCTTGCTAGTGATATCCTCGTCAATTGATTTTGGTGCGCTGGAAAAAGTTTTGGCCAACGCCAACCTGCTTTTCGTGGCCTTTGCTGCTTTCTTCTATTTGCTGACGCACTTTATTTCCGCCTTGCGCTACAAGATGCTCCACTCGCCAAAGTTCACTGTTCTTGATTATTTCCGCCTGCACATGCGGGCCATGCTTGCCAGCGACGCCACGCCAGGCAGGGTTGGCTATTCCCTCTTCATTTTTGACTTGCGCAAGAGAGGAATGCCCGGCGGAAAGGCGGCAAAGCTCATGGGCGTTTCTTTCGCGTCGGATTTCCTAGTAAGGGGCTTGCTCGCTTTAGCGGCAATATGGCTTTTCTCCAGTGACTTCGGCCAGGCGGGCGTTTTCGTAGTTGCTGCCTCCATTATTGCTTTTGCCCTGTTGTTTTTCAAGTCGAAATCTTTTGCCTCAATGATATCCAAATTTCCGTACTACGGCAAGAGGCTTGAAGGCGCCTACCAGTCGGTTTTCAAGCAAAAAACTTCGACCAATCAGTTGCTCTTGTCAATAGGCTTTAGTTTTGCAGGCGCAGTGGCGCGTGGCGCTGAATGGGTTTTCGTCTTCCAGGCGCTGGGCTTGAATTTGTTTGCCGTGCAGGCAACGGTTTTGAGCGCCTTGCTCACCGCATTGTCTTTCATCCCACTTTCAGTTGCGGGCTTTGGCGTGCAGGAAGGCGGTGGGATAGTCTTGCTTTCAAGCTTGCTTGGCTTCAACGCCTTCCAGGCTGCCGGTGCAATGCTCTTGGTCCGTGCGGTTGATGTGGCGGCAGACGTGCTGGTAGGAGGCTTGTTTTTTCTAACGTCGCCCAACAGCCCTAAAAAGTGATTTTTTCTTTCCTGCCGGTTTTCGCG
>DUGE01000039.1 GCA_013331595.1 Microcaldota archaeon | reverse complement strand
TAGTATCCATACTATAATTTGGCGGTTGAGGCTTAAAAGTTTTTTCTAGCCTTGGCTGATTGCGGTTTCAACTTTAGTGTGCCATTCTATTTTTTCCTCAAGACTAAAAACAAGTGGTCTTTCTCGAACTTGTCCAAAACTATTTCCTGCTCGGTGTCAAAAGTGCCTGACAGTTTTTCTTTAATGGTTTGATAGACTT
Organism: Microcaldota archaeon; assembly: GCA_013331595.1. The sequence continues at coordinate 20,495 of DUGE01000039.1, read as the reverse complement.
TCGTGGGTTTTTGGACCGAATCTATTGCCCTTGACTTTATTGCGATTAATGCAAAGCCGCCTTTGGCGAGAAAACGCGCGTTTTCAATGAGGATTTCAGCCTGCTGCGGGTCTGCAACGTCTTCAAAAACCACGTCCACTTTTCCCACTTCAGCGTATTCCTCAGGATGCCGCGCGTCGGCGAGGATTGGAATCATGTTGTCCCGCTGTTCGCAAACTCGGATGAGGTCACGCATGGCGATGGGCGCGATTTCAATGCAGTAAACCTCGCCCTTCTTTCCAACGATGTCTGAAACAAAGCTTGGAGTCACGCCATGGGCAGCGCCTAAGTAAAGGACTTTAGTGCCTTGGGCAAAAGGGAATTCCTTGATGCCTAGCGATATTGCCGAGCCTAGTTTGCTTTGGAACGGGTTCCACTCGCGATACTCTATGCCTTCCTTTTGCACGAGCTTTTCCCCATGCACCTTGAAGCCTTTCACGAGGTTTCGCGTGTAAAGCCGCGGGCCTTCCTGGAAAACTCCTTTGAAAATTTCCTTCATTTCCTTCCATCCTCTTGCAATACGATTTCGTAAAACTCGTTTAGATTCCTTGCGGTCCTCTCCGCCTTCCGCCTGCTCTTGCCGCTCCTGTCTAGGAATACCGTTAGCACTCCTGCCTTTGCAGGTGTTAAGACGTCATCGTCGTACAAGTCTCCAACGTGTATTATTTGCGAAGGCTTGACTTTCATCTTGCGCGCAAGCCATTTGAATAATCGCTTGCTTTTCAACTCCTTGAAGTCGCTCGTAAGCGAGTAAATTTCATCGAAATGCTTTGCAAGTCCGGTTACTTCAAGCTTGAGGTCGAGAAAATCCCTATGCGCATTTGAGAAAATCACGATTTTGAATCCTTTCTTTCTAAGCTTTTTCAGGACGCCCCGCGCTTCAGGATATTCTTTTACCAAATGCTTCAAGTCGCGCAATTCCTTCCTATGGTCTTGCTTTAATCCAAGCCGGTCGAACCACCACTTGGCGTCAAACCACTCGAGCTTCTCTCCGCTAACCTTGTTTAGTTCTTCAGCCCAAACTAGCCTGGCTTTTGCTAAGCTGGTGTTATGCTGCTGGGCGTAAAGCCGTGGGATTTCCTGGTCCCAAAACTGTTCTTCAAGTTCTAGGGTCACAAGGGTGCCGTCAAAGTCGAAGGAAACGACTTTAATCTTCCCGCTCAAGAGAACCGCCTTTTCGTTTTAATGGCGGTTTTTGCGGAATTTGCCTTTGCCCTTGTTCCCGCCGCTCCACTTGGGCCTAAAGCCACCGCTGGGTTTGGATTCGCCGCTTGGCCTGGGATCGCCTTGCTCTTGCCTGAACTCTGGCTTTGGGCGAGGCCGGAAGTCGCCTTCGCGTCTTGGTTGAACGCCCTGGTCTCTTGGCTTGAAGGGCGGTCTGCCTTCTGAGAAGTTCGGCCTTCTTTCTGGAAAACCGCCTTGGGTTGGTCTCCTTTCCCTATCGCGAAAATCGCCACTGTCTCTAGGGCGGAAATTCCCTTCGCCTCTTGGCTTGAACGGCGGTCTGCCTTCTGAAAAGTTTGGTCTCCTGTCTCTTTCACGGAAGTCTCCTTCGCGTCTTGGGCGGAAATCACCCTCGCCTCTAGGCCTGAAGGGTGGTCTTTTCTCTGAAAAGCCTCCTCCGTGGTCTGGCCTTCTCTCCCTATCGCGGAAGTCATTCCTAATCATCGAAGGCTTCCTCGGTTTAATGGGCGCTTCGTGAACTTGCGTCAAACGCTTTTCAAACTGTTCCTTGAGCTTTTCTGCGATAAAGTTGCCAGTGTAATAATCCGCCCTGGCTGCAATCGAAATCTTTGCCGCAAGCGCCCTTGCGATTCTTCCCCTCTGTTCTAGTGGTGCGCCGTTGATTGCAGGGTGCTGGAATATCACGCCGTGCTTGGGCGGTGCGGTGTGTTGGCGCAAGTGCTTGAATAGCGAGTTTTCCGCGCCGATGACTTGGATTGTCGAGGCGGGCATTTCGGCAAGGTTCTCGATTGAACCCGCGAGGGAAAGGAGCCTTGCTGCAAGAATCGGGTCGGTCAGGTAAGCGACGTTCTTCAGTTCCTTTTCAACGAGGCTTGTAACGTACTCCTGTGTTTCCTTTCTAGCTTCCATCAGCCCGACTATCTGCTTTCCGAGCGTTTGCATCGCGTGGGAATCGGCCTTGTCAAAAGCGGCGCCGAAGCTCTCGCCCTTCACTCGCATTATGGCCTCTGCCTTCGGTTCGCCAACAATTTCGGCCAGTTTTTTCTCGCTGAAGTTTTCCTTCCCGCCGAACTCGGCGGCTATTCTTGCGATAAGCTCGTCGTTTGCCCTCAAGTCGGGAAAGTTGATTTTAAACCATTCAGCAATGCGCTGTTGCAGCAAGGCCTTGACGTCGTCAAAGTCGTCCAAAGAGCGTACGGCTTGGATTATGAGCGCGTCCTTGCGCGACAGCGCCTCTTGCGTCTGCTTTTTGGCTTTCTCCAAAAACTTTTTCCTTGTTTCCAGTGCCTTCAAAAGAATCACCTTTAAGCTTGGCTGGCAAAATGAACCGTTTTAAAACTCGCCTAACTAAAATAGTAGAACGTTGTTTTTATAGCAAACTACCCCAATCGTTTATAGGTTGAATCGTAGTTTGCCAAGTTGCGAGTGCTCAGGCACGAGCCTTCGCAGCGTGCAAAACGCGTTTTGCAGTTAATTACCATGCTGGTGTAAAATGGAGAAAACGGAGTCTAAAATAGACAAGATCATCAACCTGTGCGCCCGCAGGGGCTTGGTTTTCGCCAATTCTGAAATCTACTCGCCGCTCGGCGGTTTTTTTGACTATGCGCACTACGGGGTTGAAGTGAAAAACCGCATTGCTGCCGCATGGTGGAACTTTTTCGTGCGCGGCCGCGAGGACATGGTCGGCCTCGATGGTTCTATCGTTTCGTCGCAGAAAGTATGGCAGGCCAGCGGCCATCTTGAAAGCTTTACCGACCCGCTTGTCGAATGCAAAAAGTGCAAATCCCGTTACCGTGCGGACCAGCTTGTGAAAGACGAGCTGAAGCTTGAAGTGGAAGGGCTTGATGAGAAAACCTTGGGCGCCCTTATTGCAGAGCACAAGCTCAAGTGCGAAAAGTGCAAGGGTGAATTGGCCGAAGCCAAGAAATTCAACTTGATGTTCAAGACCCACGTTGGTGCGGTTGAAAGCGATGCTAACGCCGTTTTCCTCCGCCCTGAGACTGCCCAAACTATTTTTACTGATTTCAAAACTATCGCTGGTTTCGCGCGCAAGAAGCTTCCGTTCGGTATTGCCCAGCGCGGAAAGGCTTTTCGCAACGAGATTTCGCCGCGCAACTTCCTGTTCCGCGCGCGGGAGTTCGAGCAGATGGAAATCGAGTATTTCCTCCACCCTTCAAAATCGCCTGCCTTTGAAAAGTCTCGACTTCACTTGAAAATCAAAGTTCTCACTGCCAAAGCGCAGGAGGACAAAGAGCACAAGATGATTGAAAAAACCTTAGAACAACTTTTGAAGGAAAAAGTCATTTCAAGCGATTGGATTGGCTATTGGATTGGCGAGGCCTTGTTTTTCCTTGAGCAAGTTGGATTGCGCGGCGAGCACTTGCGCATCCGCCAGCACGTTTCAACCGAGCTTTCGCACTATTCGAAGGAAACGTGGGATTTCGAGTACGATTATCCCGAGTGGGGCTGGAAAGAGCTTGTGGGCATTGCCGACCGCGGTGATTTCGACTTGCAGCAGCACCAAAAGCATTCTGGCAAGGACTTGAGCATTTTCGATGACGAAACAAAACAAAAAGTCCTTCCCTGCGTGATAGAGCCTTCGTTCGGCTTGGACCGCCTGTTCTTCACGCTTCTAGTTGACGCCTATCACGAGGAGAAAGACAAGACTATGCTCAAGCTCGGCCGGGCTGTTGCCCCTCTTGATTGTGCCGTATTCCCTCTAATGGGAAAGGATGGATTGGACGTGAAAGCAAGGGAAGTTTTTGGAATGTTGAGAAACGAAGGGTTCGCCGTTGAATACGATGAAAGCGGGAGCATTGGAAAGCGCTACGCCCGCATGGATGAAGTCGGAACGCCCTTCTGCATCACGATAGACTACGATTCTCTTGAGAAAGGCGACTGCACTATTCGCTTCAGGGATTCGGGAGAGCAGAAGCGCGTTGTGATTAAATCACTGGCAGAAGAATTGAAAAAGACTTTACAATAGTCCGACTTCTTTCACTAGCTCTTCAGTTGTTTTGACCGGAATACGGCGTTGCTTTTTGAATTCCTTGTCGTTGCTCCAGATGCCGCAGCCGACGTACAACGCGCAGGCCAAGTAAGCTGCGTCCTGTTCGTCAGTCAAAAGGGTCTTTGCTGCTTGTAAGAACGGGCACAGTTCCCCCTCTCCGACAATAATGATTTGCTTGAGCAGCAGTTCAAGCGTGCGGTCAAATTCAATCTGGCCTCCACCGTATTTTAAGAATAGCATTTCCTTATGCTTAACGAATTCCTCGATTATGAACCCTGGTGAATAGAGGCAAAGCTCGGGGCTGAAAACCAGTCTTTTCGTCAAGCCTTCCTTTATCAAAGCCGCAAAAAGAATGTTTGCGTCAATGACTAGTTTCATTGAGCAACTCCCTAAAATGCTTGGCTGCTGCCTTGCGTACTTTTCTTGAAATGTCGTCAATATCCTTCTGGGTAATGCGGCTCTTTTGAACCAGTGACTCAAATTCTTCAAATTCGTCAAGTTGTCTTTCAATCATTGCCCTGACTGCACTAGACCATCTGATGTGCTTATGCTCGTCCATCCTTTGCTTGAACTCGTCAGTAACAGAAAACGTCATATTTGGCATTCCAACCACATATTTTTTATGTGGAATCCCATATAAAAACTTTGGGTCGGTTTTACGCGTTCTGCGTTCAGGCCATGCCGAGTTTTTTGCTCAGGTTCTTGAACATTATTTCAGTCATTTCGGCCAGGCCGTACTTGTGCTTCCAGTTCCAGTCTTCCCTAGCCTGGGAATCGTCTATTGACTGGGGCCAAGAGTCTGCAATCGGCTGGTGGAAGTCTGGAGCGTAAGTGACCGAGAGGTTGGGAATGTGCTTCTTTAGCTCGTCCGCCAACTCTTTCGGAGTAAAGGTTACTGCGGCAAGGTTGTAGCTCATCCTTATGGTTAGTTTTTCTGAGGGCGCGTCCATCAAGTCCAGGGTGGCCTTTATGGCGTCGTCTATGTACATCATCGGGAGCGCTGAATCTTCGCGCAGGAAACACTGATATTTCCCTGTCTTGAGCCCTTCGTAAAACATTGCGATGGAGTATTCCGTGGTTCCGTCCGCCGGGTCGGTTTTCCATTGGATTATGCCGGGATACCTGACGCTCCTGACATCGAGGCCGTACCTCTTGTAGTAATATTGGCATAGCAATTCGCCGGCGATCTTCGCCACGCCGTAGATTGTCGTGGGCTCGATTACCGTATGTTGCGGCGTCATTTTTTTCGGAGTGTTCGGGCCGAATACCGCTATTGAGCTTGGCCAGAAGAGCCTTATTTTGTGCTTGACGCACACGTCGAGGACGTTTTTCAAGCCGACCATGTTAACCTGCCATCCGAGCTCGGGGTTTTTTTCGCTTCCCGCGGAAATCAAGCCGGCTAGGTGGTATATTGTGTCGACGGAATGGGCACTAATCGCTCTCTCCAAATCCGCCGTTTTCGTTACGTCCAAAACTTCCGTGGGTCCGTGGCTTTTCTGCTCTTCGCTCGGAGGCCTTACGTCAGCTGCAATCACGTTTTCCTTGCCGTGCCTGCTCCTCAACGCCGGAACTAACTCAGAACCGATTTGCCCAAACGCGCCTGTAACCAGTATTTTTTTCACTAACCTCTCACCCTTTTCAATTCAATGTTTCGATTGCCTCTATTTTGATTAAATCATTTGTGCAAGAAACGAATAAAAACCGAATAGTGTTCGCCGATTGTCGTTGCCGCGAGTGTTTTAATTTTCTTGCCTTCATTTGTTTCTATATCCTTTAGTTGGAAATATTTCAAAGGTGATTTTTTTGGTCGAGAGAAATCCTACTGCGTTTTTGAAGCAGGAGTATGATTCGCTTGTCGCGCAGAGTTTGAACTGGCGCATTCGCGTTTTGCAAGGAGCTTCCCAGCCGCATGCGGTTGTTGATGGGAAACCAGTTTTGATGCTTTGCTCTAACAACTACCTGAATTTGTCTAACCACCCGAAGCTCAAGCAGGCTGCAATCGAGGCAATAGAAACCCATGGTGCTGGGAGCGGCAGTGTGCGTGCAATTGCCGGTACAATGGATTTGCACTCACAGTTGGAGGAAAAAATCGCTTCGTTCAAGGGCGTTGAGGCTTCTCTTTACTACCAGACCGGCTTTGCGGCCAACGCAGGTTTGATTCCAGCGCTTGCGGGCGAAGGCGATTTGATTGTAAGCGACGAGCTGAACCACGGCTCCATAATTGACGGAGTTCGTTTGACTAAGGCCGAGCGGGCGGTTTTCAAGCACCGTGACGTTGCCGATTTAGAGCGGGTTTTGCGGGAGGCTGACGCAAGGCCGGCTCCGCCAAGAAGAATCCTAATTATCACTGATGGTGTTTTTAGCATGGATGGGGATATTGCTCCCCTTGATGCGATACAGAAGCTTGCGGACGAGCACGGTGCAATGGTCTTTGTCGACGATGCCCACGGAGACGGCGTTTTGGGTGAATGCGGAAGGGGCATAGTTTCCCACTTTCATTTAGAGGGCAAAGTGCATGTTGAAATGGGCACTTTCTCAAAAGCTTTTGGAGTGGTTGGGGGCAGCATTGCAGGAAGTCGTGATTTGGTTAATTTTGCTTTGAACAAAAGCCGCACTTGGCTTTTGAGCGGTTCGGCACCCCCGGCAACTGTTGCAGCTTGCATTGCAGCGTTGGAGGTTTTGGAAACGGAACCGCAGCACGTGCAGAAGCTTTGGGAGAACACGAAATACTTCAAGCAGCAATTGCAGCAAATGGGTTTTGATACCGGCGTAAGCGAAACGCCCATTACGCCAGTTATGGTGGGAGAATCTGCAAAAGCAAAGCGCTTGAGCGAGAGGCTTTTCGAGGAAGGAGTTTTCGCCCTTCCCATCATCTTTCCTATGGTGGCGAAGGACAAGGCGCGCATCCGCACGATGATGAACTCCGGCCTTTCGAAGGAAGACTTGGATTTCGCCTTGGCTGCGTTCGAGAAAATCGGGAAGGAACTGAAGATAATCTAGCATCTCGCCATAGCAATTAATAAAGTATTAATTTAATACTTTATTGTGCTTTGAATGGTTTCGGCTAGCGTCAATGTTCACGGGCAGGTCACTTTGCCTGCTGAACTTCGGAGAAAGTTTGGTATTAGCGAAGGCTCGGTTCTCAGTATTGAAGCGGAGAATAACGGGATTATGCTTAAAAAAGCATTTGTCGTGGAAGAAGCGGTTTTGAAGGAAATCGCCGCCTGGGCAAAATCCAAGAAATTGACGCGCAAGAAAATCGTTGAAGCCTCCAGACGAATCGGCCGTCAACTATATAAGTCTGAATACCCCGAAGACGTTTAGTGGATTTTGAAAAAAGACTGGTACTCGACACCACTGTTTTAATCGGATGGGCTACTAGAAAATCTATCGCCTCTTTCAAACTTGTTGAGCAAAAGAGTGAAAACAACTATTCTAATGAATATTGCTTGAAGGAATTGCGCTGGTTTCTCGGAAGTGAAGGCGGCTTTTCGCCAGATAAAATAGGCATTGCGATTGATGCGGCTAGGCAGCGGTTGCATATTTTGCCTACCCCGCAAGTAAGGGAATTCAAGAAACTCGTTTTGCCCGACAAGCTCAAATCCGACTTGCCTGTAATCAAGACTGCCGTTGATTTGAATGCCGTGCTGGTTTCCAGCGACTGGCTCTTGCGCAAGGAAGCCAGAAAATACGTTGAAACCGCAACCCCTGAAGAGATAGCGCAAAGATAATCTAGGGCTTCAGTTCTCTTCCGTATTTTTTCAAAAGTTCTTTCCTGTCAGGTTCTTTAGTCCAACTTCCAACGTGCTGTGGATAGTCTCTTGAAGGGTGGCCTTTCCATTTTAACCTTTCTGGAAAATCATAGATTTGTTTTGCCGCATCCATTTGAATGTTTCCCCATGCTGTTGCGGTGGCAGCGCCGATACTAGAAATTGTCGGCCTTCCAGCAGCTGCCGCAAGCACTTCCATTAAACTGAAACTCAGCCGCTTCCAGTTAATGTTTTTCTTATGCTCTTCCATTTCTGGGCTTACTACACCTCTCCCGAATATGTTAAAGCCTTCCACCCCTTGAACTTGTGCAATCGACAATTCACTTTTTTCTCCATCCTTATTGTTGAAAAAACTTACGTTTGCCAAAGTTTTTCCCAAATAAATTGGTCGTAATAAGTGATCCGCATCGTGATGGCTAAGCGAATGTTCCGGCCCTAAATATCCAACCGATAACTGGAACGCCCTGCTTGAGACTAAATTTTCATTCCCTTTTTTTACGGATGCTTCAAACAGTTTCCTCAAGTCTAGCCTTGCAACAAAATTGATGGAACCAATAGCAAATCCAACTTCTTTTTCTCGTTTTTGAGAATCTGGAACAAGAAGATCGTTATATTTCGTGTTGCTTCCGAGTTGGAATGCTGTTGCAAGCAAAACTTTTTCGCGATGGGTTGCATTGGTTTTGAACAATGCGATTGCTCTTTCCAGTTCATCGCTTTTTGTTTTGTCTTCAAGCGCTTCCGCTTGCCTCCGAAATTCTGCAAATTTTCGCTCAAGAAATTCTTCGTATTTCGTGGCGTCTTCAATGTGAAGCTTCAGCCCGTTTTTTTCCGCAATTTCCTTGCTTTTGGCCCCAACTGACGAAGCATGGTGCTGTGGAATTATTGCTGCCTCGATTTGTCCCAGTCTTTTCTTTAATGCTTGGAGTCTTTTTGCAGTTGGCGCAATTCCTTCAAAAACCACGAAGCGGGTGTTTCGAGGGATGCTGCCATCGTAAATCTGGCTTTCGCGGCGTATAATGAATTCAGGCATAGAATACGCTGGAGTTTGGAAAAATATAAATACTCTACTTGAACTTTTCCCGCCCGTTGCTGTTTTTATTTTACGCGGCAGATGTGTTCTAGTGGTTACCCCGAGAAAATATTCAGATGAAGCCCTTCTTCAGCAAGTGAAAGATTTAGTCGATGAAAGAAGACGTGGAGTATTCAATCGCCGTCGATACGTCCTCGTGCACGGTTTAACCAAGGCCCGGAAAGGCAAGCAAGGCAAACCCTTCTTAGACTATGGTAGTTGGGGCGAACTTGCCAAGGCCCAGACTGGCATAACCTTTAAGCAAGCGGTAAAAGAAGGAGATGCAGGCCGATCCAAGATTTACCGAAAGTCTCAGCGCAAGCCATTAGCCTACAACTTGAAAGAAATGAGTGCAGCGCAGCTAATTGAACACGTGGAATCGCTTGCCCGGCCGTTCGAGAAACCGCCTAAAGCTGTTCATAACCTCACGGCCAGAGAAAAAGCTATCTTAGAAGATGCCCTGCAACATGTCCGGGATCCGACTTTGGGAAGGCCCATCTACAACGAACTCGTCAAAAAGCACAAGATCCCAGAAAGTAGCCTTGGGCGAATCCTTTACGATCTCAGAAAACTAGGGCTTCTCCCGTTCAGCCGCACGAGGTCCAACCAGAAACCTGCAACTAGGAGCGAGCGTGAAGCCGAACTGCTGGTGGAAAAATACCGGGCGCTGGCGTTGTCCGAAGCTAGTAAGAGGGCAAGTCGCTCGCCTTCAGTTCCGCGAAACATCTTGGAGGATGCAGCAATGGCCGGGTTAAGGTCTATTGCCTTGAGGTATGATGAAACAAGAGGAGTGACTTTAGCGGCGTTTGCCCAACGCAGAATATCTGGCGCTATGTCGGATGCGATACAAACGTACTTTAGACGGCAAAGATTGTTGGCCCGGCACGCAAAGGCCCTGGCGAGTTCTGGTGGTGAGGCCGTTGAAGAAAATAGGCCTAAACCGCAGGGAGTGTTTGAACGGATGTTGGATTTGCACCGGAAAGACCTGCTCAACAGGGATCATATGTATGCCCTGTTGCTGACGCATCATGCAGGACTAACCCTGGCCGAGACAGGGAGAGCAATGGGTGGAATATCAGAAGCGCGCGTTTCACAAATACGCGCAAAAGCCAGGAGAATACTCCGGCAGCATCTCCAGCGCTAGGGCGTTTCACACGAATTTTGCGAGGGAGAATTGCGTTTCCTTTTCCTCGCGGAAAACTTCCTTGATTTCCCGCTCGATAAGCATGAGCCTCTGCTTGAGGTATTCCGGCAAATCGAACCGCTCTGTCATTTCCTTTGCCACGCTCAGGTATTTTTCTATTCCCGCCTTGTGGATGGTCAGCAAAAGCTTTCCTCCGCACGCGCGGCATTTGCCACTGAGCGGAGGACGGCGGTATTTCACGCCGCACTCGACGCAGCGGAATTTTTGCTTCGAGAACGAACGAAGGTTGCCGTAGAGGTCGGGGAAAAAGTGCGAGAGGATTATTTTTTCGGCCGCTTCCTGGGCGTCAACTGCGCGGATGCGCATCATGAGCGAAAGCTCGTCTTCCACCTTCTGGTGCATTGTTTTCAGGGCGACGTAGCTCGAGTGCACTGGAATGGTTGAGTCCACTGGCGCCGAGGGGTGGGTGAAGCCAATTCCTTCGTACTGTTCGGGCTTGCCGAGGGTTTCGCCAATGGTTTGAATATGCACTTCACTCGGGCTTGCGAATGAAAGCGTGCTTTGGTAGAATGAAAGCGGGTATGCGAACGCCCGGTCCATGGCGTGCACTTCGTCATCCACTTCCTTCGGGTCTAGGAGGATGGTGAGTACGAGCGGCGCGTCCATTTGCCCGCCCCGCGTTTGGGGGAGGAATTCCTTGGAGAAATTCAACAGCCCGTCCATCAAAAGCATTATGGCCAATTCGTCCCCATCGCAATTTCTTCTAGTGGCGCAGTGCAAGTACGGGTGGGCGAGCAGCGCCTGGACGGGAGTGAATCCGATAATTCGGCATATGATTCCTGCGGAAGTGTGGGGCGCGAGGGCAATGCATTGCTTTCCAACCATGTCCCCCGGGCTTTTGGCGTTGTAATACGCGGGAAGGCCGTATTGCAGGACAAGAAGATCGTCGACAAAACCCGCCACTTGCATCATGTATTTCCCGCAGTTTTCCGAGACTATCACGTCCTGTGGCTTGAGCTCGAGCAATTGCATTTCATCCGTGAGCTCTTGGCCGAACGCGTCTTTTTCGTAGCCTATTTCCCTGAGTTTTTCAATACTCACGCCGATTTCGAGCGGGTAGAAATGAGTGCATGGGATTTCAGTCGCGTCAAAGCGTCCGGTTCCGTCGCGGAATACGGAAACGCCGTGCTTTGAGCGCAGCAGCCCTTTTTCGATTGTTTCCGGAGTTTTTCTCGCTGAAATGAGGCCTTGCACGGCCTTTACTTCCTTGGGCTGGAAGCCGAGTTTTTTCACTGCCGAATCAACGATCTTGACGAGGTTGACTTCCTGTTGCTCGAAGCCTTCCCCCTTTCCGCCGCAAGGGCATTCTGCCACGCCGTTTATTTTGCCGCATTTCGGGCAGCGGAATGCTTTTTCTGTTTTGCCGCCGCATTCGCACAGGCGCGACCAGCTTTTCCTGCCGCAGCCGGCACACTTGCGCAATTCTAATTCAATCGACGCGCTGGGGTTTGTGGCCTTCAGGTCAGCGTAGGCTTTCATGAGATTACGGGATTTTCCACCGTTGAATCCGATTGGGAAAAGCGAATGCACCAATGGCTTCATTTTGCGTTCCCGGCTTTTCTCCGGCCTGCCCATTGCAGTTCCAATATAAATGCCGCCCTTGTCGCGGATTTCGAACGGCGAGATTTTGTTCAAGAGTTTTATTGCCGGTTTTGTGCCTGCGGGCAGGGGCGTTGCGCGAATTTCTTCTCGGAACTGCGCCAGGGCCTTTTCCAATTCAACAGTGTCGATTGTTTTTTCCTTCAAAGCTCCCAGCGGAAGGAGGAGTGAAAGCGCCTCGTCCCTGCTGAGAACTATCTCGCCGTTTTCAACCTTGTGCTCCAAGCCTAGGTGCTCGAGAATGGTTTTTTCCGGCGCAAGCGGAAGTTTCAGCCCCTTGAGTTCAAACCACTCGAATTCCGGCTTTCCGTTTTTGATGAATGCCGCGAGCTTTTCGATTTCGTCCAGCGGAATGTCCCCCCAGAAGAGAGTGTGGCGCGGTGCCAAAGGCACGGAATGCTTTTCTGCCAGCGCTTTAGCCTCGTCGAAAGTAATGGAGCGCAGTTCGTCCCGAGTTTTTTCAACGCCTTTTTCCTTGAGCTCGAGGGCAAACCATTCTTCCACCCAGGGTGATGGCACGAGCGGATGGATGCTCTTGTTGAAATCGCCGTAGCAGCAGAGCATGTCGCCGAGAAAAATTATTTGCTTTATTTTTCCCCTTGCCTGCAGCGCCTGTTTCACTGTTTCAATGCGCTTGACGCTCTCGTCATCCATCAGGACTATGGGCCCGTCGATGGTTTCGCAGGGCGTTACGACGCATCCCTTGGCAGGCCGCTCGGTTTTCACTTGCGTTCCGAACACTGGAAAGTCGTCGAGCAAAACCATGGTTGCCGGGTGTATTGCCTTTGAAAGTATCCCCATGAACCTCGTGCGGCCGTAACGCAGGCGGAAGCCTCCAACGCGCATGGGAAACGAAAATATTGGCCGGCCGGCCACGATTTCCTCCATGAAACGGTCGACGGGCTTTATCTCGACGGTTTTGGATTCTTGCTTCGTCACTTTAATCAGGTTTTGAAGCCACTCCCAGTCAAGGCCGTTCTTCGAGGCTATCTTGCGGACTTTGGCCGCCTTGAGGCAAACCCCTTCGCCTATGACTAGGCAAACGCCGCTGCGCACTTTGTTCGTTTCAATGGAAGGCACATTGCGGTTGACGCTCACTTCGTAATCTTCAGTCGGCTCTCCGTCAATTCGCACCGCGCAATTTTTAACCACCCATTCGACCTCGTCGTCGGTGGGAACGTACTGCCCTGCCCGCGTCTTGCGGGCGTAGAGGCTGACTTCCTCCTTGTACCTTTCGATTTCGCTTTCCAAAGGTCTGTATTCAGCAATGCCGAAAAATTTTCGGCAGTAATCGCCCAGGAGGAGGACAAATGCCTGGCCGGTGCCTCCGGCGCCGCGGATTGGCCCGGTAAAGTAAATGCTCAAGTAATCGCTGGCGTCCGGGTTTTTCTTTATCCTTACTTTCGAAACCCCTTCGATTGGCGCCGAGACCACCCCTTCGGTGAAAAGCGCGAGGCCGGTGCGAGTGGCCTGTTCTATGAGCTTTTCCTTTTCAACGGTCTCCGGCTTTTCTTCCGCGGTCAAGGGAATTTCTCCCGAGATGATGCGGCGCGCTATTTCAAAGCACGTTTTCTCTCGGCTGCTTGTTTTGGCTATTTCCCTTATTACACCTGCCACTCCTTTTGGGCCCACGAGCCCTTCAACTCTTCCAGCAACGTCTTTCGCCGGGGTTATTTCCACGCTTGTGCTTGGGTCCAATCCCTTTGTGTGAGCCTGGACTGAGAGGTCGAACTGCGCGTGAAAGTCGCTTTCAAGCGAAGTGAAATATTTTTGCATTGACGGTGAGGCTTCCACGGAAAAAATACCTTGTTTTTGCATGCGGTTTTCTATTCTATTTTCGGTCTGTGCGTTCCTGCTGCTGGTTGAAGTCGATTATCTTGAGTGCACCGGTGCGGATGTTGTAGACCGGCATTAGGCAAGGGGAAGGATGGTGGCCTTGCTTTACCTGATAATCAGTGCGGCTTTGCCAAGTGCCCGAGTTGATTATGAGCGTGCCCTTGTAGTCTTGAACCGCATTTTTGTGCACGTGGCCGAAGTGGAAAATGTCGGGAACTGTTTCTATAACCATCCCGTCTTCGGCTGACGGGACTAGCGGGTTTTCGCCGTAGGTAACGCTCAAGTGCCTCCGCTTCAAAAGCTCGACAGCCACTTTTTCCGGGTGGTCGTAGGCATCGCCCAGCTTTTCGGATTTTGCTATGAGCGCGTCCACGCTCGCGCCGTGGTACATTAAAATGCGGATGCCGTGGATTTCAACCATTGAAGGGTTTGGGACAAAATGGAAGTTTTCCTGCGTGAAAGAATGCACAAATTCGGAGGGCAGGGAAGGCTGGGGTTCGGCGTCCCGCACGGCATCATGGTTTCCCGGCGAAATTACCACTTGAATGTCGCCGGGGATTGTTTTGAGGTATTTCCCGAGGAGCTCGTACTGCTCGAAAATGTTTTTCGTCACAAGCTGTTTTTCCTGCGTCGGGTATACGCCCACGCCGTCCACCATGTCTCCAGCTATGACCACGTACTTTATGGATTTGGATAATTCCGCTTCCTTTCCTTCAAGCCCCACGCCATTCAGGAACTCGAGCATCCTCTCGAATTCCTTTTGCAGGAAAAACCTGCTGCCCACGTGCATGTCGCTCAAGAACGCTATGCAAATGTCCTCGTTCACGTCCGCCAGTTTTTTAGGGCGTATGGGAACGTCCGGAAAAATTATGCCTTCAACCATGAAAATGCCGTTGGAGTAAAACCCGTCGACGGCAACCACCTCATCAAGCCACAGGTCTTGGGCTTGGCTGAATAGCTTGGCGTCGCGCTGGCTGGCTATGCATTTCATCATGTCCGCTTTGTCTTCGAGGTTGAAGGAAAAATTGCCTTTGGCCGTCTGCCTCTTGTTTTCCACCATTCCCATTATGCGCGCCTTTCGCCTGTCCACAGACGATTTGGCATGGATTATTGTCGTCAGGCCGTTTTCGCTTGCACGCACGCGCAGCATGCGGCTGAGCTTTTCCATCCTGTTGTTGAAGTGGGAGACAAAATCCTGCACAGTGCCAGTGCAGTCGAACTTTCTCTCCGGCTGGATTTTCAAGGCGCTTTGGAATCCCGTTTCCCGCGCTTCGGCCGGCGCCGTTTTCTCGACGGCAAAAGCCACTTGCTCCGCCTTTCTCTCGCTGGATTTTCCCGCCAGTATTTTCTCGACAAGCGAGTTGGAAATCACGAATAGGTTTTGCTTTGAGGCTTGTTCTTCGGCTTCAAACAAAGCGTCGAGCGCTTCGCCCGGCTGGAGTGTTGAAAGCTTTTCAAGGACTCCCGCTTCGAGCAATAGCCTTCGCTGCTTGACCACTTCCAGCAAATCCACCTTAAACCCACCTTTTCCAAAGATGCGCAAACCGAATGGTAAGCTATTTAGCGCGCAGTAAAAGCCCTTGGCTCTAATCTCAAGCCCGCATTCGAATATATTTCTTTTTGTCTTGCTTTACTTCGGCCGTATTGTTATTTTTCTAGTCCAAGGCAAAATGCCCTTTTTCTCGAGTTTTACCACTAATTCGCGGGAAACTTTTTCAGTTTCCTTAACGAATTGGGTTTTCCTCCAGAAAAAAGGAAATTTAGTCAAAAGGCGTCCTGCGCTCCCAGTCATGCTGTCGATTACAAGCGGTCGTCCGGTTGAGTGCGCATATTGAACTGCGGCTTTCAGGCACTGTTCTCTCCAACCGCCATAAAATGAAGCGAGATTTCTTGGCAGTCCTCCTTCACCCGTTTTGTAGTGCGATTGGACCCAATCTAGTCTCATTTCATTCGGCTCCACGCCTGTCCAACCTTCAGAGCCCACAATTCTAATAGTTCCAATAGCTCCAGGATTGTCTCGTGCAGGCCCGCCGCCTTTAGTTGAACCGCTTGACTTCATGAGGGTTTCAGAATGTTCCGGTTTTGGAAATGCAGTAATATGAACAAATGGAAAATAATCAGAGATGATTATGACCATTTTCTTGTTTTTGAAAACTTTTTTGCCTCCAACCTCGAAAGCCCCTTGTTTTGGGGATTTCCAAGCTTCTTCCGCAATTGTGAGAAGACCATGCATATGTCGTCTTTCGGCCATAACTCAATAGTTTCGGGATGACTTAAATTGCTTTCTTGCAGCGTGGTTTGAGTTTCTTTTTAAAAATCCCGGCTTTCGCAATTAGCCTCGACATAGGAATTTATTTATAAGCGGGTTGAGTGATGAAACGTGCAAAAGTCGGTTGCGGTGTTACCTGTGAAAAAAGCTTTTCTAGCCTTATTTATCGTCTTTCTTTTCTCCCCGCTTGCCTTGGCTTTGGAAAACTGTGCAGACATGCTGTCATTCACTTACACTACCAACGCCATAATACAGATTTACGGCGAGGACGTTTCTCCAGGCGGGAACTCGGTGCTTGTCCGCTCGCTCAAGCCTTTGGCCTTCCATTTCGGCGACATTGCGAATGACTCAACCCAGTTTTTCTATATTGCAGCCCAGCAGCAGATTCGCAACGGCAAGGTGATAATGACTCTAGGCGAGGTTTTCTATAAGCCCCAGTACGGTGAAGCTGGTTTCAACACTGAATATTTCAAGCGTGCAGGCTCTTTGAAACCGGTTTACGTTGAAAGCGGCCTTGCCCTTGAACCTTCATTCCAATCCAATTATTCTTTCTCCTACGGCGGGCGCTCTTTCAGCACTCCAGTGCTTAAAGTAACCTACCCGTCGAAGCTCACGACTTTCGGCTTTAATGCCAGCGCCGGAAATGCCGTGATAATCTTAACCCAGATGCTCGACCAGGTTAATTCCAAACTCGCAATCGGCAGTGTTTTCCTTGAAACTACGGACGGGGATTTTGTTTATGCCGACAACCGCCGCTTGCGCTTCATAGGCGCCTGCACTACCGGCTCGTGCACCGACCCGGATTCCCATGATTATTTGCGCAATTCGACTTGCAAGTCGGATTTGGTCGATGCAAGCGACTACTGCGCCGGTTCGAGCGATTTGGTGGAGTTCACTTGCTCTCCCAACGAGTATTGCACCCCTGAAAAAACACCCTGCCCATTCGGGTGCAAGGGCGGCAAGTGCCTTCCGGGCCAGAATTCTAAATGCGCGGATACGGATGAATTGAATCCAAGCCAGAAAGGCCGTGCTTTCGGCAACTACGAGAATGCGACGATTTACAATTACTTGGATCGCTGTGACGGTTCAACAAGGGTTTTAGAGTATTACTGCACTGACGGCAAGCTGCTTCAGCAGCAGGTTTTGGATTGCCCGAACAACGGCGCTTGCGTTGACGGCGCTTGCGTTTCCCAGCCTACGACCCCGTCGTGTTCGGATACGGACGGCGGGAAGAATTACGAAGTTCAAGGCGTTTGCTCTGATTCAAGCGGGAGCTTCAAGGACTCATGCACTGAAAACGGCGTGAACGAATATTACTGCAACGGGGGCTATTGCAAGAGCGTCACATCCCCCTGCCCATCCTGTGTTTCGGGCTATTGCCCAAAAAGCTCGTTGGTGCAGTCGAACTATGCCGGTCCAAGCGGCCTTGAATTCGCCATTGGCCTTCTGGTGATTTTGGGCTTGGTTGCTGCAGTGGTTTTCTTCTGGTCGAAAAAGAATCCGCACTACAAGTAAGTGCAGTTGAATAGGGTATCCCTGTTTTTCCATCAAGGCTGGAAAAAAGTATGGGTTTCCTGCCTTTTTGGTTTTCAAACTTCTTTTTCCTTCATTGCTTCCAGTTCGCTGAGCAGGTTCCAAATCATGGTTCTGCCGTGCGTGGGAAGGTTGATGTCGTTGCTCACTTCATCCAAAGCGTAAATGGCGCCGCCTATGCCTGCTGCAGGGTCTTCGCTTTTCTGCAGGCGCTCTTTGGCCAAGGCAAGATTGGCGCGCACGTTGCGGGGAATGCTGTTGTCCTGAAGCATGGAGTCAAGGAACGAAACGAGTTTTTCCAAATCTTCCTTTGAAGTGCCGGCCATTTCCTCACTCTCCATTTTCTTCCCCTTGTTGTTTTGCAATCGTCTGTATCGAAAAGTTTGCTTTCGCAATTAAATTATATCTATCAACTTGCCGCCACTTCTATATAACCCTTTTTTTTCACGAGGAAGGGGATTTAAGCGGGAGATTTTTTTCAGGGCGAGCGGCAGGGTGTAGACTTCAAGGTAAAGCTCTATGCTGTAGTAAGGAAGAGGTGNNCACCTTGCCAGCTGAGGTTTCAGCTGAAAGCGAGCCCGGAGGGATTTGAACCCTCGGCCCCTTCCTTAGGAGGGAAGTGCTCTATCCAGGCTGAGCTACGGGCCCAAACTTTTCCACGCTGCGGCGTGAAAAGTTTGATCAAAACTTTCTTTTTGGAAAAGAAAGGTTCATCAAAGAAAACTTTTTTGCGAAAAAGTTTTATCAAAAACTTTCAGGGCCGTTTTCTGTTGCCTAGAGCTTTGGGCGAAGGGGTTTTATTTGCTTTTTGAATTCCTCTTTCATGGTCGCAGAGGCAACGCAAATCCCGATTGTTGAAATCGGCGTGATAGTTCTCGTCGCGCTGTTTTTCGGAATGCTTTCCAAGCGCATCGGGCTTTCCACTTCCATAGGGTATATTCTTGCTGGAGTGCTGCTCGGTCCGCTTTTCTCCCATTTCCTTACGCCAAACCAGGGCATTGCCCAGCTGTTCGGCGAGATAGGGCTTTTGCTATTGCTTTTCTTCCTGGGCTTGGAGTTGAGCTTGAAGAGCTTCAAGCAGACGGGCGCCTTTGCCGTAGTCCATTCATTGGTTGAAATGGGTCTGCCTTTCGTCTTCGGTTTTGGCGTGGCGTTGTTTTTCGGCTTTAATTTCCTTGAGGCTCTCGTCATAGGCGCGATGCTCACTGCAACGAGCACGGTGATGGTGGCGAAATTCATTTTCGAAAAGCGCATTGAAAAGGAGCCCGAATCCCGCCTGGCGTTGTCGATTCTCGTGGTTGAAGACTTCTTCTCGATTTTCGTCCTCGCATTCCTGTACAGCCTGCAGAACGCAGTTTCGTTCAAGCAGACGCTGTTGAACGGCGTGCTTTTCATAATAGCCATGTTCTTCGTGGTAAGCAGAGTCACGCGCTTCGCTTCGGCGTTTTTCGAAAAGCACGGCCGCACGAGCGTAATGACGCTTTTCGCCCTTGGAGTTGGGATTATCGTCGCCTATTTCAGCGACTACCTGGGTCTTACGATTGCGCTGGGGGCTTATTTCGCAGGCTTTGCCTTGAATGAAACGCCTTTCGGCCAGCGCGTCAAGCGCGAGATCGGCTTCATGCGCGAGTTTTTCATATTGTTCTTTTTCGTGGGCTTCGGCACAGCCATAGTGTTCCCGCAGGTTTCCTCGCTGGCCTTTGTTGCTGCGCTTCTTGTGGCTTTTGTAGTGGCGCGTTTCATTGGATACATGTTTTTCGGCACTGCCCTTGGGCTTTCCGTTGATTCGGCATCAAAGCTGTGGACGCTGATGATTCCCATTGGTGAATTCAGCCTCATAATTGCAGTAGCAGCGGCGCCTTTTGTCAATAACCCGGCCGAACTGCTGTCCGTTGCATTCATGCTGATGCTTTCGTCAACCGTTCTGTCGAAATTGCTTTTCGAAAATTGGAAGGCAATCTCGATCTGGGTTTCAAAAACATATCCCCGGCATTACCGGGATGGGTTTTCGCGCATGGTGAAGAAGCTAGACGTGCTTGAAAAAGTCTATGAAAACCCGGCATTGCAAAACGAGTTTTCCGCTTCAGTCAAAAGCTTTGCCTCTAACCTGATCATAGCTTTGGCAATCGTGTACATGAGCATGCTCGCCTCGTTCGACATCGACCTGAGCTTCATTCCCTTCGTTTCAAAACAAGTTTCCGTAAGCGTGCTCATACTCCCCCTGCTCGTCTGGCCGATCTACCGCGCAGTGAACGACTTGAAATTCGTAACCTACAGCGCCATAGCGTCTTGGAGCAAAGCCACTTTTCCCACCCTGCGCAAGCACCACGAAGCGGGCCTGCTGGCTTCCGAGCTGCTCACCTCATTTACCCTTGCGCTCGTCGGCCTGTTTTCATCCCTGTTTTTCTACTACTTCCTCCGCGATTTGATTGTCGTCCCACTGCTCTTCACGCTCTTGGCCGTAATGTACTTGAGCAAGAGCTTTTACTCGATGTTCGAGCAAGCGGAAGAAGCGCAAGACATGGCCGGCGAAGGCATTTCCGGCAAGGACATGCTCGCCCTAAGCCGCGAGCTGGGATTGAGGGCGAAAAGGCTTTCAGAGCTTTCCGAAGAACGGGAGAGGGCAATGTCTGAAATCAAGGCTTCCCTGCGTGCTGGAAAAACCGCGAAAGCCCGGAGCGAATTCCAGCAGTTCAAGCGCCGCGAGAGGAAAATCCTCGGGGATTTGGAAGGCTACGAAAAGCGCGTCGAGCGAAAGGAATTCTCGAAACTCTCGCGTGAAGAGCAAGCCACTAAGAACGCCCTAGAGCAGTACTTCCTCAAGCAAGGCCCGCGCATAATCGCGGAAAAGAAAAAAGCCGCAGGCAAGAATTCCCCCAAAGGCAAACGCTAAAAACGCCCGCAAACCCTATTAATTTCCATGATGATAAGAACAACCGCTGAGCCCACAAGGCGTTGATGAGGTTGATAGCGTCTGATGA
>DUGE01000097.1 GCA_013331595.1 Microcaldota archaeon | reverse complement strand
ATTTTCCAACTGACGGCAGGCCTATGAAGACGACGGTCGCGTTTCCCGCCTTTTTAACGTCAAAGCCTTTCCCGCCTGCAGTGCCTTTCCCGCCTCCTGCTTCCGCCTGGTCGCGCAATTTCGCGAGCTTCGCCTTAAGCATTCCGAGATGATGCTCCGTTCCCTTGTGCTTCTGGGTTTTGGACATCTGCGTTTCTCTTTCAGCAATCTTTTCAGTAACGCCCATTTCAAAACCACGATATGCAAAGTAAATACTGTGCTTGAATAGAATTGTTTTCGACGTCCGGGGCTATAATGTTTTCTTTGTACTGTGCCTTGGGCGATCCTTCAAAATTAGTGTTTTGCCAGTTCTTTGAGTGACTTTTTGTTTTTCTTCATTATTTTTTTGATTAGAGCAATGAATTCTAGCGTAACCTTTGATTCTTCTTCTGAAACCATTTTTTTATCAACTTTCAACCGTAGGTGTGCTCGTTTCTTCTTTCAAAGTCAAGGATTTGGATTTTCTTTTCGTTCCAGTCTACGAAATATTTCAGCCGATGGCTTGAAAGCCTTATGCGGTAATGGCCATCAGTTCCTGAGATTTTTATCACGTCGTAGTGGTTTACGGGAACTGGCTCGTTGTGAAGGGTATTAATGAGTTCATGGGCTTTTTGGCGCATTTTTGCGTCTGCTTTCTTTAAGGCTTTTAGTGCTTGGTTGCTCAAATCCACTGAAAACAAGAGAACTCCCCTGAAAATCAGAATGCGTTCTTGGAATATGGAATGGCTTTTCCCGAGTCCATTTCGGATTTTATCTTGTGCAGTCTAGCTAATTCCTTGGCGCTGACTTTCTCTTCTGGAATTAGGCTCAAAAGTAGCGCGTTGTTTTTTGCAACTTCCTTTTGCAAGCTCTTCAATTCCCTGTAAAGCAGGTTAACGTTAATTTCCATCCAGCTCACCGAAATACTAATGGAAAAAGAATTATTTAAACCGACCTTAACGTCTAGCCGACCATTTAAAATTGCCTTGGCGCGTAGTGAATACTTAAATTGTTTTGTGAAGGGTGGTTTTGGATGGCGTTGTCTAAGTCGGATTTGGCGCACAGGCATTCCAACATGAAGGCCAAGCTCGCGCAGCTCGAGAAAGAGGCTATGGACGACCCGCTCAAGCGCAACCGCAAGCTGCACGAGGAAATCGCAGAGTTGAAGAAAAAGCTCGCTGCAGATTGAAATCGATTTATTGCAATCTCGTTTTTATTGGCCTGAGATTAACCTGGTGTCTAGATTGGACGTTTTCAATCTCATCCGTAAAAACAAAGCCACCGCCATGCTCATCGTTTTAGCCGGCATCTGGCTTTTAGTAAGAACTTCAGTGACCGCATGGTTTTGCCAAGGTGCGCAAGCATGCTGGCTGTATCCCGACTCGTGGCCGTCGCTGCTAGGCATCACTCCTGCCAGCCCCGCGGTTTTTGTCGGCCTCTTGGCTGCAATCCTTTTCGCTTTGCCATTCGGCCGCGGAGGGTTGCTTGCGACTCTGCTTGCAATCCACTTGGCCCAGCCGGTATTCGGTTTGGCGGAANNTGATTTTCATAGTTTCTTCTGCAGTAAGCATAATTCTCGTCCATGCGATTGTAGAATACGGCTTTCGCCATCCTAAAGCTGCCTGGGTTCACCTTCGCCTAAAGCCAGTGAAATCGATTTTCGCCCCTTCAATCCGCAAAAACGGCGTGCTGTGGCTGGCGTTAGGAAATCTTGTCGGCTCGCAATGGCACATGAGCGCGCTAGGCATCATTTGCGGCGTTTCAAGGCCGCACATTTGGCTGGGTTTGTTNNTCCAAATTTGGATGCAGTGAGCATAGTTCTGTTGGTTTTAGCGGTTGCGTTGTCCTTGTCTTCCCCCTTGATTTGGGCAAATTGGAAGGATTCGAAGGACGCTGGAAAAACGAGAAATCGGCAGGTGAAATCTTATTCCCGTGCTCGTGCAAAAGGCGTGAAAAAGGCTTAAAACCTTGTTTTTTAACCCCCTTTGCACATAGTATTTCATAGAAGCCTGCTTCTAGAAGGGTAAGAGTGAAGGGTGAAGAACGAGGATTTTAGTTCCAACTTGTTTTCTTATCGCAAGCAGGCTTAATGCGGTGTTGATCCGCGGGTGTATGTAAAAATGGATGGAGACGGAGATAGNNGAAGATGTACAAGGCAACTTGCTCTGACTGCGGTCAAGAGTGCGAAGTTCCCTTCGAGCCTTCTCCTGGCAAGCCTGTATACTGCAGGAACTGCTACCAGAAGCACAAGAAGCCCAGCCGCTACTAAGGCGATTGGCTCTTAACCAATAAAGGGGCCGCAAGGCCTCTTTCCTATTTTTTTTATTTTTCTTTTTCTAAGCTTGTTTTAATAAGATTTTTTTTAATTTCAAGCGTATCTATCGGGTTCGATTCAAATGTTGCGTGATTTCAGCGAGTTTTTGAAGAAGTACTAGGTTATCGGCCTTGCCGTTGCTTTCATAATGGGCGCCGCCGCAACCAAGCTTGTTACTGCCGTTGCAAACGATTTGATAATGCCTATTATTGGCGCTACGATTCCGGGCGGAGACTGGAGGACGGCAACTTTTGACGTCGGCTCAATCAAATTTTTGGTGGGCGATTTTGTCGGTGCTGTAATTGACTTCTTGATAATTGCGCTTGTAATCTTCGCGATGGTAAAACTCATCATGAAGGAAGATGCGGCCCAAAAGCGCTGAAACCGCCGTATTATTAACGGAAAACCTCAAACATCGGGTTATATGCCTCGGGCGCCATAATAGGGTATGGACAAACTGAACGAAGCTGTCCTCAGTGACGGCAAGCTTTTGGAAGAAAAATTCAAGTCAGCCGACGGCATCATTTACCCCGGCGAGCTCGACTACCGCGATTATTCTTCGCAACTCGTCAGGAAAATACTTTTTTTGCAGCTGAAGTTTTCCAAGGAAGGGTCCGGAGAGAACTACGACTCGAAGAAAGTGGACGCTTTCAAGGCACTTGCGAGGCAAGTTCTCACTGAAGTCATGAATGGCATGCTCACTGAAATCAGCCAGCGTGAGGCGAGCAGGAAGCTGAAAGACCTTTTCCCGAGGCTTCACACCCCAAAATCCTCTTCGAAAAACCACCAGCCCTCAAAACCTGATTTTGATTTCGGCCCGCACTTTTGATTATAGCGAAACCGGAAAGTAATTCGGGTGTTTTCCGGTTTTGCTAGTCGCAAACCAAGACAAATCAACCGAAAGACTTTCTTGGTTTGCTATAATTGCCTTTTTTATTAAAGCAAAAAACTTTATTTGCCGTCTTCATCCTATTTTTGATGTTAGTTTTGCTTTGGATTTTGTTTGCGAGGCGGTATTCATTTCAAACTTCAAGCTCCATTCGCGCGAGAGCATTTCAGTGCGCGGCAAGACTTTCACCGTATTTTTCGAGGAGTCGGCCGGCCTGTACAGGGCACAGGCTAAAGTCAAGTGGAAAAACCCTTCCATGGCAGACGTGCCTTTCCTTGTGACTGGCTTCAAGGACATTGAAGGCCTGAGGAAACAGGTTGTCATGGAGTTGGAGCGTTTGTTGCGTGGTGGGGAAATCCAGGCTCCCGGCTATTAAGTTTTTTTGTCCGAAACGGCTTTTCGTTTCAATTTCGCTTGCGTTTAGCTGAATAGTGGCAGGAATTTTTTCATTAGCTCAAGGCCGCTTGAGAGCTTGCGCCTCTGTTCGTAAAGCAGCTTTTCCGTGGTGCTGGCCGTCATCCTCCTGAAAAGTTCCAGCTCGTCTTTCACCAGCCGGGTTATGAGGAAATTTTTCCTAACTTTTTGAATCCCGTTGCGCCCCAGTTCCCTCGCCTTGGCGGGGTGGGTGAGAAGAAAGTGGATGCGGTCGGCGCAGTCGTCAACGCCCCTGACGAGATAGCCGTTGACCCCGTCATCAACCTGAAGCGGAATGCCGCCCACCCTCGTTGCCACGACGGGCGTGCCCTTCCACAGTGCTTCCGAAACCGTGAGGCCGAAGCCCTCGCGCAGCGATTTCTGCACGACGACCGCAGCCCGCCGCTGCAGCGCGTTCACGAGCAGGTCGTTCTGCTCGGTGATGAGGCGAATGTCGTCGTTCTTTTCCACCTCGCGGAAAACCTCGTTGAAAATCTTTTCGCCTTCCGGGTCGTCGGAAGCCATGGAGCCTATGAGCACCAGCTGGCAGCCTGTTTTGCTCCTTGCTTTCTTGAAGGCGCGGATAACGCCCAGGGGGTCCTTCCACTTGTCGAACCTGGAAACCTGCAGCACCAGGGGCTTGGATTCGTTGATGTCGTGCTTTTCAAGCTGCCTGTGGATTTCGCTTTCGTCCATGTGCCTGTTTTTGTCTGAAAGGGGGTCTATGGCCGGGGGGATGAAATAATGGGGCTTTTTGACCGGCATCGAATATTTTTTCGAAGATAGTATAATTCCATCGTACTTCTGCAAGTATCTTGCTAGATAGGCCCAGATTT
Organism: Microcaldota archaeon; assembly: GCA_013331595.1. The sequence continues at coordinate 37,661 of DUGE01000097.1, read as the reverse complement.
TCCGGTCTGGATTGCTTAAATCGATATGCGCCCGCCAGGCCCAAGGCTGTTTCTTTTGCACGTTGAGGGACTTAAGGAAAATGGGCATGGGCTTCCAGAACGAGGGCGACTGGCGGGAATAGCGCGTTATAAGCCCGCACGGTTGGGGGTCGTCTATGACCACGAGGTCGTACCAGTTGAGCTTAATGAATTCAGCGTTGTTGTCGAGGGTTGTTTCATACGTTTCGTAATCTTTTTTCGTGAAAGCTGTTTTCATTCCCTGCAGGGCGTCGTGCATTTTTTTTGTTACCGTAAAAAATTCGCGTCCGCCCTTGAGAAGCCGCCACTCGGTGGGCAGGCCAGCCTCGTTCAACAGGGGCACGTAGGAGTTGAGCATTTCCGCCACACCGCCGCCGTAGTAGGTGGAATTTATGTGCACCATGGACTTGTTTTCAAGCCCGCTTGCCAGGTCGTACAACTCGCGGATTTGCGCTTCTCCCGTGAATTCCGCGTATTTATCCAGCCTTTTCATGCGTATACCCCATTTAAAGTAACTCCGTGATCAAAGAAAAAAGTTTGCCACGCGCGACCGGTCTTGCAGTCTTTGGGGAAAAGCCGGTTTCGCTGTTTTCGACCATCACTCCAATAAAATTGCGGTATGCCCTGCAGCGTTTTATCGCATCATAGTCCGATTGGTCGTCGCCAACGAAAACAACTTTTGCCCTTCCTCTTTTCCGGACTATTTTTTCAAGCGCATCTGCCTTGACCAACGCGCTTTCCTCAAGGAATTCGATTGTCTTACGGCCGCGTATTATCCTGAGTTTTCCCTCTTTTCCAGCCTTTCTCGCTTCACCTATCGCCCTGCCCACGGCCTTTCCAGGATGTGCCGTGCGGTAGTGAACTGCAAAGCCGCCGGGCTTGGTTTCAAGAAGAACTCCGCGGATGCCGGCAATTTTTTTCCCAACAAGGCGTTCTGCCCTTCGCATTTGCCTCGTTTTTGCAGACGGCCGGTTGCCGTGCAAGCCTATGATTGCTAATCCCCTGATTCCCGCCAGCTTTTTTTTCACGAAGTCTGAAGGCCTGCCGGTCAGTATGACTACCCTTGCCTTTGACGCAAGTTCGGCCAAACGGCGTTTTTCCTCCCTTCCGACGTAGGCCTTTCGCGGGTCGGCGACTATGCCGGCGAGGGTGCCGTCAAAATCCAGGACCACGGTAGTTTTTTTCATGGGCCTTGGTTCTTCCTCCGGCGTTCCTTGTCGATTTCAGTGATGAACTTGTCTGCCCAGTGGAAAACGTCATTCTCCTGGATTTCCCGGTGCATTTGCTCCAGCCGTGCAGTCCTCTCCTTCTTTTCCATCTGCAGCCCGGCATGCATTGCGTTCGCTATGCTCGAAAGCGAGTAAGGGTTTGCCGTGATTGCTCCCTTCAGCTCGAGTGACGCGCCGGTAAACTCGCTGAGCACGAGGACCCCGTCGTCGCTTGCGGCAACGTACTCTTTGCTCACCAGGTTCATGCCGTCATCCAGTGACGTGATGACGCACATGTTGGATGCGGAATAAAGCGCGAGAATCTCTTCGTAGTCTACGAATTCGTTCACCAGCCTGATGGGCTTCCACTTGCTAGTTGAATGCTCCCAGTTTACGTGTTCGGCCAACTCTTCAACTTCCTCGGCAGCGCGCTGGTACTCGCCGATGTGCATGCGCGTAGGCGAGGCTATCTGCAGGAGGGTGAACTGGGAAACGTACTCCGGGTGCTTTTTGATGAGAGTGTCCACGGCCAGTAGCTTTTCTTTTATTCCCTTCGTGTAGTCCATGCGGTCGACGCCGATTGCAAATGCGTTTTTTTTCACTCCGTATTTCTTGAGTATGGCGGCAATGCGTTCAGACGGCATGCCTTTTATCTTATCCCTCACGCCGTCGTAATCGATGCTGATGGGGTTCGCCACTACTTTTGTTTTCTTGCCTTGGTATTGCGCTGAAGAATCTACCCGGTCGACACGGGCTTCGAAAATGGCGTCGACAGTGTTCAGGAAATTGGCGGCGTAGTAATTCGTCTGGAATCCTACCACGTCATGGGCGAGCATGCCTTCCATCAGTTCCTCGGCCCATGGGCAAATGCTTATTACGCTTGCAGCGGGCCACGGGATGTGCGGATAGAATGCTGTGGTCACCTTTGGCTTGAGTTTTTTCAGGAAGGAAGCGACGAGCAAGAGCTGATAGTCGTTTATCCAGACCGTGTCCTCTTCGCCGCACGTTTCGGCAATCGTCTGCGCCACGAGCTTGTTCGCCTGCTTGTAAGCCTCCCATTCTTCATCGACAAATTTCGGGCGCACGTAAACCATGTGCGCCAAAGGCCATAGGGCGCTGTTGCATGCGCCGCTCGAGTATTTTTCCTCGAGTGTTTTGGAAATGAAAACGCGCTTGAGCGTGTAGTCCCCTTCTGGAGATTTGACTGCGCACTCGTTCCTGTCGTTCACTGTTTCCCTGTCCGCCTCCTCAAGGCCGAAAGCAACCCACTTGCCGCCGAGGGATTTCATCAGCGGGTCGAGGGCGGTCACTACCCCGCCGGAATTTTTCCGCATGCGCAGCTCCTCGCCGTCGTAAACGTGGGTGTACGGTTCGCGGAAAGATGCGACGACCAGCCCGTGGCCTCCGAGTTTCTCTGCTAATCCTTTCAAAAATTCTTTTTTCATTTCAAGTTTCCATTATTTTTTTGGATTTTTTGTTTAAACACCTGACGTTTTTGTCGCAATCGACGACTTCCATTTCGACGAAGAGCGCAGGGCTTTTTTTGTTTGCTTTTTCCGGGCGCGTTTTAGAAAAACTTTTAACCAGCAAGGGCGTTCTAACCTGATGATTAAGGATGGCGTCCGCAAGGTAGGCAAAAATATTCTCCCGCTGGCAGCGGCCATAGTCGTAGTTCTCGCAATCGTCCTTTACTTTTCCGTAATCCGGGCGAGCTTGTTCGGCGACGTGCCTGAGGAAAAGCGCATTTGGTTTGAGATGACATTCCTCCTGCTTACCGCCGTCCTGGCGGAATTGCTGGTGGTCCACCTGCGCCAGCCGGTGGTCATGCTTTTGCTCCTGCTAGGGGTGGCAATTTCCCCGTCGTTCATTTCGCTCGTCTGGCCGTTTCTCGTGAGTTTCCTGAACTCGGCCGTTCCCATTTTCCCCCAGGAGGCGCCGCACCTGGTTTCCATCGAGGGCATAGTGCGCGTTTTTGCCCAGCTGGGCTCCATAATCCTCCTGTTCAAGATAGGCCTGCATTCTGAAATCAAGAGCATTTTCAACGTCCGCAATTTTTTCGTCGCGCTCATGGGTGTCGTAATCCCTTTTCTTGGCGGCTATTTCTATGCAGTCCTGTCCGGAGGCAGTTTTTTCTACGCGGTTTTCCTTGGCGCAGCGCTGACGGCGACCAGCGTTGGCGTGACCGTTGCTGTGCTGCAGGAGTTCAAAGTTCTCAACAAGGAATTTGCAAAGACGATTTTGGGCGCGGCCGTGATAGACGACATTCTTGCCCTGCTTACCCTTTCCCTAGTCCAGCACGTGCCTTCGGGCTTTAGCGCGCAAGCGCTCAGCCCCCTGTTCAACACGATTTTCATCGCTTTTGTTTTCCTTGTCGGCGGCATTCTCGTGGGCCAGTGGATTGTGCGGAAGCATTTCGACGTAATCCGGGAGGACCGGCTTTCCAGCCGAACCCTGCTTTCCATCCTGGCGTTCATGCTTTTCTACGCCTATGCTGCAGAGTTCATCGGCTTGAGCGCCATCGTGGGGGCTTTCATTGCCGGGGTAACGCTAAACTATTCGAAGATAGTCGAGCGCATTTTCGACGCTTTCTTCCCGCTCGAGGCTTTTTTCACGCCGCTTTTCTTCATTTCCCTCGGCATGTTCGTGGACGTTTCCACCCTGGGTTTGAATTTCGTGCCCATAGTTGTCATCACTGTCATTGCAATAGTGCTCAAGATAGTCAGTTGCGGTTCGGCTGCCAAACTTTTCGGCGCTTCCGGCAAAGACTCGCTGCTCGTCGGCTTTGGAATGGTTCCCCGGGGGGAGATTGCCTTGATTATCGGCTTGTACGGTATTACTGCAATAGGGCCGAACGGCCTTCCGCTCTTGTCTGCTGCGGAGTATTCCATAATTTCCGCGGTTGCATTCCTGACTACGATAATAGTTCCGTTCGGACTGCAAAAGCTCTTGGCTGCCAAGTTTTGAAATTAATTCCTTGAGCGGGTGGTGTTTTCTTGAAAACAAAAATGCCTGGGAAAAAAATGCCAAAGTCCGATGAAGAGTGGCGTGAAAAGCTTTCGCCTGAAGAATACCGCGTCTTGCGCGGGAAGGGCACGGAAATGCCTTTCACTGGACCGCTCTTGCACAATAAGGGAAAGGGAATGTACGTTTGCGCTGCCTGCGGCGCGCAGTTGTTTTCTTCCGATGCGAAGTTCGATTCTGGCACTGGCTGGCCGAGTTTCGATGAGCCCGCAAACACAAAGAACGTTGAACTAAAGGAAGATTCTGCGTTCGGAATGCGCCGGGTTGAAGTCTTGTGCAGAAAGTGCGGCGGGCATTTGGGCCACGTTTTCGAAGACGGCCCCACCGACTCGGGCAAGCGCTATTGCATTAATTCAGTTTGCCTGGCTTTCAAGCCTGAAGAGGAAAACTCTAAAGGAAAAACTGCTAGAAAAAAATAGTTATTATGCCCTTGTGGAAAACGCGCCTTTTCTTAGTTAACTTGTTTTAATGATGCGGTTCAAAAAACGTCCTGTGGCGTCCTAGGTCAAATGGTTTCCATATTTTTTCTCGATAGGGCAAAGCGGGCTTTAGTTTTCTCCTGAGATTAAACGGAATTCTTAATGTTCTTGTTTCCGTGTTTTCCCGAACTTCTGGAACTGGTGTTCCTTTTGCTTTCAACCTCTTGTCAAAGGCAATTGCAGCCGGTTCGTACATTCCGCCCTCGTAAGTCATGTGTTTTCCCTTAATGCGGACCAGATGCTGGCGCAACAGTTCTTCGGCAGCAGTATGGCCATATTGTTTGAGAAATTCCCTGTCCAAGTGCCCTGCCCAGTTGTGGACTTTAGTCTTGCCGTCGGTGACGATTGCGGCAACAACCTTATCGCCCTTCATTAGCGTAACGATAAAATCGCCATGTTCCACCGGCCTTACCGGTTCTGAATCTGGATTGGGTGAAACATGCTCGTAGGAAAGAAGCCTTACTGCTTGTACTCTTTCGGGCCTTGTCATGTTTACATAGTTTCTGATAACGAATTTACCCATTATTTTTTACCTTCTTGTAATCTTGCGCATGATTACTTTGAAGTTGAGGGCCTTGCCGGCCATTTCGGGATTGAAGTCAACAGTAACATTTGCATCGGAAACGCCGGTAATAGTTCCAACCATGCCGTTGCCGGCCTGTATTTTTGAACCAACGCGGATAGTGGCGTTGGCATCAAAGTTAGAGCGCGGGACTTGCAGTACGAGGTCATCGCGCCTTTCTCCGTAAGCGTTCTTCGCTTCAATGTGCACGGTCTTCTCCTCGCCTTCCGCCATTCCCACTGCAGCGTCTTCAAAACCCTTTATCACCTGGCCTGCGCCGACGGTGAACTCAAGCTGCTCGTAGGAAGGCCTTGCTGGAAGCCCGGCCTTTTGCGCTTCCGCCTGGATGGAAGTGTCGAAAACCTTGCCGTCGTCGAAAGTTCCGACGTAATCAACTGAAACAATATCCCCCGCTTTTGCTGCCAATGAAACCCCCTCCGCCGTAACTGTTGGTGATGCTGTTGAGTACGACTGCTGCGGTGGCGATTGCGAAGCGCATCCGGCCACTAAAAATGCGATTGCGATGGCAAACAATAAAACCAAGTTTTTCATAGGAACAGCACGGCTTCGATATTTTAATTGCTTTGGGATGAACTTATGTTTTTTTTTCCACGCCAGTTTTTGATTGTGGAAAGCCACTCCCGGGCTTTTTCCACTTGTTCTATTGCACTTGTGCTTGAATCCACGGGCTTTACCTGAAGGACGGTAACCTTAATGTCGCGGTTAGGGTCTGGAATCGTATTTGCCACTACCGAAACGCCCAAATGCTTCGGAATCTCGCTGATGTCATTGGCGATAATTTTGCGGCCTTCATCGTCAGTTTCAAGGTCGACTCCAAAACTATTACCCTCCATTTCTTTGAGGCTCGCGATTTTGACTTTGCCACCTACAACTGCCCTGAAAAACCTTGTCAACGAATGGTGCTTGTCTCTAGTCAAAAAGCTGTAGGCATCGTCCAGCATTTTTTTGGTTTCATCAGTCGGGTTGGCTTCGGCTGTAACCCTAATCTGGGTAACGCTATTTTTTTGCTTATCGCCAACCCTGTAAATCCGAATGGCATTGTTTTGGAAATCCTGTTCTTCAGCGATGTCGTGAAGAATTTGCGGAAGCCGGTTGTGGAGTGCAGGGCTCATCCTAATCTGCACGTCCATGCTTCCAACCCGGTTTCCCAGTGCACTATCAACGATGCCGCGAACCCAGGTTGCCTTCGGTTCTTCTATTGTTGGTTCGCTAGCATGAATAACTTTTGCTTCGACATCCTCGTTTAAAATGCGCTTTAACGCTTCCCTAACTGGCATGGTGGATAACCTACTATGAAAATTATTGAGCATCTTGTTTTTAGCCCATTGCATTAGTTAAAAATAATTTCAGGAGGTTTGGCAAGCGCCTTTAATATCCGCGGAATTGTTAATAGCTAAATTGTCTTTGTAAGTGGTTTTGAATGGACTTGCCTGCCCACGCCCTTTGGGCGTTCGCGTTGTTCAAGCGCTATTCGTGGCAGGGTGAAGGCGTTTTCTTCGGCATCCTGCCGGACTTGGTTTTCGGCATTCCTGCCTTGTACTACGTGCTCACCACTCCGGGCGGCAAGTTCAGGGATTCCCAGTACGGGAATATTTTTCCCAAGATAGAGCCCGTATACCGTTTCGCCCATTCGGCCGTAACCATGCTGCTTTGCTTTGCAATAGCATCGGTTTTCCTGCGTGCGCCCTACTGGCCTTTGCTTGCAGGCTGGTCCCTCCACATTCTGCTTGACCTGCCCATGCACAAGGGAGGATGGGTGCAGGGCCTTGCCCCTTTATACCCGTTTTCAAAACGCCGGTTGAACCGCGGCTGGTGGTGGAAGGAAGTCATCGAGCGCAGGCCTTGGATTGCTGTAGTGAATTACGCCTTGGCTTTGCTCGTCTACTTTATCGCATGAAGAAAGCGGGCGTTTGCCTTGGCAATATTTAAATGGCTTGGATACTTCTTTACTTATGCCTTCATCAAATCGCACTAAACTTTTCTATTTGCTTGCGATTGCAGTTGCAATTATAGCCGCGGCAGACTTGCTTTTCAACACGCAGTATTCGGCAAATGCAGGCGAGTTCGTCTCGCAAATATTTGAAGACCCTGACACCGGCCAGTTGCCTTACTTTATTTTCCGCACGCTCCTGCGCATGCTTGCCGCCTACATTCTTGTTGCTGCTTTCGGCCTTTCTTTCGGCATTGTCGCGGGGCTTTACGAAGGCCCTCGGCGCGTGATGCTTCCAATCCTGGACATTCTCCAGTCGATTCCAATCCTCGGCTATTTGCCCGCTGCAATACTTTTTTTCGTTTACGTTTTTCCGGGTGTTCTAGGCCAGGAGCTGGCCTCAATCCTTTTGATTTTCACGAGCATGGCCTGGTCGGTTACGTTCAGCGTTTACGGCGGCGTGAGGGCAATTCCCAGCGACATTAAGGAGTCCGCCAAGTCTTTCGGGGTGACCGGGTGGCGGTACATCCGTGATATTGTTCTTCCTTCAGTTTTCCCGTCTTTTGTCACGGGCAGCATGCTTGCCATGGGCGGAGGCTGGTATTTCCTCGCGGCAAGCGAGTACCTCACTTTCGGCTCAAAGGTGATTACGCTGGAGGGAATCGGCTATTACTTGGCTCATGCGGTTTACGTGCTTCACAATATTCCGGCCGCCATTTTCGGCCTGTGCGTTTTCGCAGCAGTTGTTTATTCGATCAACCGCTTCATTTGGCGGCCGTTGATCTATTATTCCAAGCGTTTCACTTTCCAGTCTGTCGGTTTCGAGCGCGACCCTAAGGAAGAGCGTGCTGCGCTCATCAGGTCGATGCAGACCTTGAGTTTCATCAAGAACAAGGTTGAAGTGCGGCTTGAGAAAATCGAGCGCAGTGCAAGGCCTTTTGAAAATGCGATTGCCAAAAACCTTCCTGCAATGCCTAGGTTTGAGCGGCCTGTGGAAACTTCCTTTTTCGCACGCATCGGGCGGCATAGGAAGGCCGTAAATTTCTTCATTTACGCCGCGTTGTTTGTTGCAGTCATGCTATTTTCAGCCGCGTTCTTTTCCGCCGCGATTCAAAAGCCCGTCCGCGATTTGCAGCAGTCGATTGCCGAGCATCCTGAAGTCAACCAACTGCCGTTATACGCGTTGTATTCTCTTGGTCGCATTGCAATCGCCTACGTCATCGCGCTGGTGTGGACTCTTGCGGCTGCGATTTTGATAATGCGCAGCAAGAAGCTCCAGGATTTTTTCATCCCTATTTTTGACGTTGCGCAATCCATACCTGCAATTGCCCTCCTGCCTTTCATCGTGGTCACAGTCCTGCATTTTGTGGGCGGCGGATTGGGAATAGAGTTTGTTGCAATAATTTTGATTCTCACCGGCAGCCAGTGGTACTTGCTTTTCAATATTATTGGCGCCATCCGCAGCATTCCCGCCGACTTGACCGAAGCGTCGAGCGCCTTTGGCATACGGGATTTGAAGTACGTGAGGCAGGTGCTGCTTCCCGCAATTTTTCCGGGAATTATCCTGGGCTCAATCCAAGCTTGGGGAGGCGCTTGGAATGCGCTTATAGTTAGCGAGTACATCATTTACGAGCAATGCCCTGGAGGAGTGTGCAGTGTCAATGGCTTGGGCTCTTTCCTGAACGTTGCAACAGCCCAGTGGGCTGACAGTGGAATAGTCGTGCTTACCGTTGCTTTAATGTCCCTCGTGGTCATAGTAGTGAACAACCTGGTTTGGAAGCGATTGTTCACCATGGCTGAAAAATACCGTTTTGAATCCACTTGAGTTTTTGTTTTATTAAGAGTTAGTTATTTTTGTCGGTTTTCTCCCGGGTGTTTTGAATGGCTGCAGTAATTGAAGTGAAGAACGTTTTCAAGAGCGCCTACAAGGGCGAGACCCAGCTTCGCATTCTCCAGGACGTTTCCCTTGAGGTTAACGAAAACGAGTTCGTGTGCATTCTCGGCGCNNCAAGTCCACATTGCTGCGCATTATTGCCGGGCTGGACAAGCCCACTTCAGGCACGGTATTGTTCAAAGGCGAGCCCATGGGCCAGCCCGACCCGCGCAAGATGGCGATGATTTTCCAGACTTTCGCCCTAATGCCTTGGAGGACTGTAACTCAAAACGTCGACCTCGGGCTCGAATCTTTAGGGCTGCAGCCTCATGAGCGCGCGCACCGCGTGGGCACTTTGATAAAGCTCGTTGGGCTTGAGGGCTTCGAAAAATCCTATCCCGCTGAGCTTTCGGGCGGCATGAAGCAGCGCGTTGGAATTGCCAGGGCTCTTGCAGTAGAGCCTGAAGTCCTGCTTTTGGACGAGCCTTTCTCGGCATTGGACGAATTTACTGCAGAGCAGATGCGTGCAGACCTGATGCGCATTTGGAACGACCCGAAACTTCCCACGAACACTTTTTTCATGGTAACGCACTTGATTGAAGAGGCGGTTTTGATGGCCGACCGGGTTATCGTCATGTCTCCGCGGCCGGGCAGGATTGTGGCGAGCATGAAAATAGACTTGCCACGGCCGCGAACCAAGCTCATGCGCGACCCGTCGTTTTTCGAAGCTTGCGACAGGATAAAACAATTGATCGGCAAGGATTACTCCCGCCACATCATCGAATATAAACCCAAAATGCTTTGAGTTATTATATAGCGCTAATCGTTTTTTCCCTTCGGGCACGGGGTTGCTTTGGGCATGATCAAGACTTTCGCCAATTTCGAGGACTTCAAGAAGAATGCACGCCAGCTTGGGCTGGAAGTGGATTTGAGCGAGCTTTTCTCCATTGAAATCGCTTTCCTTGAAACCTACGGACAATTTGTTTTGGTGAGCATCAAGGACTACGCCAAGGAAAGTTCGGGCGGCGGAGGCGGCAATCTCATTTTGGGCGACAATATTCTCGTGTTGAGCGAGAAAGACTCGTTCCTCTATTCGCGCAACAAGGCTTTTGGCGAGGAGGATTACAAGCTGTTCAAGCACACCCTGCAAAAGCAGTACGGCGAGCCCACTGTCTTGACGTTCCTCGCTTTGCGCGAGGTTTTGAACAGCTACTTGAACGCCTTCAATGCCATGGACCAGAAGATTGACGACCTCGAGCGCAAGTATGACGCCGAGGACGCAGAGCAGACGACCGTGCGCCTGCGCAGGCTGACGAACAAGGTTGAAGATCTCGCCAACCTCCTCATAATCCTGGAAGAGAGGAAAATAAAGCAGGTTTACACCGGCCTCATAGCCTATGACTACGATTTGCTGAAAAGCCGCGCCCAGCATTTGCTAGACCGCTGTCGCAACCACCTGGGGCAGTTGCGCGACATCCAGACCGAAGCGGAGACGAAGCAATCGCGCCAGAGCATGACGCACCTGCAGACGCTTTCCACTTCAATAAAGCGCATTACCGCGCTCGTTGTCGTCGTTTTTGTAACCCTCCTCATTGCCATTAACTTCGAGATTGCAGCGAAATATTTTCCGGATTTGCAGTCGTCCGCTTCCTACGCAAACTTTCTAATCGTCGACGTGCTGGCTGTTGCAGTGCTTTTGTTTTTCTTCAGGCGCAACAGCTGGGTTTAAAATTAACGGAAAAAGCACGTTTTTAAAGCTGTTTAATGGTGTTTTACCTGTGCATATTTGCGTAAAAAGAGGGGTGGGTGGATTGACAGCTTTTTCCAAAATTCTTTTGTTTGCAGGCCTTTTTGTGGCAGTTATGGCGTTGCCCGCAAATGCGGATGCATTTGCTGATGCGGTCGTTGCAGCCGGTTGTTATGGAGCCCCAACTTCCATCAATTGCGGTCCTGCTGCTGCAAACCTGCTGGTCACAGGCGCTCCAGACTCTCCCCCTGCGTCGAACTTCATACAACTTTCATCGGGAAGCTTTATTGACCTTGAATTCACGGACAATCTTGCTTATGCGAGCGGCAACAGCAGTCCGGACTTGATTCTTCACACGATCGATGCGTTTTATCCAGCTTATGCCGATGTTTTCGTGAGTGCTGACGGCCTCGGCTGGACTTTTGTAGGCAATTATGCAGACACGCCTTTGGACCAGCAGATTTACATCGACCTGGATGCTTTTGGCGTTACTTATCCGGTGCGGTTCGTAAGATTGGTTGAAACCGCTGAAGATCCGGCCTATCCTCCTCTTGGTTTCGACCTTGATGCAATCACCGCAGTGTACCTTAATCCGGCAGCTCCGCCTTTCTTGGGCTGCACTTACACCCAAGGGTATTATGCGACTCATTCGGGCTGGACTGCTCCTGCAGGCGAGTATTCCTGGTTTTCAATGACTACTTTACAGAAATCCGCCAAGGGCGGCGACGCCTGGCTGATTCTTGCCCAGCAGTATATAGCAGCCGTCTTGAATAGGGAAAGCGGGGCTGGTGTTCCGCCTGACGTTGCGCCGGCCTTGACTGATGCTAAAAACCTGCTTGGGCCCGCGCAGTATTCGATAGGCAAAAAGAGCCAGGTTCGCGCGCAAGCGGTAAGTTTGAGCGTGATTCTCGACAGCTACAATAACGGCTTTGCAGGCGTGCCGCACTGCGGTTAAGCCCCATGCTTCCCTCAATCCAAGAGGGGCTCTTTTTTTCTTTTTTTTTCAGCCTGGGGAATAGTTTTAAAACGAACCGCGTTCAATTCCTTTCATGATAGATTTGGTTGAAGCCGTAAACAAACGGGCTTCTGAATTCGGCGTAAAGCCCATACCTTTTCACTCGGTCAGGCGCATGAAGGACTGGCGGCATCAAAGATTCAGTTTCGAACATTCTTTTACCAAGCAAGAGTTCCTTGAAGCAGCCAAACGCGCCCGCTTGGGCACTCCAACCCTTGAGCAAAAAGAAACAGAGACTTTGCTTCGCCTTAATCTTGGCGTTGCATTAGTTACCCTAAAGCAGTCGGCTTCCAATTCTTTACCCAAAAATCCTCGGTCAGCGCGCCCCAGGGCTAAAAAACCTTTTTTCTATGACCTTAAGAACCTAAAACATGTTGTTGTTACCGTGCCAGAAGAAGTCCGAGGAACTGCGGTTGGAACTTACTTAGCGCCTGCAACCAGGGAAAAAATTCTTTCCCTCTTTGAGCACCTTTCACACGTGCAGCTTGAGCGTATGGGTGCAGCATCTTCTGCATCAAAGCTCGCCCGATAGCCTTTTTTCCAATCTATTGTTTCCCGTGGTCTTTCAGTGCCAGGAACAAGCCTGCCAGCACGAGTCCCGTTCCTGTAATGAACGGCCCGGTGATTTGCTCCCCCAGGAAAACTGCTGAATAGGCTATGGCGAAAACGGGAATCAAGAGCTTCATCAACGCCGAGTTTTCAGCCCCGACTTTGGGGATTGACGTGGTGTAAAACCCGAGGCAAAAGCCGCTGAAAACAATTCCCACGAAAAGCAAGCCTATCCATTCCGTAAAGCCCAGGGAAGCGAAAGAATTGGCTTCGCCCGTTGCTGCGAGAATTGCGAAAAGCAAGGGCAAGGCTATAATGCCCGTGTAATACTGCGTTTTAAACCCGCCCAGGTTTCTAGAAAGGCTTTCCGCCAGGATGGTGGCTATTGCCACGAAAAGCGCTTCGCCAAGAAACAGGATGTTGCCCGTGAAATAGCCGCTTGAAAGGAACGCGAGGCTTCCGTTCGATGAAACTAGCACAACTCCGGCAAAGCCAACAAGCGCCCCGGCAAGTTTTTTCAACGAATGTGTTTTTCCCATGAAAAGCGCCGTAATGGCTATTATGAACAGGGGAGTGGTGTTGACTAAGACCGAAGCGGCAGAAGCGGTTGAAAACCGCAGCCCCCAGGAAAAGAACAGGAGGGGGAACACTATTCCCAAGATGCTGGTTGCAACAAGGGTTTTCCAGTGTTTGGACGAGAGAAGCCATTTCCTGTTTTCGCCGAAAGTCTTCTGGTGCTGGAATCTTTCAACAAGCGAGAAGAACGGGATGAAGAAAAACAGGCTGAACAAAACGCGGTAGAACGCGAGGGAAACCGGCGGGATTGAGATGGAAAGGACTTTGCTTATGGGGTGCACCGCAGCCCACAATATCATAAGCAAAAACAGGGCGAGAAACCATTTTTGCGCCAAGGAACCATCAACTCTTGCGCTTCTTCAGCCGTGCTTTTGCAAGGCCTTGCCCGGATGGTCTCGTCAGATTTTCAGGCTTGAACGATTGCTTTAGTTCTGCCTTGGAAAGCAAGCCTTCCTCCTCAACAACTCTTGCAATCGTCTTATTTTCCCTCAAAGCCTTCCTGACGACTTTGCTCATCGTGTGATAGCCCAGCTTTGGGTTCAAGGCAGTTGCAAAAATAGCGCTTTCATCAACAAGCTGCTTGCACCTTTTTTCATCTACCCGCAAGCCGCTAATGCATTTTTCTTCCAGCATGTTTAACGCATTGTAAATCAACTGCAGCGCGACTAGCAGCTTGTGTGCGATGAGCGGGCCGTTCGAATTCAACTCAAGATATCCCGCCTGCGAAGCCATTGCAATGGTTGCTTCAGCACCCATGACGTCGTAGCCGACCATTTCCACGCACTCAAGGATTGAAGGGTTGACTTTCCCGGGCATTATTGAAGAACCGGGCTCCACTTCGGGAAGGAGTATTTCTCCCAGTCCGGTGCGCGGGCCTGACGAAAGCATTTGCAGGTTTCGGGAAATGCGTATTAATGAAAGTGCAAGCGAGCGGAGCGAGCCGGAAACTTGCACGAACGGATTGAAATTCTGGGTTAGCTCAATTGAATTGCCTTGCTTGAGCGGCAAGCCAGTTGATTTCGCCAATTCCGCAACAACTTTTTTCTTGAATTGCGGGTGCGATGCTATTCCCGTTCCTATGGCCGTACCACCAAGCGGAATTTCAAGCAATCCGTGCTCGGCAAAGTTTATTTCCATCCTGTCGCGATGCAGGGCGTCGGCATAGGCGGTGAAAACCTGGCCGTAGGTGATTGGAACCGCGTCCTGCAAGTGCGTCCTACCCGGTTTGATTACGTGCGAGTAGCGCTTGGCTTTCATCCTGAATGCTTTCTCAAGCTTTCCAACGCTTTCATGCAAGTCTTCAAGTTCCCAAAGCACGGCAATGCGCGTTGCAGTTGGGATGACGTCGTTGCTCGATTGGCACATGTTCACGTCGTTGTTGGGATTGACGCCCCTGGCGTAGTCGCCTTTGGGCAAGTGAAGGATTTCGTTCGCCCGGTTGGCAATGACTTCATTCATGTTCATGTTGAATGGCGTTCCTGCGCCGGCCTGGAAAACGTCGAGAATAAACTGGCTTGAAAATTTTCCGCCAATGACTTCCCTACAAGCTTTTTCTATTGCCTTTGCCTTGCGGGCGTCAAGAATCCCAATTTGCCGGTTGGCCTCGCAGGCGGAAATCTTGATTTTTGCAAGGGCGCATATGAAAACAGGCTTGGCTTTTTCACCGGAAATTTGGAAATTTGCGTTTGCCCTGGCCGTAAAAGCGCCGTAGTAGGCGTCGGAAGGGACTTTCACTTGCCCAAGAAAATCGTGTTCACTGCGGAAGGATTTTCCCATGTTTTGATTACCGTTCCTTAATTGAAAAGCATTTGCCCGCGCTTCTCTTCGTAATACCTTTTATTTGATTACTGCGGGTTAACCGCAACAGCAGAGCATTTGTTCTCAATGCATTTGCCGATGCTATTCTGGATTGGGCATAGGCAAGCGCCTGCTCGGCTGCAGTCAACGCTGCGTTGGTATGCTTTATTTATGTAAACTCCAAGACCGCAGGAGCAGCAAGTCTCCTGCCTGACGCAATCCGAGTCCTGAATGCAATAGTAAATATCTGAAGGCGAAGGGCTAAGCGTTGGCGTTATGGATGGAACTGGAGTTGGGAAAATGCTTGCCGAAGGCAAAGCCGTTGGGATTATGGTGGGCGCAGCTGTTGGTGAAGGCAATGGCTGTTGTAAAGGCTGGGAAACGCAGCCTGCTAGGAGTGCAAAAGAAGCAATGGCAAGCAAGTACAAAATGCGCATAATTACGCTTCACTCTTGAACTATTAATGTTTTTCATCTCCTTCACTCGGCTCTTGAGCCAGCGAATAAAAACCTCCGCCGCATTAATTCTATTGATGCTTTTACTGGTGGCTTGAAAATGGCTGTTGACTTGAGCGCGAAAATTGCCGGAATCCATTTGAAAAACCCCACTGTTCTCGCAAGCGGCATTCTCGGCACCACTTCGCATATTATGGCAAGCGTTGCAAACCAAGGCGGCGCTGGCGCGATTACGAGCAAAAGCGCCAGCATCAAGGAACGCAAGGGGCATCCAAACCCGATTGTCGTCGACCAGTTGGGCAAAGGCTGGTTTTTGAACGCCGTTGGCTTGAGCAATCCGGGTTTGGAAGAAAAAGCCGAAGAGCTTGCCGAGTACAAGAAACTGTCGAAAACCCCGATTATCGCAAGCGTTTTCGCCACTACCGCCGAAGAGTTCGGCCTTGCAGCTGAAGCAATCGCCAAGTGCCATCCTGACGCCATTGAATTGAACGAAAGCTGCCCCAACGTTGAAGACGAGTTCGGACGGCTCTTCTGCCTGGACGAGCGTTCTGCTGGAAAGGCGGTTGAGGAAGCGCGCTCGCGCGTGCCAAAGAAAATCCCAATTTTCGCTAAGCTCTCGCCCGACGTTCCTGCAATTGAAACAATTGCGCGCGCATGTGTTGAGGCAGGCGCTGACGGGATTACTGCCGTCAATACGGCCGGGCCTGGAATGGCCATAGACATTGACCGCGCCAAGCCGATTCTTGCCAACAAATTTGGAGGGCTTAGCGGCCCTGCGCTAAAGCCGTTGGCAATCAAATGCGTTTACCGCATTCACGCAGCGCTTCCCGAAACTCCTATCATTGGTACGGGCGGGGTTTTCACTGGAGAGGATGCGATTGAAATGCTGATGGCAGGCGCAAGCGCAGTTGGCATAGGCACTTCAGCCTTCTACCGGAGCCGCATGGTGTTCAAGGAAGTCTGCAAGGAAATGACCGGCTGGATGCAGTCGCACGGCTACAAAAACGCCAGGGAACTAATCGGCAAAGCACACGAGTGATGCGACTTGAGCAAATAAATATGCAAAAGCGATGTGATATGGCGGTAATAATTATGGTTCAAAAGAACGTCTGTGGTTTTTTGGTTTTATTAGAGGAAAGCCCCGATGGCTGGATTGTCGCAAAAGTGCCCGACCTACAAGGCTGCGCCACGCAAGGAAAGACCGTTGCCCAAGCCTTGGAGCGCGTGAAAGAAGCAATTCAAGCGTGCGATTACGAAAAACTAAGGCTCAAGGTCTGATTGAAATGTCCAGCTATTACACGACTGCTAAAATCAAGAAAATCCGCAAGGAAAACTACCGCGTGAACACTATCGAGCTGGACTGCTCGCTTGAAAATGCCCAGGCAGGGCAGTTCGTCATGCTGTGGTTTCCAAGGCTGAACGAAAAGCCAATGTGCGTTGTCCGCGCTTCGCCCTTGTGGCTGAGCGTTGCTGCGGTTGGAGATTTTACTAATGCAGTTGACGATTTGAAGGAAGGTGATGTGCTCAGCTTCCGCGGGCCTCTCGGCAAAGGCTTTTGGTTTGACAAAGGCGCGAAAAGCATTCTGCTCGTAGGCGGTGGTTACGGCGTTGCTGCGCTCAACTTTCTTGCAAACGAGGCGTTGAAAAAGAAAATCAAGCCCGTCATGGTTATCGGTGCAAGGAAAAAAGAGGATATTATTTTCAAGAAAGATTTCGAGGCGAACGGAATTGAAACCCTTATAGCGACTGATGATGGTGGCGAGGGCTTTAAAGGCCGGGCGCACGAGCTTGCGGAAAAGCTTTTGGCCGAAGGAAGAAAGTTCGACTGTTTTTACGCCTGCGGGCCTGAAAAAATGATGCAGGCTGTTGCGCGCGTGGCCGAGAAGAACGGCATTGAATCACAACTTGCGCTTGAAAGATACATGGGCTGTGGCTTGGGCATTTGCGGAAAGTGCGATGCGGGCGGGGAGCTCGTCTGCAAAGACGGTCCAGTAATGACGGGCGAAAGGGCCTTGAAACTCGCGGAATTCGGGATATGCCACAGGGATACGATGGGGCATAAAGTAAAATGGTAGCCGCCTGAAAAGTGGAATCGCTTGTTTTTTAAATCCCTGTTTTGTAATAGGTCTTAGGTGACCTGCCATGAAAATGGGATTTTTGTTAGTTTGGTTAATGGGAGTTTTGCTCGTTTCCGGATTGGCTTTCGCTTACACTCCGCATTACGGCCAGCATTCGGGAGAACAGAACGGCATTTCCTATTCGCTTGTTTACGACAACCCCCCGCTGTATCTTGATTTCCCGGATGACGGGTATTACCGGCTTCCGGCGTTTTACCTAGGGAGCACCATGCGTTATACGATAACCCTGATGAACACTGCAAAGAGGACTTTTGAACACTTGCGCGTCATCGGCGTGCAGGAGTATCTTGAGGGCGGGATTGTTGAAGGGCAGGATTGGACTGAAGAGACCATGCCGACCATTCTCTCCAACGGCTTGAGCCAGACGTTTTACGTTGATGAGCTGCGCCCCGGCCAGACCGTGGTGCTTGAAGGGTCTTTCTTCGTGCCTTTCGAGGCGCATCCAGGCTTGGATCGTACAAGGCTTTTGGTCTTGCACTGGCAGCCGGCTAATGCGAATAGCGCGAACGGCGGCACTGGGCGCGTGATAGTGAACGACGGCTTTGCCGGCGTGTACTGCCCGCCAGCAGCATTGAATTAACCTTTAACGACGCCGAGGGGAACCATTTTCGCGACGATTTGGGCGAGGCCCGCGTCTTCCACGCTTTGAACGACGAGGTCGACGTTCTTGTACGCACCACCGGCTTCCTCAGCCAAGAGGTGGCGGTCTTGAGCGCGGTAAATAACACCCTTATCCTGCAATTCCTTTTCAACAGTGCCTTTGAATTCCCTAATTGCAGCATGGCGGCTCATAACGCGCCCGGCACCATGGCAAATGCTTGCCCAGCTTTCTGCAGAACCCGGCAGTCCGCACATCAAGTAAGAAGCCGTGTTCATGCTTCCCGGAATCATTGCCGGCTGGCCTACATGGCGGTAATCCGCAGGAACGTCCTTATGCCCCGCCCAGAATGCGCGGGTGGCGCCCTTGCGGTGAACGCAAACTTTAGTCATCTTCCCGTCAATCTCGTGCTCCTCGAACTTTGCAATGTTGTGGCAGACGTCGTAAACAACGTCCATGCCAAGCGATTCCCAATCTTGCTTGAAAACCTGCTCGAAACTCTCGCGAGTCCAGTGCGTTAAAACCTGGCGGTTGCAGAAAGCGTAGTTGATTGCACAGCGCATTGCTCCCAAATAATCATTGGCTTCAGGTGAGTTGATGAGCGTCGAGGAAAGCTCCTGGTCAACCAGCCTAATGTTGTACTTTTTCGCTGCGTTGAGCATGATTTGCAAATAGTCGCTGCACACTTGGTGGCCAAAGCCGCGCGAGCCGCAGTGGGTCATTACTGTTATTTGACCTTCGTAAATTCCGAATGCCTTAGCCGCTTCTTCGGCGCCGGGAAAGACTTTATCGACTTTCTGGATTTCGTAAAAGTGGTTTCCGCTTCCAAGAGTGCCGAATTGGGGAGCGCCGCGCTTGCGCGCTTCGGGCGAAACTTTGCTGAAATCTGCGCCCTTCATTGAGCCGCCTTCCTCGGTGTGCTCGGCGTCCTTCTTCACGCCATAACCTTTTTCGATGACAAACGGCGAACCGACTGTAACCGCTTGTTCCAGTTCCTTTCCCTCAAGCCGAAGGCGGCCTTTAGAGCCGACGCCCGAAGGGATGTTCTTGAAAGAAGTGTCGATCAACTCTTGGAGCTTCGGTTTGACGTCTGCTTCAGTCAAATTCGTGCGAACAAGCCTGACCCCACAATTTATATCATAGCCAACGCCGCCTGGTGAAATAACGCCTTTCTGCAAATCAAAAGCTGCAACACCCCCGATTGGAAAGCCGTAGCCCTCATGACCATCAGGCATTACGAAAGAAGCCCTCAATATGCCTGGAAGCGTAGCGACGTTTTGAGCCTGCCATAGGGTGCGGTCTTTTTGCAATAGGGGAAGCATTTCCTCGCGTGCGTAAAGGCGGAGGGGAACGTTCATCTCGCCCGTTGCGGGCATTTCGTAAACTGCATTGCGGATTTTCTTCAATTCCATTAGTAAATCACCAGTTTTGAGCGAGAATAAGATAGGATTTCAATAAACTATGTTTTCCCTTTTTTAAAAAGGTTGGTTGGGTGAAGTGTGGGCGCGGCGGAGGCGGGATTTGAACCCGCAAGGGTGAGGTACACCCACAAGTTCCTCAGTCTTGCGCAAAACCAAGTTTTGCGTCTCCGCCATAAAAACGAAAAACTTAAATTCTCCCCGAAACTCATTATTTTGAGGTACGCCCACAGGGTCCTCAGCCCTGTGATTTTCTTTTTTTACACTATCGGACAAATTGAAATTAATAAACCTAATTAAAGTAGTATGCCGATGGCTGCCTTGCCTTTCTTTTTGCCGAAAAAGAAAGGCGGTGGCGCCGCCAAAGAAAAACTATCTTTTCCTTTTTGAGTGCGTTGTTTTAAAGCACGGCGGCAATTGTTTTTCATGGCTGGAACTGCGGTTGAATTAAGCCCTTTCGCCCGCAAGGCATGCTGGGCTTTCCTCATTCTCAGCGTGCTCATTGCGCTTTCGCTTTCTTCAATCATCGCCATAAAGAACGGCGCCCCAAGGGCAACTGACTTTTACTACCATTTGCGTTTTGCGCAGGAGTACGCACAAGGGCAAATTGCAATGCTTGCGCCTGCGCTCATGGCAAACAACAACGGCCCTTACCCGCCATTGTTCCACTTGTTTTTGGCAATCCCAACNNTGGCTTTGCTTGCCACTATTTTCTTCGTCTTCAAGCGTTCGGGCTTGAAAACCGCAGCGTTTGCCGCAGTGCTTTTGGTTGGTGCAGTTGGCCTGTTTGACCGCGGCGGGCAGGTAACCCCGCAGGCGGTGGACATGATTTTCATGCCCCTGGCCGCATGGGCTTTTTTCGAATCAAAGGAATTGCTTTTTGTGGCTTCAATCGCAATCATGGCTTATTCCCATGCGCCGTATAGCTTCCTTTTGCTTGCTCCTTTCATTTTGTATGCATTCCTGAAAAACGTGAACAAAGCCTCAGTAATCAAGGCAATTGCGGTTTGCATTCCGATTGCGCTGGTAATATTGCTTTACCTTCCGATGCTGCTCGGTGCAGCGGGCGGGGTGAACAACCGGCAGGAACAGCTTATCCAGCAGATTCCGCTTTACTTGGTTGGTTACATCGGTACGCCGCTGGTTGTAGCGTTTGTCATAGCCGCGTTCTACTGGTTTTTCAAGAAGCAAAAGCTCGAAGCAGTTAGTGATACCACGAAAGAATTGGCTCTTTTCAGCCTGCTTTGGTTGTTGTGCCTCACGCCTTTGCTCGTGTTCTTTCCAGACCGTTTCACTTCCTACGCGGCCCAGCCTCTCGCAATTTTTTCCGCAGTAGTGTTGGCGGGTTTGGTTACGAAAACGGAAACGTTGGTTGAATCGCTTGGCGCCCTGTTCTTCCTGGCCTTGATTTACAGCCCCTATGCGTTCTTCCTGCTCTTTCTGGCTGGAAGGATTACGCCCGCTCCATAGCGTACTTCGATGAGCCATCATAAACCTAAAGCATTAAAACTAATGATTTTCCTTAAACCTATTATGGACTCTAAACGGAATAGCTCAAATAGTTTTAACTTAAAAATTCGAGCTTTAGGAATAGTATTGTCGATTATTGGCGTAATTATTGGGATGCTAAGCGCTTACGGGCCGAATAATAATGGCCTAATTGTATTGAGTGCACCCTTAATTTTAATTGGAATTATTCTTTTTGATCCAAACCATGGATTTTTTCTTTAGTAAGTGACAACGGCATTTTTCTATGTAGGCTTAATTTCAGTTTTCCCAGCTTCTGCAAAGCAAGATAGGCTACTGCAATGCGCGTTGAGTCAACGAACTTGCCTTGTTTTATTTTTTGCATCAATTGCCTTAGCGTGAAAAGCTTTACTTCGATTTCCTCACCGTGATCCAAATTTTGTGAGCCTGCTTTGTAGCCATCCATGGCGAGATAGGCGTGGAGCATGAGCGTGTCGCCCTGGGCGTTGCCGGCAAACTTGCCGAGCTTAACCCATTTTTCCGCCTTGAAGCCGGTTTCCTCAAGCAATTCCCGTTTTGCAGATTCAAGCGGCGTTTCGCCCTTGTTCATGTAGCCCGCAGGAATGTCCAAAACTATTTTCTGGATTCCTGGCCGGAAGTAGTTTATTGCAACGACCTTCCCCTCGCGGGTGAGGCAGAAGACGGTTATCGCATCTGGTTTTTTCAGAACGAACCACTTGATTCGCTTGCCGTGGAACGTCTGGTAATCCCTTTCAACAACTGTCCACCACTTGGTAGTGAAACGGGTTTTTTCCCCAAGCAATTTCCACTTTCCAATTTTCATTTCTGCACCTTTTGTTACGGCCTAAAACCATTTTGCCAGCTGGCCTTGCTTTGAGTCGACTGGCTGGTTGAACGCTTTTGCAATCGAGTTTTCAACTCGCTCTATGGAAAAATCCCTTTCGCGCATGAATTCCGTGATTTTCTCGCAGTCCGGCTGGCCAACCTTCAGTTCTTCCTTCAAGACTTTTTTCGAAGGCGGGCTGAGAAAGATTTCTTCCACGGGTTTCCAGTCCATTTCCTTCTGGATTGTCGTAAGAATACCTTCGAATGTCTTGTGTTCCTTGACGAGCTTCAATGATTTTTTCGGGCCGATGCCGTAAATCCCCTCGTTGAAATCAGTGCCCGTAAGGATTCCAATCCAAACTAGCTTCTCGCGGTTTATGCCCAGCGCCTCGAGGTTTTCCTGCAGGAGAATTTCCTCGGGAACAACGTCAATGTACTGCTCCCGGCGGGGCAATTTCCTGCGGCCGGAAATAGTCATGTTGCGGACGAGCAAAGGAGCGCCGAACAATAGAGCGTCGTAATCCTGGGATGCGGCAGCGCGGACGATGCCTTCAATGGCCATGAACGCGCACTGCGCTTCGCCCTCGCTTGGCGCCTGGACCCAAGGCAAGCCCATCAAAGTCAAGAGGCTTTTCGCCTCTTCAGCCATTTCTTTCGTCAAGCGCGAGGTGCGCTGGGCAAGAACCCCTGCCCTTGCAGTGTCCCCCTCGTCCAACGCCTTTTTCCTAAGTTCTTCAGCTTCGGCTTTTGCCGCAGCGCGTTCGGCAATCGTCCTTTTCTTCAATTCGCTAGGCTGGCCGTCGAAAACGTAAACTGGAATTATGTTTTTCTCGAGCAAGTTGCACGTGCGGTAGAACAGCCCGCTGATGTGTGACGTAATTCGGCCTTTCCCGTCCATCAGCGGCGTGCCGTCAGGCTGGCGGATGATACTCAGGAATTGGTATAGCGTATTGTACGCATCGACCGCAATTTTGCCTTCAAGCTCTTCAAAGCTGCGCTCATGCCGAACGAGAATGTCCTTGAGTTCTACGCCCATTGTTCCGCGACCCTTTCAATTGACCTGCATAAAATATAGAGTGAAAACAAACTATTAAAACGATTCAGCGCGTAAGCTTTAATTCTGAGTTGCATAGTGCGCAACGAGTTTTCGGTGGTTTTGATGGCGTTAGAGTGCCAAGTGTGCGGCAAGCCTGCCGCCGGTGAAGGAACGGTTGAAGGCACCAGAGTGCCGCTCTGTGACAGGGACAGCGCTTATTCGGGCAATTTTTCGTTTTTCAAGGATTTNNTTCCTACTCCCTGCCGTTGCAGCATGCGCCTGCAAAGCCGAAAAGCGAGGATTCGGGAGAGTTGGCCGAGGATTACGCCAAGCGCATAATGCAAGCGCGCTCGAAACTCGGGCTGTCGAGAAAGGAATTGGCGCAAAAGATTTTCATCCAGGAGAAGGAACTTGAGGGCTTCGAGCAGTCGAAGTACAAGCCGAGCGGAACGATAGTAAAAAAGCTCGAGTTCGCCTTGGGCGTAAAGCTGACTGAAGAGTAGGAATATCAAACTGATTTTTGGGGTGTGTTTTCTTGAACTACGATTTTCTCGAGGATAACAAGAAGTTTTGGATTACGGCCATAGCCCTGGCGTCGGCAATTCTTTTCTTTGCCTTGGCTTTCAGCACCCTGAACGACTGGATAAAGTTCGGGCTAATAGTGCTGGAATTGGGCGCATCGGGCGTTTTGCTGGGCAGGTTGAGCGGGCAAGAGCATTTTTACGGCGTTATCCTAGTGCGTGGCGTAGCGGGCTTTAAGGAAATGCGCTATGTTTCAAAGCACTACGCGCAATTGAGCAAAGACTTGGCTGATTTCGGCTTGACTTTGGGCTATGGTGTTTTCTACGGATTGCATTTGTATGGCTTGGGCAAAAAACTCTTGCTGCACTTTGCCGGCCTTCTTGTTTTTTATGCCCTGTTCCTGCTTCAGCCCACGCTTGTTGACGGGCTTTTGATGGCGGCCATAGGTACGGTTACGGGATTGTTCGGGATAGGCTTTTACTTCATTGCCTCTCATGCTTACGCTGTACTTACAATTCCAGCAACCCCGCCTGGGGTAATTCCAATAGTTCCGGGGGTAACCGTCCCCTGGGAAGTGGTTTTTGCTTTGATAATAGTTGCCGTAGTGCACGAGCTTGCGCATGGAGTGCTTTGCATTGTCGAGAAAATGAAAGTCAAGTCTTCCGGGGTTCTCCTGTTCGGGATTCTTCCCGTAGGCGCGTTTGTCGAGCCTGATGAGAAGCAGTTGGAAAAGGCTGATGTTCACAAGCAGCGCCGAATCCTGGGCGCAGGGAGCACGAGCAATGCCCTCTTCTTCGTCGTTTTTCTGCTGTTCGCAGTTGCATTAGGCCAGGCGCTTCCTTTGTTCGTGCAAAGCGTTTCAGTCAAAAGCGTGCTTGCGAACTCAACTGCCTCGCAAATCTTGACGCCCGGAGAAGTGGTTTATTCCGTTGAAGTCTTTGGGGAATCGCTTGGCGATGCTTACCGGGTTTCGGAAGTAGAGTTTAAGACTGCGGAACAATTGGCGCTAGTGGTTTATCAAAAAGGCTTCATGATTTTAAACACGAGCGGCGGTTCGGAAAAGCAGGTGCGCGCCATCCAGCTTGAAGTTGCCAGTTCCTCTAATCCTGCACTTGCAAAGGGAGACGTCATTTACTGGATAGGCGAAAGCCCGATTTACGTTCATTCCGACGTTAAAGCCGCTCTCGGCAGTAAAACTGCGGGCGAAAGCGTCATAGTGGAAACCAACACTGGAGAGAAGACTGTGCAGTTGAATTCAGAAGGCAAGCTGGGCATAACAGTGCTTTCAAAGCAGGCCGTTGAGTTCCAAAGCAACCCGTTCAACCCGTTCCTGTTCGGCCTATTCTACTTTCTTTTGACCGTAATTAGCTTCACAATGGCGTTGAACTTCATTCTTGCAACCATAAACCTCCTGCCGCTGTTCCTCTTGCCCACTGACGGCCAGAGGATTTTCCTTGTTGAACTGCGCAATTCATTCGGCAGGAAAAACGGCACGAAGCTTGCGGTTGCAATAGGCGTCTTGTGCCTAGGGCTTTTGGTCATAAACGCATTGCCCTGGTTCATAAAGACCTTGCCTTGGCTCGCTTAGTCTTGTTGCCGTTTTTTTCGTTTTCGGTAAAGGGTTAAAAAGCTGTCCGCGGTGTTTTTCATGAAGGTGGGTTGAAATGGTCTGGAAAAAACTATTGAGCTTGTTCCAAAAGGCTGGAAAACAAGGCCCCCGGGTCGTCATTTCGGGCTTGAAGCGGGAAAACAACGTGTTTCGCGAGAGCATCCAGGAGGAAGCCGACGCTTTTTTGGAAAAGGCTTCTGCCATTCTTGGCGACCTTGAAGGCGTGACCATTCACGTGAAGAGCAGCGGCCGCGGGAAGGCTTCTAAGTTCGAATTGCACTCGCTTTTGTCATTAAAACATTCAACAATCACTGCAAAAGCGGGAGGGCGGCAGTTGAATTTCGTTTTGAAGAACCTGTTCGACGGGCTGATGAGGGAAGCGAGAAAACAAAAGAGCAAGCGGGACAAGGGAAAGAAGCACAGGGACAGGATGGTTTTTGAAGGAGAGCTTGAGGTGGACTGAAAATGAAGCGCATACTAAGCCAGTTTCTAGTGATGTTCGGGGCTTTGCTCCTGACGTTGTCAATATACCAGGTCAACCAGTACATGCAGGTTTCAGCAACGGTCGGGCCTTCCCTGGCGCAGTTAAGCCAGCTGGATGCCGCCAGCGCAGAAGCTGCTGGCATTGATGCGGCGCAGATCGAGCAGACGAAGCAGTTGATTTCCGGCACAACCAATTCAATAATGCTGGGTTTCCTGATTGACTTCGTGCTTGGAATAGTGTTCCTGCTTGCAGGCTATTTCGCCTATCCTGAAAAAGGTTGAGCGGGCAGTTTTTCTTTTTTTTTTAATTTTTTCTTGCTAGGCAGCGTTAGCCAGTTGGTGCACCCAGAATTTTTTAGGCTTTACCTTAAGGCGGGCTAAAATGGTCTTTCCACTGACGACCGTTCCGTACAAGTGGTTTGCCAAATCCTGGTGGTTTTGGATTATTCCTTCAAGCATTACAAGCGGGTTAGGCTTAGTCCTCCCTCTTGGTTTTGCGAGCCCAACGAGCTCTTCATGCTCTTCAATAAGCCTGCGGTAAGCGATTGCGGCTTTCGTGTGAAGGCTGCTGCTTTTTGATATGAGGCCCTTCAACTCCCGCATTTGGCTTGCAGTAAAAGCCCTGGCTCTGACCGCCCGTCCGACAATCAGCCTTGCTCGCGCAAGGGCGGAATTCGAGTTTTTATGCCAGCTTTTCAGCTCGTCAAGCCTTACGCTTTTGCCCTGCGGGATTTTTGCCATTGTTACTAATCTCCCTTCAAGCTCAAAATTGCTTCTGCCAAGTCGCCCTTAGTTTTTTCCAATGCAGCTTCGGCTTCTTGGAGGGTGCAGTTGCATTCTTCCATTATGATTTCGGCGTCACTCTTCTCGCCTTTGGATAGTGCGCCTTCTCCTGCCGCTTCATCGTGGGAATCGCCTGAAACTTGGAAGCTCTTCTGCCCACGCATGTCTATCGCTTGCACTTGCGGGTTTTCAACCACGATTTTAGAGCCGTCGCTCTTTTCAATCACAACTCGAGCTGCGTCAATCTCATCGGTCTTGATGCCCATCTGTTTCATCATGGAAGCCATTTGCTTCGGATCTATCTTGCCAAACATATTTTTCCTCACCTGCGTGCATTAAAAAAGTCAGAACCGTTATTTAAATCCGTTGTGAAGGTGCAAAGTCGATGGAGAAATTTGTTTTTTTCGAGCACACGGCAGACGTCCTTTTCGAGGCGCACGGCAAGACGCTTGAAGAGTGCGTTGAAAACTGTGCGCAGGCGATGTTCACTATAATGTCTAAGCCCCGCCTGCTGAAGAAAAGCAAAAAGGCAGTCGTAAAGCAAAAGTCCGGCAATCTTGAAGAGCTGGTGGTATTCCTTTTGGACCAGCTTATTACCGAGAGCGACACGCGCCAAGTTTTCTGGAAGGACTTCAAGGTGAAAAGCTTTAAGCACCCGAAAGGCGTTTTTTCTATTGAAGGCGTTGCCCGGGGGAGCGATTATACGCTCAAGGCAGCAGGCACTCACGTTAAGGCTGTAACCATGCACAGGGCGAAAGTTTGGAAGGATGAAAAGGGCGAATGGAATGCGAGAATTGTTTTGGACATTTAACAAAGGCGGGGTTATGGGTTTGGACTACCGCAAGGCTGGAGTCAACCGCGAAGCGCGGGCAAACGCCAAAAAGGCAATTTCTATTTTCAAAAAGCCCCGGGGCACAATCAAAACGCCCTATAACGACTTGCTGCCGCTCGGCGATGGCAAGAGTTATTACCTTGAAACGACCGACAGCGTGGGCACGAAAGTCCTGCTGACGCAAATGGCCGGAAGGCATGATATTGCAGGCTGGGAGGCTGTTGCGTGCGTCGTTAATGACGCAATACGCTGTGGTGCGACTCCTAAAAGCATTACGAACACCATCGAAATTGCCGATTCTTCAGGCCGCGAAATGAAGCAAATTCTTGAGGGCATTAACAAGGCTTGCATGGAAAGCGGGTGTTTTGTCGCAGGAGGCGAAACTGCGGACGTGCGCGAGCTGGTGAAGGGCGTTTCCCCCAATCCCTACATGGTAATTGCATCGTGCTTCGGCACTGTGCCGAACAGCAAAATCATCCGCGGTTCAGGCTTGACGCAAGGCGACGTGATAATAGGCATGGAAAGCAGCGGCTTGCACGCGAACGGCATTTCGCTCGCGCGAAAGGCTTTGTTCAGGCAATTCGACGGAGCCTACGCTGCGAACGAAAGCAAGGGCAAGAAGCTTCTGCAACAGTGCATTTCTCCAACGAAGCTTTACGTCAAGCCCTTCTTGGCATTGGCGCAAGAGGTCGAAGTCAAGGCTGCCTTTAACGTTACGGGCGATTCTTACTTGAAGTTCGACAAGCTTTCGGAATTCAATCCGGGCTTGGGCTTTGATTTTAATTTTTTCAAGCCCCAGCCAATATTCCGCGAAATCCAGCGGGCTGGAAGAGTTGCTTGGGATGAAATGTTCAAGACGTTCAACATGGGCTGGGGTTTTGCAGTGGTTGTTCCGCAGGAGGACGAGAATGGCGCGCTGAAAAGCCTGAAAAAGCACGGCGTGCGCTCTTCGGTAATAGGTAATGTGGTTAGGGGCCATTGCATTTCAATAGCTTTCGAGGATGCGGTGTATAGGCTTAAGTGCTGAACCGGTGTTTTACTGATATGGCAATTCAAGAGGAATATGAAGCCCTGATGCACAAGGTTGCAAGCCTGGAGAACGTCAACCTGGCTTCGGCGAAAAAAGCGCTTACCGAACTTTTGGACGAGCGCTACTACGGCTGCCCAAATGCGTTGCGCTATAGGGCGTTCACCGAACTGCGCAAGGATGAGGTTGCCCGTGCGAGAAAGTATTTGGTTGTTTACCTGCAGTCAACGCGCTTCCGCGGGGAGTTCAAGGAAATGGCGTGGCTGCTTTTCAGCGAAAAGGCTGCGAAAGACTATTAGGGCGATTTTTCCGTTTTTAGATGAAAACAACCTTCGGCTTGTTCTTGAAGTGGCTGTCTCCGGTAACAAGCTCAAGGTCGTTTACCAGTGCCGTTGCGTAAATTATTGAATCGACCATTCCCCAATCCTTGATTTCCTTCCTGTTGAGAAAATGAATTTCGCCGGCAAATTCTGCAATTTCTTCGTTAACCGGTATGACAAAAGCTGTTTCCCTAGTTTCTTTGACTATTTCATGGGAATCTAGGCCGACTCTCTTCGCCCAACTCGTTAGTTCTGATAGGGTAACTATTGCAATTGATGCCTCTTCCCTCTGCATCAGCTCTTTGACCTTCTCGCCTTTTTGAGATGCAATTATCAGTTCAATTAGCGCATTAGTGTCAAATAACACCCTAAAACCCCCTTAATCCCTATGTCCATGTTCTCGTTCAAACGGGGGGGCTCCTCTAGCAATTCCAAAAAGTTTGCTAAGGTCAATTTTTCTTTTCTTCAAAAGTGCAATTTTCACGGTCTCTCCACTTTTAAGGTGTTCATTTTTTACAAGCTTGCTAGGCAAAATAAGGCCCAGCGCATTACCCACTGGCCTTAATTTCACTTCAACTAATTCGGGCACCGTAATCACTAAGTTATAATTAGTTATAACTTTTATAAAAGCCTTTCGATCGTAGGTTTATGTGTGTGGGCTAATTGAATTATCGGAGCTTTACCGTGCAGTACTTGTCCGCGTATTCAACCCACGCGTCGCGGATTTCGTGGGGAACGTGCGGTTTTACTTCCCCAAAAATCTCCTGCATAGTTAGGATAGAGTGAACTGGAATGCCGTAAGTTTTTTCGATTACCTGGGTGGAAGTCATCTCGCCAATGTTTTCCGAATCGCCCATTTTCTCCTGCCTGTCAACGGCAAGGACAACGCCAACCACCTTGTAGTCGCCGAGCATCTTGAGTTTCTCAAGAGATTCGAGCTTTGTTTCGCCGGTCGTTATGACATCATCGATAATCACGATTTTCTGGCCGGGCTTGAACCANNCTTCCGGTCGTAAATGGTGCGCACGTCAATGCCGTGGTCGAAAAGCCCTTCGGCAAGCAGCGCTGAGAGCGTTATTCCCTTGTAAGCAGGGCCGAAAACAAAGTCGAAGCGCTCCATTTTGCCGTCGTTCACGAGGTCGGCAACAAAACCAGAGTAGGCCTTTCGCAGTGCATGAATGCTTTCCCCGTCGGTGAGAGAGCCAATGTTGACGAAATACGGCGATTTGCGGCCGCTTTTGAGGGTGAACATGTCGCCCACGCCGGACGCAAGCTTCATCGCGCCTTTCTTCAGCAATAGTTTGAGGAAATCGCTCTTGATTTTATCCATTTTTTGAACCCACCTTCTACAAAAAGCGCTTGAAAGCTTTTATTGCGTTCGGTCTTGACGCCTTCAAGTCAAAGAGCCATACCATTTTTCGTAATCCCCGTGTTTTCCGATGTAAACCACGCGCTTTTCCTTCAAGTCTTCACGAATTTTAAAAGCAATTCGATATTGCCCCACTTCCTCGACAAAAACGGGTACGCCGTGTCTAAAATGACGTGACTTGAATTCTTCTCTTTCCAGTTGCCGAAGCTTTTTTTCAATTCTTTCCTTGATGGGCTTGTCTAAACCCAAGAATTGTTTCCTGGAAGTTTCGTCAAGAATCACCGTAAAGCCCAATAACGTCACTTCTTTCTTTTTCTAGACTCCTTGAGAACTTCGTCAAGCGTATAAACTTTTCTTTTTCCCTCATCGATTTCCCTGTCGATTTGCTCGACTTTGCGGATAACCATCTCCGCTTCAAGTTCCCTAGGGCTTTTCAAAATGTCGTATTCCTTGCCCAACTCCAAAACTCCCGCGCGGATAGCCTCGGACTTGGTTTTATAGTAGCCCATTTCCACGAGTTTCTCTAGCACCATCGCTACAGCACCCTCGAACCGAACAACTGCTTCCATTAAATCACCTACAAAACACTGGCATAATACCACTAATTATCGGTATTTTCGTGGTTTTAAGGCTTTTCATCATTCTGGTGAGTTAACGGTCGAAACTGCAGCAACGATATAAATTCTAAAAAGGCTACATCTTCTTTATGACGTTCTACCGGAAAGGAATTGCTTTGCTTTCCCTGCTTTTGCTATTCTCCACAACAAGTTGGGCTGCCAGCGCTGATGACTTGTGGGATAAAAGCCAGGCGCTAACCTTTGATTCTCTCAAGCCAGAGCAAACTTTGGACTTTAAAAGCGGGAAGATTCTGTTCCAATTGCAGTCCACCTAGACTCGCGTTCTGCTTCCAGTCCCATCTACAAAGCTTTTCCAAGTTGAAGCATTCTTTCATTACCGTCAGGGAATCATTATTCTCCCGCCGTCAACGACGAGAGTCTGGCCGGTGATGTACGACGCTTTTTCCGAAGCGAGGAAAAGCACGGCGTCCGCAATGTCATAAGGATTTCCAAAACGCGAGAGGGGTATTCCCGAAAGTAGTTCCTTCTGCCTTTGTGGTGAATAGTGTTTTTGAAAGTTGGTTTGGATGAAGCCGGGCGCAACGCTATTCACGCGCACGAAGGGCGCGAGCTGGTTCGCAAAACTTTTGGTCAGTGCGACAACCCCGGCTTTCGAGGCGTTGTAATGCACTCCGGGAAACTTGCCTTGGAAAAACCCGGTTGAAGAAAGGTTTACTATTGCACCGCGTTTTTGTTTGACCATTAAAGGCGCAAATGCCTTGGTGCAGAGGAACGTGCCTTTCATGTTTGCACCCACAACCCGGTCCCACATTTTTTCCGTAATGTCTTGGTATGAGGAAACCCAGTCGATGTCTCCAGCGTTGTTGATGAGAACGTCGAGTTTCCCCCCAGTTTTCCCGAGGACAAAGCGCTTCATGCGCTCCACTTGGCCGGGTTTTGAAACGTCCGCTTGGATTGGGGTTCCACCGATTTCTTTCGAGAGCTTGATTGCTTTTGCTTTCGAATTGTGATAGTTGATGAAAACAATTGCGCCTTGCGCGGCGAAAGCCCTGCATGTGGCCTCGCCGATGCCGTGCGCCCCGCCCGTAACCAGCACGTTTTTGCCGTAAAACTCGCTTTTCATTTGTGCACCAAGAAGATTTACATTGTGGAATTTTTAAACTCCGAGGATTAAGCGAAAGCTCATTGTTTCAGATGGGAATGATGCACCGACAAATGTTTTTAATTACCTCCACATATAGGATATCGCAGCCCTTTTTTGAAAGCCAAGGGGCGTTTTGTTTCTATTGGATTTGGGGTGGGTTTTGAACATGGCGCAACTGAACCGTTTGGAAGGAAAATCGCAGAAAGCACTGTTTTTCGGCATTTTCGTGATTGCAGGGCTTATTGCCTCGCGCATTAACTTTTCCCAATTGCTTGGAGCGCCCAACCAATTCTTCACTTTATTCCAATTCTTCGCGCCAATTGCAGGCGGTTTTCTGGGCGGGATTTTCGGTGGTGCTGCTGTCCTTGTCACCCAATTGGTTGATTTCATTGCTTTCGGCAAGGAAGTAACGTTCCTGAACGTTGCAAGGCTTTTCACCCTTGTTTTTGCCGCTTGGTATTTCAGTTCCGGCTCGAAGCAAAAGTGGCTTGCTGCGGTTCCACTGGCAGCCATATTGCTGTTCATCCTCCATCCGGTCGGACAGCAGGTTTGGTATTTTGCCGTGATGTTCTGGGGCATTCCCGTGCTTGCCAAATTCTTTTTCGCCGACAACCTCCTTGCAAAAAGCTTGGGTTCAACGCTTACTGCACACTCGGTTGGCGGAGTTCTGTGGATTTATTCCATTCCCTCAACCGCGGCGTTTTGGAACGGCTTGTTTCCCATCGTAGTTTATGAACGGTTCATTTTCACTGTTGGCATCGTGGTTTCTTTCGTTGCCCTTAACGCCCTGTTTTCGCGTGTTAGAGTGCCTAAGTTTATTTCAGTTGACTACACTGCACCTTTTGCAAAACCAAGCCCCGTGCCTCAAAAGAGGCTTGAGGCTTGAGCTGGAGGATTGTTGGGTTCGTGAAAAACGCTGCGCTTGCACTGTTTTTTCCAATCTTCCTAGTTTCCGGCCTTTTGCTGGTTTTCCCGCCTTTTGCTTCCTCCCAGGACGTGCTTGATGAAAACGGCCTGGTGATACTGACCGGAGCCACGAATTTTTCCGACATAGCGTCGAGCGCTAAATACGAGCGCGATTTGATAGTGCGCCTTAACTTGACGAACCCGGTTTTTTCAAGGGAGGATTTGAGGTTCGTTGCAGTTGACGTTTTGGTTTTCCCGTCGAAAGGCAGGGATTCGATTATCCGGTTCAATTCCGCCAGCGGCCCGGTAAAATTCCTTTCATTCCAACTGCAGTGCTATGTTGAAAACAAGAATTGCAGGGCAGACCGTTCAACTGTCGCAAAGCTTTTTACTGCCAAGGTTTTGCTTCCCGCCGAATACTTCGCATATGATGATTCGGTGTTACTAAGGGCAAGACTTGCTTCAGGCAATTTAACCGACTGGCAGTCTGAATTCACGCCCCTTGCTTCAGGCAAAGCTATTGTTCCGAAAAACACTACGGCCAATCCTTCAGCTTCAGGTGCGGTTGCGGGAATGGAGCCTGCGAGCATTGTGGGCGGCTTGGCCGTCTTTTCATCTGAAACCGGAAGGCTTGGAATGGCTGTTTTGGCGCTGCTTTTAGTGGGCGTTTTCCTCGACCTGTTCGTAAAGGGATAGAACTCCCTGCAACCCCGCTAGCCAGTCGGGCTTCTCCGGTTTGGAGCTTTTGCCTTTTTCCCTCTCTTAATTTTTTTCAACAGGTTTAAATCTTGCCTTTACGTCATTTTTTCGGGGTTAAATGGCCATTGGAAAAAATGTGATGCTAGTTTCCGCAATTCTCATTATAGCCGTGTTTATTTCCGGCTGCATAGGCGACGGGACTTCTGCGAATCCGACTGCGAGCGCAACCCCCGTTCCCACTGGAATTTCTACCTCCAGCCCCACGCCCACCCCAATCCAGTATCCGGGCGGCAAAATCGAAGAGGCTATTGAGAAAGCGCTGGCTTGATTTTTGGCGGTTTGAGTGATTGAATGGACATGAAATTTCTGCTGGTTCTCCTGGCTCTGGGGTCTGTCGCGCTCCTAGCGTCCGACTGGCTGCAAACGCAATCGCTGAGCGGCTGGTTCGTTTCACCCGTTGCAATGCTCGAGGGCTCGGAAAAAATAGTCTACGCTTTCGATGAAGTCGAAGTTTTGTACGCCGCACGGTTTACCGTATACCCTTCATCTACTTCTGTTGCAGCGTGGGCTGAAGAGATTGCTGAGCCGGGCGAGGAAATTACCGCGACTTACGGCATCGTCATACTGAAAAACCGCGTTGTTGCGGCCGGGGATTCACCGGAAGCTGCGCCAACTGCCGTTTCTCAGGGGCCTGCGGGCGCTGCCCTTCCGCAGGGTTCTGAAATTCCTGCTCTTCCGCAGGCATCTACGGCCGCCGTTTCGCAAGGGATTATGCAGGAGGAGTGGCTGAANNAACGCTGGAAGCAACACGTTCGACCAGGAGCAGAAAAAGATTGTTTTAAGCAAAACGCAGCTGTGGAGCGCGAAACAACTCGTTGATTCATCCATTGTGAAAGACTTCACCGAACCCGTTTACAACGCTTACTTGTTCAGGAATCTCGTGGGAGACGAGCTGGTTCCAACGCACATTTGCTTGGGGCAGGGTGCGCGTTATGACGATTTTTGGCTTAACCCTTCGCTCGACGAATGTTATGCTAGCAGGGGATTTTTGAAGGACATAGGCGACGACAAGGTAACAATCGGGCAAACGCCTCCGAAGGCTTCTCCTGCAGAGCGGATTTCCTGCCCACAGCCTTACTCTTGCATGCAGAAAAAAGAAATTTTGCCTGCAGAATGCGTCGTTCTGGCAAGCTTTACGTGCGCAAGCGAGGACGAATCTTGTTTCAAGTGCCAAGCGCAGCAACAGCAGCAAAATGTAACGCCGACGGCACCGGCAGTCTCGCCTCCTGTCGAGCTGGGATGCTTTTTCACCGGCACTGGTTGCTGCTATAATGAAGACCCGAACAAGTGCGTTGCGCTTCCCCCGAATTCCATGACTTCGTGCGGCGCGGGCTTGGTTCCGAGAGTTACGGGGTGCGTTTCAGGCGGCTGTAATGCAATTTTCGAATGCGTGCCTGAAATCTTGCCATCGCCAAGCCCGACGACTCCCACGTTATATGCAAACGCTACGCCCACGCCATCTTCCTCGCCTGCTCCGCAATGCGTTTTTACTGGCACAGGCTGCTGCACTGTTGAAAACACCAACCAATGCGTTGCAGTTCCCCTTGACTCGTGCGGCACCGGTTCAGTTCCGAACGTTACCGGCTGCGCTTCAGGCGGCTGCAAGGCAACTTTCGAATGCGTGCCTTCTCCAACGCCTATCCCCACGCCGACCCCGATTCCGGACTCTTGCTCTGACTCGGACGGCGGCTTGGATTACTTCGTGCAAGGAACCGTAACCGGCTACAATTACCAACAGCCTTTAAACAGCACTGACTACTGCCAGGAAGGAGGCAGCGGGCAACCAGTTTTGCTCGTAGACTGGTATTGCTCGGGCACAAGCCGCAACAGCTCCTCGCCGAAAAACTGCGCTGACTTCAACACGAACAGCAGCAATTACACTTGCGTCAGCGGAGCTTGCACGGCCGTTTGACGTGAAAGTTCAAGTTCCTTCCAGCCACGATTCGAGGTATTTCTTCTGTTCGGGCGTGAGCTTTTCGGTTTTAATGCCGGACGATTCGAGCTTCATTCGCGCAATCTTCTCGTCTATCTCTCCTGGAACTTCGTAAACCCGCGGGCTTAGTTTTCGCGAGTTTTTGGTAATGTGCTCGGCGCACAGCGCCTGGTTGGCGAAACTCAAGTCCATGACTTCGCTCGGATGGCCTTCGGCTGCGCTAAGGTTGACGAGCCTTCCTTCGGCGAGGACGAAAACCTTTCGGCCGTTCCCCATCTGGTATTCGACAACGTTGTCGCGGATTTGGCTTTTGCCTTTCGCCTGCTTTTCAAGCGAAGCCAAGTCTATTTCAACGTTGAAGTGCCCTGAATTCGCGAGTACAACCCCGTCTTTCATCAGCTTGAAATGCCCGTTCTGCACTGCGGCTTTCCCGCCCGTAACCGTAACTATGATGTCCGCGTGTTTTGCCGCTTCAGCCATGGGCATGACGCGAAAGCCGTTCAAGTGCGCCCTCAGGGCTTCGACCGCCTTTGGCTCGACTACGATGACGTTTGCACCCATTCCCTTCGCCCTTTCGGCCAATCCCTTGCCGCAATCGCCATAGCCTGCAACAACGAACGTGCTTCCAGCAATCAGTATGTTCGTCGCACGGAGGATCCCGTCAATGGTTGACTGGGCAGTGCCATAGTAGTTGTCGAACAAGTGCTTTGTGGGCGTGTCGTTCACTGCAATGACCGGAAAAGTGAGCTTGCCTTGCGTGTCCATTGCCCTAAGGCGTATTACGCCCGTGGTTGTTTCCTCCTGCCCTCCCAAAACGCCTTTGGCAAGGGGCTTGCGTTTGGTGTGCAGGGCGGTAATCAAATCCGCACCGTCATCAACCGTAATCGTGGGCTTTGCATCAAGAACCTGGTTGAGGCACCAGTAATATTCACGGTTGCTCACGCCGCGCCATGCGAAAACGCTTATTCCCTCGCTTGCCAATGCTGCGGCAACGTCGTCCTGCGTGCTCAAAGGGTTGCTTTGGCAAAGCCAGACGCTTGCCCCGCCTGCCTTGAGCGTTTCGGCGAGCACTGCGGTTTCTTTTGTGACGTGCAGGCAGCATGCTATTCGCTGTCCCCGCAGGGGCTTGCGTTTTGCGAAATCGGCCTTGATTTCCTCGAGCACGGGCATGTGCTGGCGTGCCCAGCGTATTTTCTTGAGCCCCTGTTGCTTGAGTTTCATGTCTTTCACTTTGCTCATTGAATCAGCTCCAGTTTTGTAAACGGCCGCATGCTTTCTTCCTGCGCCCGGTCGGAATTGAAGAATT
This sequence comes from Microcaldota archaeon, assembly GCA_013331595.1. The sequence goes on along the minus strand of DUGE01000097.1, from coordinate 1,336 downwards.
CCTTGAACGCGAACGGCAATATCTTTAAATAAGCTTTTGTTTTAAATGCTATTCGGGTTGTTGCTTTTTTTGAAAAAAAGGTTTGTTTATGCCTGCCAAGGCGAAGGCCGTGCAGCTTCTTAAAATGCACTGCAGTATGCCTCTCGCTGTTGCGGCAAAGGAAGGTGTTTGAAAATGTCCAGCCACGGCCATTCCCATGCAAGCGGGGAAGAAGAGCAGTTGAGCAAGAGCGTGCTTGAACTGTCCCATGCCGAAGCGGAAGCTCAAAAAATTTCTTCCAATTCAGCGGAAAAACGGTTGGAACTGGTTTCCAACGCGCACAGGAAAGCCGCGGAAATTGTTGCAAAGGCGAGCGAAGACGCTGAAACTGCGAGGGAAGGCGCGCTTGCTTCAGCCCGCGGCAAGATCGAGAGGGAAAACGGCCTGGCCGTAGCCCAGGCAAAAGCAAAGGCCGCGGAAATCCGCAAAAAGCCGTTCAAGCAGCTGGCTTCAACCCTTGCAAAAGAAATTCTTCCCAAGATTTGACGATAATCCGCCAATTATAGCAAACCAAGAAAGTCNNAATTACTTTCCGGTTTCGCTATAGTATTATGCCGCATATGCTGAAAATGCCAAAGGCTGGAAACTCGCGGTTTTACAGGCGTGTTTTCAATCTTTTGCTTCAAAAGGTGAATTGAATTGTTTGACGTCGAACCCATGGTCAAAACAAGGGTTTTGTGCGCTTCCCACGACCTTGATGCCGTGGTTGATGCTTTGTACGACTTCGGCGCAATACACGTGACGCGCTCGAAAGCTTTTTCCGCAGGCAGGCCTTCGCCCAAGCTTGAAGGCGTTTCGCACATGCTCGTCAAAATAAGGGGCGTGGAAAGCAGCCTTGCACTCAACGATTCAAACTATGCACAGGCCATGCATTCGGCTTCCAAGCCAATTTCAACCCTCCGGTCGGAATTCGATTCGCTTGACTTCCCGCAGCTGGATGCGCTTCTCTNNGCGTTCTCGAGCAAGCGCGAGCTTGAAGATTTCAAAACCCTGGATGTTGACTTGCACCAGCTCTCTTCAAAAACGGGCTTGGTGGATTTCATTGCATTTGAAATAACCGGCCAGCCTGAAAAGGCATTGGCAAAAGCCAGGGAATCCGGCTCTGCAGTGCTTTTCACAGGCTCAAGGCGCACGGGCATTTTCGCCGCCTGGGACAGGCGCAAAACCGAAAAGGCAAAGGCTGCGATGGCGCAGTTCGGGAAGGAAATGGCTTTGCCGCAAGTGCAAGGCTCTTTTGCCCATGGATATTCGGCGGCAGTGGAAAAAATCAGTTCCCTTTCAGGCGCGCTTTCCACGG
>DUGE01000013.1 GCA_013331595.1 Microcaldota archaeon | reverse complement strand
CCCGAATTTCTTTACGGTGGTTGTGCCGCTAATCGGGAATTCGGGCGTGAGGCACGTAAGAAATCACCTTGCAGCCGTCGGGTTGAACGAGCTTCAAACGAAAATGGACGCGCTGTTGGATTACAACGTGCGTTTCGGCTTGATTGCCGACAACAGGCCCGACCCCAACATTTACATTTCAGCCGCGCAAGCGCAACAGCACGTGAAAACGCTTTTGCAAAACTTGGGCGCCGGCGCGGTAGATTACGTGGAAGGGCCGAACGAGCCGGACAACCCCAACATGTTTTACCCCTCGCCAGTGCCGCCAAACTGGATGTCCGCAATCCAGAATTACACTAAAGACCTGTACACCGCGTTCAAGGCTGACCCCGTTACGCAAAACGTTGTTCTCGTCGGCCCGTCCCTCACCAATTTCACGTGGATGACCGAAATAGGCGATTTGACCCCTTGGGTTGATTTTGCGAACGGCCATCCTTACAGCTGGAGCAGTTCTTCCATCGCCTATCCCGGCTTTCCGGTGTTGGACCGGGAGATTTACGCCCACACCCTTCCTTATCCCGGAAAGAAGCTGAAGGTGACTGAAACCGGAGGTTATCACACTGGAACCGAGCAAGGCTTCGTTTCCGAATACGTCCAAGCCAAGTACGCCGTCCGCCGCTTGTTCGTGGTTTTCAACCGCAGCATTGTCGACAAGGCTTATTACTACGATTTCATGGACGACGGGACGAACGCAAGCAACCACTACCACAACCAAGGCTTGGTTTACATAAACGGCACTCCCAAACGCTCTTACAACGCCTTGAAGAATGCGGTTGAGCTGCTGAAAGAGCCAGGCGCTGTTTTCACGCCAGGGCAGTTGAATTACAATTTGACCGTCGCTTCAACGTACTTGCACCACGCTCTCTTGCAGAAGAGCAACGGCGACTTTTACCTGGTCTTGTGGCTGGAGGGCGACAGCAGCGACTCGGACCGGGTCGTAAGCACGAGGGTGGATTTCAACACGCCGATCGTGCAGGCGGTCGTTTACTCCCCGACCGAATCCACCGCGCCCATCGCAAGCTACTCCAACCCGACGCAAATAACCCTCGACGTGCCGGACAAGATTTTGATNNTGTGCCGCAGTAGCTCAGCCTGACTTCTCAAAACCCTGGGGTTTTGCGAGGGGCCAGGGAGAGCGTTCGATTTCTCCGAGGCATTCAGCTTCTGAGGAAGACGTACCTGAAGAGCGATATGCCAAGAGTTCAAATCTCTTCTGCGGCACTTTTTTTTCTTTTTACCACTGGAAGCACTGGAAAGCCGCTCTCTGTCAAAGCTTAAAAATAAAGTTCAATTTGGCTTCTAGTGGCTTCTTTAGGAATGTGGGACAAAAAGCGTGGCGTTGTTTTTCCGCTCAAATATTCGAATGAACTCGCAGAGCTTTTTGGGATTTACGCCGGCGACGGGTGCCTCCATGTGTGCAGGCGCGGTACTGCGGTGGAATACCGTTTTGTTGTCACGGGAAATGCGACCGAGTCTTCTTACTTGGAGTATGTGAATTCGCTTGTTAAACTTTTGTTCAATCTTTCCTCTGCAGTGAGTCCGCGGCACTACTTAAACAGAAATTGGTCGGTTCTTATTTACCGCTCTAAAGGAATAGTAACTTATTTTGAAGAAAAGGGCTATCCCCCCGGCCGAAAAGAGCACATTTCCATTCCTGTATGGATACTTGACGACGACGTTTTTTCTCTGAATTTTCTTAGGGGCTTGTTTGACACCGACGGCCATCTTGCAATAGTGAAAAAAGGCCGCTTTAATGCCTACCCCGTCATTTCAATTCAACTAAAACCAAAAGAAATTATTGAAGAAGTTTTCAAACTCCTCGAAGGATTCGGCTTCAAGGCAAACGCATATTTTGACGTTGCAGAAAAAGACCGTCGTACCAATAAATTTTCGATAAAAAACCACATTTACTTGAACGGCTGGAGGAATTTCATCCTCTGGAAAAATATTGTCGGAAGCAGTAACCCGAAAAACATTGAAAAAATCAATCGTCTGGATGCGATTTTAGCGAACAATCCCTTGCCGAAGTACCTCCAGCATTGAATACGTCTGATGCAGCCGTAACCCGTTTGCGCATTCACACTCGCTAAACCCTGCAGAGCCCGCCAGCAACCGTTTTTTATTTCCGCACGCTTTGGTTATTGCATATGATTCCCCTGCGTTTTCTCATCGCTTTCGCGCTTTTGCTTCCCACGCTTGCGTTGGCCGTCGACTCGAAAGACGTGGGTTCGGCGGACATAGCCATGGACTTGCGGTGGAACATTGCGGGCGAAGCGCCCGGAAAGAAAGTGCTGAAAACTTTCGGCTACCCCAACACGACTTCGCAAACGGTTTCCCTTTCCTCCAACACTTCTTACAGCGTTGAGAAAGACCCGTTCGGCAACGACATTCTTGTTTTCGAGTGGACCGAGAACGCGCCGAGGACCATCCAGCTGAACGTGAGAGCGCAAGTGAATTTCGACACGAACTGGGAGAAGGCTCAATCGGGGGATGCGGAAAAGTTTTCGTCTAACACCAAGCTGGTTTCGGTTGACGATTCGATAGCGACGCAGGCTTCTCTGCTTTCGCAAGGCGCTTCTTCGGACTTT
>DUGE01000058.1 GCA_013331595.1 Microcaldota archaeon | reverse complement strand
GTTTCTTTTACAACCAAGGACGCCCTGTTGATTATTCCTCAAAGTCCCTGAGCGGAGGAGGCAGCCTCGGCGGCGGTACAAGCGGAATTGGTGGGAGTTTGGGAGGCACTCAAAATTGCTGTAGGGTCAGCAACGTATGTGTATGGACTGATGCTGGTTGTGGTGGGAGTCCCTGTGAAAGTAGTGAATGCGGTCCGAATCCAAGCACCGATCCGAACTGTTTCCCGATAGATTGTCCTGGCGGTAAGTCGGGTATGGTGTGCTTCGACCGCTTTAACATTCCAAAGACCTATTGCCCTCCCATCACGGAAGGGGATTAAAGGCTGAAAGGGTAAGCGTTCTGCAGCCATCGTAGGCTCCTGGCGAATTACCCGCGAAATGAAATCTGCGAATTTTGGGCGTGGATGACTAAACGATACTTCGGCCACTTGAGTTAACAAGCGAAGGAAATCGAAGAGGACGTCATTAATTACGTCCAATTGGCAGGCCCGGGCTCTTTGCCGGGCTAAGGCTTCTTNNGGATAGTTTGCCCAGCAAGGCGTCCAGCATGCCGTATTTATTGAATAGGAAGAGCGAGTGAACAAGCGACTGGTCTGCGCTTTGTTTTGCTCGGGCGGATCTAACTGGCTCCGGGATTCCCAGCAAAGGCAGTATTTCAGCTCTCAGAACCCTGTCATTGAAAAGCGTTTTGAGCGACAGCGGAAGGCCTCGCAAAAAATGCGTTTTAACTGTGGCGCCATCAACCTTAAAGTGTGTTGCTGGAGCAAGGTGTGCATAGGCTTGCGAACGATGCTCGTCAAACCTTGGCATATAATCCTGAAAACTTTTGATGAGTTGGGCGTATTCAGGAGGCAGTTGCCTTGAATTGGCGGCAGCTTGAATTTCCCTCGCAAGCCGCCTGGGGCCAATCTGGTCAGGCGACGCAGGAGGCTTGCCTTCGTGCCGTAAGGCGTCGCTTGCAATTTTATTGCCCAACTCGCTTACCGCTAGCCTTCTCAAAGCGGTTACAAAATCAGCCGAATGCCTGCGCAACAATCCAATGGCCAAGTCCGAAGACCTTTTTCCCGCGTCTTCCGGAAGCCCGCCGAATTCATTGACCCACTGGCGGTGCAACTCAAGCAGTTCAAACGGCCGCTGGAAATCCCCTGCAATCAAATAGTGGATTGCGGCAGCTTGTGCAAGAATAGGATTTCTCGTTTTTCTAGCAGCCTCTTCCATGGCTTCCGCTTTTCCCAAAATGAATTGCGATTGGAAAAATCTCTTTCGAGGCAAAATAACACCTGTGATACATTGCTGGGAACTTGGTTAAGGAGAGAAAAACGAGAACTCACGCGGCTTCTTTCAGTTTCCCCGGATTTCCTTTACCTGCCTTCTCTTGCCCTCCGGTTCTTTCACGGAAAAACTTCACGAGGTCTTTATTTCCCGCGCGCTGTGCAAGTTCAAGGGGGGTATGGCCGTCGGCATTGCGCTTGTTAAAGCCGCCGGCCGAACGTTCGGCCAAATAACGGGCTAAGGCCATGTTTCCATTGTGCGCCACGTGGTGCAGCAGAGTCCAACCCTTAGAATCTTTGACGTTCAAAGCAGCTTCATGCTCTTCGTGCAAGTATCTCGCTAAACCGGCATGATCGTGCATTACTGCAAGAAGCAAAGGCGTTTCTCCATTGCTGTTGGCTGCATTAGTCAAAGCGCCCTTGAAAATCAATTGCTTTGCCACCGGCACATTGCCAGCTCTTATTGCAATGTGCAACGGCGTATCTCCGGAAGTGTGTTTGAAATTAACATCTGCGCCTTGATCGATAAGAGATTTAACGTCCGTAATATTTCCGCTTTCTGCGGCTTTAACGAGTTTTTGGGAAAGCTGTTCGGTCATGTCCGCAAGCGCCATCGACCTAGTTTTATTTCCCAATGCTTTAGTATAGTGCCCTAACTCTTCAAATGCCTTTAGGCTTCTAAACATTCTAGTTCTTTTAGGTAGGCCAAGCTTGGCCAATGGAGTTTCAAAAGGAGACGCGTCTTTTCTTGCTGAAAGTTCGCTTGAAGCCGGTTCCGAAGTTCTTCCAGGTCTTTCATCGCGGTCAGTTGGTGCTTTGCGCGTTTCAATTGCAGCCCGCATTCGTTCTAGAGCAGCAGGGGAAATGCCGGTTTTTCTAGTTTTTCTCTCTCGGTTGGATAGTGCGCCGCGTACGACCGTTTTAGCCATCAAATCACCAAATAGACTACCTTGGAAGAAATATATATCTCTTAGCGATTGGGGCATTTGGCTAAACTTTTTTTGCCCTGAATTTGGCTGACGGATCATATGGCGGTAACGGCTCATTTGTTAAGGTTGCCATATGTTCTGCGGTTCGACCGATATCGTCCTTCAATTTTTGATTCGCTCCTTTTTGGATAAGATATTTATACATATCCCGGTTGGGTTTACCCTCTTTAAAGTTAGTTGCCGCAGAGTGGAGAGCCGTCATTCCGTGATTATCCGTGTGGTTGATATCGGCTCCTTGCTCAAGCAGGTGCTCAACAATTGAACGATCGAAATTAACTGCATAATGGAGTATAGTCATGCCATGGCCATCTTTTGCGTGAACGTCTGCCCCTTCGCTAATGGCCTTCTTAACTTCTTTTAGTGTGCCGCCTAGCCGTACTGCATTCCATAACCTGTTATTAGGAGAATCTCTAGGAGAACCTGGCAGAAATATCGGGTTAGGGTCTGGAAGGTATATTGGCCTTTTCGGCGCTTCTCTCAAGGCAGGCGGCTTCTTGCGAAATTCTGTAAACGGCATGTCAATCAACACAATCTAAGTGCATTTTATCAAAAATATCTATGTATTTATGTTCTTAAATAATGCGGTATGCCTTTGACTATTATTTTCGCGTTATGTTAGGCTAAAACTATAGCAAACCAAGAAAGTTTTTCGGTTGATTTTTCTTGGTTTGCGACTAGCAATCTCGGCAAAATACCGAATTACTTTCAGAGATTGCTATAATCGAGTAAAGGAAGAGGGTTAGCAAGGCAAACCTTGTTTCCTTTTTCCAGTAAGGAAGAGGGCTAGCAAGGGAGAAACCTTGGTTTCTCCCTGCAGTGGGCCTGCGCGGATTTGAACCGCGGACCTTTCGATTTCCAAAATTGCGGGGAAACCTAGAGATGCTTTCCCGCCCGGTATCAGTATCGTTTGGCTTCCCTTTTCTTTTTGGGTTTCGGCCGTCTCCCAAAGTTCTTTTGGGGGTGACGGACCTTTTCTTCCCAAGAAAAGGGATGTCAACGAACGCTCCAACCAGGCTAAGCTACAGGATGTAGTCAAAACTAATTGTTGAATTGAACTAGTGTTGAACCCTACTTGCAGCCCAGACAATAGCTTTCTGTAGTCAAAGGTTTTTATACTTTATATCGAAGCCAATTTCTTTTGCAAAGCTCAAAATGATTTTTGAGAAAGCTTTTAAATTATCCTCATTATGATGTTTTCATGAACCCCGTTGTAAGACAGTCGCTTTTGGCGTTATTTTCGCTCTTTATTTTTTCTTCGGTTGTTTCCGCCGCCAGCTTTGAATTTCACACGATTAATGTCGGCCAGGGAGACTCTCTTTTAGTCAAAAGCCCCGAAGGCAAGCTCATGCTTATTGACTGCGGGACTAATGGAAAAGGCGCGACCGTAATCAATTATTTGAAGAGCATTGGCGTAACGCAAATTGATTTTCTTGTTGCAAGCCATTACGACGCCGACCACATTGGCGGCTGCGATGAAGTTTTGAACAGCCCTGAAGTAAGCGTGATTGAAGTTATTGACGGGGGCGGGAATTACACTACCCAAACTTACCGGGATTACGCCGATGCTGCCGGCGCTCGCAGGAGAACAATCGGAGATGCCGTCGACATGGGGTCGAATATTACCGTGAGCGTTTTGCAAAAGGGCTTCGGGTCTACTGAAAACGACAAATCGATAATCCTAGGCATTGCTTTCAACAAACTGAATTTGATTTCTGGTGGCGATTGCGGTTCGGCATGCGAAAATAACTTAGTTGACACTGGCAAGGCAAGTGACCTTGAAGTCTATAAGGTCCACCACCATGGCTCTAAGTACAGTTCAACGCAGTCTTTTCTCAATTTGATTTTGCCTGAAGTTTCAATAATATCGGTAGGCTCAAACTCCTATGGCCATCCGACAAGGGAAGCTTTGAATAGGCTAAAGTCGATTGGTTCCGCCATTTACCGGACTGACAAGAATTTGAACATTAAAGTTTCTTCCGATAATGGGGTTAACTACCAAGTTGCCTATTACGCCAAAGGGAAACCCCAGGCCAAAAGTTATACGGCAAGCTGAAGAATAGGCAATTCTCGATAGCAGGGGCCGAACGGGGCTTTAAGATTTTATTATCTTAAGCAAGTCCGCCTTGCTTATTATGCCCGCAATCTTTTCCCCCTGCCTGACGAGAACGGCAGAATGGTGCTTCAAGAGCTCTGACACTGCAGGCAATGGCGTGCCTGTCGAGACGGTTGGGAACGCTTCCCCCAATAACTCGCCGCATTTCAAGTGGAACAGCTCTTTCGAGCCAACGCCTTCCGCCATGCGGTCGATAATTGTCTTTTCGGAAATGCTTCCTATTGCGTGGCCGCGGTCGAAAACCGGAAGTTGAGGAAACCCGTGCCTTTTCATCAGCCCAACCGCCTTGCTTGCGCTGGCGCTTTTGTTGACAAAGAAAACTTTCCGGTTCATGACCGTTTTTGCCGTTGGCGCGCTTTTGTTTTCCAGCTCTTCAAGGCAATCGAGTATTTTTTTGACGTTCGAATAGGATGCATCTGTTCTCCCCGCTTCGATTTTGGCAATTAAAGACTGGCTCGTTCCAGATCGTCCGGCAAGCTCGGTTTGCGTCAGCCCGAGCTTCAGCCTCAAATTCTTTATTTCAGAAGGATCGTGAAACATGATTACCGCCAGCAACTAATATTCCTTTTGGAATAATATTGAACCTAATTATTTATAAAGGAATATGCCCAATTAATAGAAACTGTTTTCTAAAGGTGGTTTGATGTCCAAGCGGTTTTTCACGTCTGAAAGCGTAACAGAAGGTCACCCGGACAATATTGTTGAATGATTTTTTCATTCTGCAATGTCTAAAATCTGTGACCAGGTGAGCGATGCGATTCTCGATGACCTGCTGCGGCAGGACCCGCGCTCGCGCGTGGCAGTGGAAACTCTCACTACAACGGGTTCGGTTTTCGTTGCCGGCGAGGTTACTACTGGCGGCTATTGCGACGTCCAGTCAGTAGTGCGAAACATGCTCAAGGATATTGGCTACACTAACCCCGCTTTTGGTCTTGACTGGCAGGATTGCGGGGTTTGGACTTCAATTCATGCTCAAAGCCAAAATATTGCTGTTGGCGTTGATTCTTCCAAGGAAAAAGAGCAAGGTGCTGGCGATCAAGGTTGCTTGAGAAAAGGAACACTAGTGCGTACAAAGAATGGATTTAAGCCCATAGAGGATGTTGCTCTTGGAGATTATGTCGTAACCCCCGAGGGGCTCAAGAAAGTTTTGAATACTAGGCCGACTGGACGTAAACCTATTGTTGAAGTGCTTCTTTCAAACGGCATGGTTTTGGAGTGCACGCCGGACCACCGAATCTTGTGTTATGACCGTAGTGGCATGACCTACTGGAAGGAGGCTGGTCAATTGACAAAAGGCGAGTTTGCGTGTATATTAAAGCCATCCAGTCATTTCGCTGAAAATTACGTTAACTCCGAGGTTGAGCGGCAGCAATTTTTCACTAAATACAATCACAAGGTCTATGGTCCCGAATCCCTGGAGTTAGACGAGGGTGTCGGATATCTTACTGGTGAACTCGTTGGTGACGGGTGGGTAAATAGCGACAGAGGAATGACCCTTTGTTTCGGAACCAATTTCAATCACGTGCCTGCTGTAAAAAATATTGCAGATGAGCGGATGCCTCACCAGTGGCGAGTAACAGAAACTAAAGCCAGCATAAATTTACGCATTGACTCCTTTCTGGTGAGAAAACATTTTGAGAACTTTGGTTTAATGAAGAATAAGGCGTCTTGCAAAAGCACGCCCGAAAAGATTTTCAGTTCACCTAGAGCCGTAATAGCTTCTTATTTGAAGGGACTGTTTGACAGCGACGGAACAATTGTAATAAATACCGGAAGAACAAAGTCAAACGCAAGAGTACGGCTTTCATCCTCATCTCTCAGGCTATTACGCGAGACTCAGCTTTTGCTCAATGATTTTGGAGTAAAGTCAGTTATTCTATTCAACCGGCCTAAGGGAACTTTCGTAGGAAGAGACCATCGTTACAAATCGAATTATGATAACTATGTATTGAGCATTATAGGTTTTGAAAGCTTCCATAATTTTGCTTCAAACATAGGTTTTCTTGATCCAATTAAATCGGCAAAACTAGCTGATTATGTTAAAAACAATAAAGAGAAAAAGCGGAATTCTGGGGGTATTTTCCTTATTCCCAATCGTTGGAAGAACGAATTAAACGATGAAAAACGCCTAAACCTAGACCTCCCGTATGCAGTGATTGACGTTGAATCCGTAAGAAAAACCGAAATAGACGAAGTGTACGATCTGGAAATAGAAGGCGTGCACTTGTTTTCGGGAAACGGCATCATAGTCCACAATTCAATGTTCGGCTTCGCCTGCCATGAAACTCCTGAACTTATGCCTTTGCCAATAATGATGGCGCACAAATTGGCAAAAAGGCTTGCAGAAGTCAGGAA
>DUGE01000048.1 GCA_013331595.1 Microcaldota archaeon | reverse complement strand
GTCAGTAGGCACGCGGTTTGGGTTGTCAAACCTCCGTCCGTGCCCAAAACTTTCCGGATCGATCTGCGCAAGTGTAAGGTTTATGCTCTTCTTGAGCTGCTTCAAATGATTATAGCTGAGATTCGGAAGGAGTTGCTGTAAGATAGATAGAATATTGCTTGAAGAGCGAACCTGCGAATCTCCCGTGGAAAGAGAACCTAAATCGATTTTCTTAGAGGTAAAATCGTTTTCAAAAGTGAAAAGCGCCCTGGGCAGGAACAGAATGCCCAGTTCTGCGCCCTTTTGCGCTATTTTGTTCCACCTCCAAGCGTTCCGTGCTCTGCATTAAAAAGTTTTTTCGTTACTCTACCTTGAATTTGCTGGAAGTCTGGAGTTTTTTGCATTACCTGCCGCAAGTCTCGCTCCCAGCGTTCGCCAAGAACATTCATCCGCTCTTTAAACGAGTTGAATTCTAGTTTCTTATCAATCGGCTTTAGCTTTGCTTCAATCAAGCTTTCGTCAACAGCAATTCCTTTCGCTAGAAGAAAATCCAGGTCGTGCAAATCTCTCGGTTTTGGCCTGTGGTATATGGCGTGAATTTTTTCCGCGAGAATTTCCCTCAAGTCAAGGCAGTAGGCAAAGGAAGGCGGAAGTTCGAATTCTGGCGGGTTTAAAATTTGTTTTTCCTGAAGTGGAAGCATCACTTCGGATTCCCTGGAGCTTTCTATTCTTATCGAGTCGACGTGCCCCGCACCGCTAATTTGGCTTTCGTACTGCAGGGAGATCGAAAGGTTTTGTTTGGTTCTCTCGAGCTTCAGTATTTTGGTAAACTTTACGCCCTCCAAAGTTTTGTTTTGAAAAACACGCGTCAAGAAAGATTGGAGCCCCGCGTTTTCCGTTTTCGAGGAGAAGTCGAGATCGCTTGAAAACCGGAATTCCGGGAAATACGCCTTCTTGAGACAAGTTCCTCCCTTGAACGCCATTTTCCGGAATTCGGAAAACTTCGAGAGGTGCAGCAAAGCCACGGATAGCGCGTATTCCTTTTCTGCGTTGCCCAGGCTCAAGCCTTCTCTCCTGGCGAACCGGTTTATCACTTCAACGTCCAATTCCTTCATCGCATCTCCTCTAAAACGTCAGCGTTAACAATCAAACCATATTTCGAATTAAACCTGCCTTTTTTCGGCAGCGAAGGGTCCAAAAGCCGGTATCCACCAAAGTTTTTCCCCTCAAAAAGCGTTATTGCCTTTAAACCCAACGCCCATAGCAAATAGCGCAACCTTCTTTCGACCGCGCTGTTCCCCATTTTCCCAGCAAAACGCCCCACCCTCTTCCAATCCAATTCCTCGTAATGCCTTTTCAAAGCTCTCGCAATCTCGCCAATCCCATTACAAAGCTCGGGGTGAGCCATGCAGTCTAAAAGCATTTTTTCCTTCAATACTAGCTTGACTTTAACTCCCGCAATCTCTACAATATCAAAGCCGAAGAAAAACTTTTCCGAAGCGCGAAAAGGAAAATACTTGGTGCCTTGAAACTCCTTCTTCCGCCCGTACTTGCGTTGGACGACTGTTATCGTGGAGGGGAGTTGGTCAGTCCAACCGTAATACCTCATTGCCGCTAAAAACGAAACGTAACCCTCAGGAAAATACTCGCCAGCCAAAGACAATTCGTTCAACGCAAAGTCTTTTTCCTTCAAAGGGACGAGTAAGTAAAAACCCCGCTTGAGCCTGTGAATCCTGCCTTTGGCGCAAAGCTTGGAAAGAGTCTTCAGAACCATGCTTTTCGAAGCGCTGGGAAAAAGCCCTTTCACCTCTGCAACGGTAAACTTGCGTTTTCCACTGCGCTCTAACGCCGACAAGACGTCAAACTGAAACCAACCCAACCCGATTTTTTTAGTGCTCATAATTACCAACATGGTAATTAACGTCATTTAAAGTATATAAGCTTTCCTCTAAACGAACAGCTTGTCCGCTCCGCTAACTCCAATAACCCTAACCATAAGAAAAAACCTCCAGTTCTACGAATTATACTTTCACGAAAAAAGTAAAATGGGCGCAGAACTGGTAGTGAAGCGCCCTGGGCAGGAACGGAAACAAAAGCCGAGTTACGTTCACTTCTTTTAGAATGTCTGAAATGCTTAAGCCCTAGAATGAGATCTTTCAAGGTTTTAGTTCCAGAAAGTTTTTGGCGAAAGCGTATTGCTTGAAGCCGTAGTCTTCATAGTCTGCTGAAATGATTTGCTTGGCATGGCTTAAAATTCGCGCGAGACCGGTTTTTTCTGCCAGGTCAGCGAGGGTTTCTCCATTTATTCCAGTGTCGTTGAGGGCGAGAATGTCGTTGGCATCCTTCCAGATTTTCGAATCCAAACGCGCTATTTCAGCATTAGGCTTTCTTCTCGCGTCAGTCCTCTCGACCAAAGCCACGCACTTGTAAAGCAGCAAAAGCTCTTTCGAAGGAGCCATGATGGAAGTTCCCACGCCAAGCTCTAGCCGAACGCTGTGGCTGGTCAAATGACTCCAGCCAACGCTTACGCCCCTGACTTTCCAGGTTTTTGAAAGAACGTCAGGGTCGAAAACAATGTCCGTACCTTCCATTCGTTTCACCCACTCCCTTGGCGTAATAGGGCCGCGTTTTGAATACCCGTTGTTCCGGCAGTATTCCTGCTCAAACT
>DUGE01000062.1 GCA_013331595.1 Microcaldota archaeon | reverse complement strand
GGCTTCTGTTGCCGCATTGCCGTGCCTCATTGGCGCAATCAAAAACTTTCGCATTAACCCACTTCAAAGAACTGATTTTTTCTCTTCAGCCAAAAACTATCTTGCGGTGTTCTCCGCCGCGCTTCCCAAACCTGCTTTCCTGAAATGATAGCGTGCCTGTGAGTGGTTGTCCGCCTTAACATATGCGGAACCAAGTCTAAGATGAAGATAGGGGTTTTCAGGATCGAGAGCAAGTGCTTTTTTAAAAAAATGAATGGCATTTTTCGCGTTGCCATGTCTAAGTGACGCTTCAGCCAAATGTGCGTAGCCCTGAGTAACCGCTTTTTTAGCTCCACTCCCAACTTCAATGTTATCAAAAAATCCTTTCAATTCTGTATCGCCAATATTTTCGAATACCCTGTGAAGCTTGTGGGTATCGTCTCTAACCGCGTTCTTTAACTCCGTTAAATATTCTTCTACCGTTAGAGCGTTACTATTGGATAATAGAAGATTGTCAATAACAAACGTTTGGTCTGCAATTTTTACGGTTGGCACGAGGTGTGTCGATGGAAGTTGAATAAAGCCAAGGGCGTTTTCGCTAACTTCTCGCAGGATCGCTTGTTGGGCAAGCGTATTTCCAACACAGTTTGCATAGAATGTTTTTTTGTCCTCCCTTACGCCTCCTGGGGGATGTAAAAATCTGGCCTCAAAATCTTCAGCTTTAATCTGCATCGGGCTTTTCCCGGTGAAAATGCCCCTAAAAAACCGGCTTAATTTCTTCCGCCTGCTTTCTCCTAACGCGTTAAATTCGTCATAATGTTTTCTTACGTGAGAATTTATTTTTCTTCCAAGAGACTGCAATAGCCTACGGGCAAGTTTTTTCTCAGGGTCTTCGAGCTTGCTTTTTTGTGAAAGCGTTTTGAGGCGATCTAGTTCGGGCTTGACTTGGAGTTTAGCCTGTTCGTAAACCGGCGATAATTCCCGAATAATTTGAAATTGTTTCCCGCGAATTGTTTTCTCTCTCATTTCATCAAAGCTCGCTGGTTAGAATAAACCGCATTCTTGTTTTGTCGTCAAGGCGGGCGAAGCCAACGCGCTCCAACTGCACGATTGCGCTTTCCTCAAGCTTGGCGCATTCCGGTTCGCAATAGCCCACTTCCGTGACCAAGCTCCGCGGGTTGAACTTATCGCCTTCCAAAAGCTCGCTAACCCTCAAGACCTCGCATTTGATTGCGTTTGCGGCGGGAACCCACTGCACTTTCCTAGTGCCGTCAATCAAGTCCCTGCCGGCATACTCGCCGATGACGGCGTTCGCATTTTTCTCGAGGAGCTTGACGTTGTACAATTCCTTCAGCCGAAAAACGTCTCCCTCGTCAAGCTCGTCCAAGTCTTTCCTGCTGAGGAAAAAGTCTTTCTCGGCGTGCAAAACCCTGAAGCCCCTGCCTTTGTCGGTGGGGTGGAGCGGGATTTTGGCGAAAGTTTCCTTCGAGTTTTTCACCATGAGCCGCAAGGGCTTTTCAACTAAGAAGTAATGTTCCGCTTGAGGTTCGAGCAGCTTTGCATTTTCCTTCAGCAGCGCTTCAATGTTCGGCTCGCTCTCGACTTTACTCAAGCCAAAACCCAGCACGAACGTGCGTATTGCTTCGGGCAGTATTCCCCTTCTCTTCAAGCCTTTCAATGTAAGCAGCCGCGGGTCGTCCCAGCCCCAGACTTTTTTTTCATCGACAAACGGCTTGATGAGGCGCTTGCTTAGGGCGTTGCCCTTGATGTTCAATCGCGAGAAATCGTAGACCACAGGCTTTCGCAACCCAAGCTTGTCCAAAATGAAGTAGTAAAGCTCGTCGCGCAATTCGTATTCCTTCGAGCGCAATGCATGCGTAACGCCTTCAAGCGAATCTGCTATGCTCACCTCGAAATCGTAGGTGGGCCAAGCCTTGTATTTCTCGCCGTGCCTGTAGTGCGGAGTGAGGATAATCCTGAATAGGGTGGGGTCGCGCATTACCGTGTTGTTGCTCGCCATGTCGCCTTTCAATCGGAGTATGGCTTCTCCTTCCTTGAACGCGCCTTCAACCATCTGCTGCCAGAACGCGAGGTTTTGCCCTTCGCTCCTGCGCCTGCAAAGGCACTCGGTTTTTTCCTCGCGGTTTTTCTTCATCTGTTCCTGGGTGCACGAGCAGATGAACGCGTTTCCCGGGGTAATAAGTTGGATGGCATAATCGTAAAACTGCACCATCAAGTCCGAAGCGTAGGTTTCCGGCCCATCGGCTTTAAGGCCAAGCCACTCGGCGTCTTCCTTGATTGCATCAACGTACTCTTGCTTTTCCTTTTCGGGATTAGTGTCGTCAAAACGCAAGAGGAACTTTCCGTTATACTGCTTGGCGAGCGTAAAACTCAGGAAGCCGCTTTTCGCGTGGCCCATGTGCGGAAAGCCGTTCGGTTCCGGAAGAAAGCGCGTGACTACTTTCCCTTCCTCGACGCCGGGCAGTTCCCACTTGTCGCGCTTGACTTCCTTCTTTTCGTAGAAAACGAAGTCCGACATTTCCTTTTCCAATTCTTCCCTGGTTTTTTTGTTGGCTTCCTCAACCGCCTGGGCAACCAGCTGCATGGTTCGCCCCATGTCTTTCTTCGCATCAGGAAATTCCGCGATTACCTTTCCCACGACGCTTTTCGGGTCGGCCTTGCCGTAATCAAAAGTATTTTTCAAGGCGTTCTTGCGCACTATGGCCTCGATTGAATCGGTCATGTTGTAATCAAGCCAGCGCTAAAATAAAAAACGCTGCTCGCCGGTCTTTTTGCCGCGGGCAAAGGCCAAAAGGCAAGCTTTTTATATTTCTCCCTTATTTCACTTATTTAAGGCAATTAAGTTAAATTGCTTTGAAGGGTGGTTTGGAATGCCTAACGTTACTTTCGCGGTTCCGCAGGAAGTGTTCAGGAAAATGAAGGAGCATCCGGAAGTGAAGTGGAGCGAGATTGCGCGCAAGGCCGTGGGCGACTATGCCTCTTCGCTTGAGTATAAGGACAAGCACAAGGGCACGCAGTTGCTTTTCGCCGTTGACGACAGGGGAAAACCACTCGGGCGGGTGGTTCAAAGGTGGGATGCGCATTCAACGCCGGGAATAAAGCATTTGGCTTTCGCAATTCTGGTTTTGAACAAAAAAGGGGAATTCGTTTTGCATGTGCGCCCAGAGCGCAAGGTGGGAGGCAATGCCTTGGACACGCCCGTAAGCCACATTCTTTCGAACGAGTCGAAGAACGAGGCAATGTGGAGGTGCCTGCGTGAGGAATACGGCATCGAGGAAAAAATCCCGCTGGTGCATTTCGACGGCTTTTCTTACTACAAGGATTACGGGGACGGCACGTGCGAGAACGAGTTTTGCCTTGTGAGCATAGCGAATTACAACCGCAAAATCAAGCCCAATGAGAAGGAGGTTGATGCCTTGGTCAACCTTGCCGCGAAAAAGGCGTTGCGCGAGGTCACTGCCCACCCGGAAAAATACACCATCTGGTTCGTCAAGTCCATAGCGCTTTTGGCGAAGGATGCAACGGGCAAAAAATATTTGGCTTGATTGCTTTTCATTTTTCTTCGCGCTTCCGCCGGCTGCAATCACGATAAGAGTTAAAAAGAGCGTTTTCCCTATACCCTTGGCTCTGTAATCGTGAAAGGTTTTCCTATGAGAAAAGAGATCTTGTTCCTGCTGTTTTTTCTCTCCGGTTTGGCGCTTTTTTCTCCTGTCGTTTCGGGTTTTGACTCGAACGCCAACGGCTTTGACACTATTTATGCCATCGGTCCTTCTGGCGGCACTGACATTCAGGGCGGCTATGACGGCCAGTATGTAGCCCAAGAGTCTCCCATTGGTTCAAGTACTTTTTCGGGTTTTGATACGGGCGTAGGGCCTTGCTATGGCGGCGTTTGCCCTTTAGGGGCAGGTGGGGGAAACCCGCCGTCGTTTTACTGCGTTCTCTACCCGATTTTTATTGTTGAGCAAGAGATTCCCCAACGTTCGACAGCCACCCGCAACGTAAAATGTTTCGATATTAACGGGGGAGGCGAGATAACCTGCCCGTCGGAGCCAACTTGGAGCATACCTACTCCTCCCAATACTGATGCGACCGTTGAGCCTAATTTTGACGATCCGCTAACTGGCGACATAGCTTCCGGATTTGTCACCTACCGCCATGTTGTCACCGCAAACTTTGCCGAGGGCGTAAGCTGCGGTTCTACTTTCCGAGTTAAAGATGTGAACGGCTGGTCCTGCTGGGTTTCAAACAGCACCCTACACCAGGCCATACGTGCGCCGATTTATTCCCAGAACGATCTTCAAGCGAATTGCTACAAGTTCGGTGTTCCGGCGCAGGACGACAAGCCTTGCGGTCCTTCCACCATTGGCAGTTGGACTTGGGCTGCAAGCACAGTGCCAAATTCGACTTTGAGCGAGACTCCTGGCGACGACCGTTTTGCAAGCTATTCCCCGTTGACGGAAAACACGGGTTATGTTGAAGCGAAGGATTCGCGAAAAGTTTGCGCTGCAGTTGGCATAAATTCCACTTCTCAACCCGGAGGTTCAGGCTGGTCTTGCTCCATGTTGATCACGCCCAACTCAGTTCCGCAGAACAGGAATAATGCCTCCACTGCTTCAGTAATTTGCTTTAACGACGGCGTTCAAACTACCTGCCCTTCAACCCCGCTTTGGGATGTTACTTTCCCGCGCAACAGCGATTTGGTTTTGACTCAAGGCATGCAGGCACAAATTTCTTCAGGGCAAGTGACGCATTTTCATGCAGTGCAAGCTTCTTTCAGCGAGGATTTCTCTTGCGCTCGCACGATTAGGGTGGTTGACCCTTCCGGAAATTCGTGCCATGTTTCAGATACCGATGGAAACACCATCATTCAAACCAATGTTGGTGAAATAACGCCGCTTCAGGCGAACTGCCAGTCTGGCAATAATCCGGAGAGCCCCTGCAATTCGGGAACAATAGGCACTTGGGCTTGGGAGGTTAACGGCCCGCCTCCACGAGCTTCTGTTGACGAACAGCCTTCGGACGACCGTTTTGCTTACCACTCTGCTTCCGAAGCAGGCGAAGGATTCTCTTTCTCAAGGGACGCCACTAAAACGTGCGCTTCGGCTTCAATCGACGCTTCTAATGCTGGTGGTGGAGGTGGAACGCCATTCTGCTTCGTGAACGCTCCGAATGTCATGGCCGTCGGCCAGCAGAATGCCCCAATTTCAGTAACTTGCCTTGACGGAAATGGTGTGCCTATGCCTTGTTCGGGTTCGGTTTTGTGGAGCGAATTTTTCCCGCAGAACGGGGACTTCACATTTGCCGACAGGAATGAATTATCCACCTTTTTGACTGCAGGCTCGGTCACTTACCTGCATACGATTAGAGCTTCTTTTGGAGCCAATTCCTGCACTAAAGACATAATGGTTACCACTGCTTCGGGCAACGCCTGCTGGAACTCCGATTCCAACGGGCAAACGCAACTTGATCTCACCTTCGCTGAAGAAGCGCCGGTTACCACAAACTGCGTTCACACCGGATTTTCAACGCAATGCAGCGCGGCTTCGCCGTGGGATTGGGATGTCCGGCCGCAATCCCTTGGTTCGCTAGCGCCCGGTGGGGCGCCTAATGATTATGCCGGCACTTTCACTGCAGGAATCCAGCCTGCAACCGGTTGGTTTGCTTCTTCCAGCAACGATTTCTCCGTTTGTTCTGCCGCAAGCGTGACCGTAACAAACGGTCGGGGTTTTGGCTTTTGCGGAAATGGGGTTTGTGATACTGGCGAATGCACTTACTGCACTCAAGACTGTGCTCCCCAGGATTGCGGCGGCAATGGCGTTTGCGGCAACAACGCGTGTGAATATGACGAATGCAACACTTGCAATCCGGATTGCACTCCGGTAGACTGTCCTTATACTCCTCCTGTGGACTCTTCGAGCTCGGTGCTGCGCATTGAGGGAAACGTTGTTGTTACGAACGAAACGCTTTCCAAGGCAACAATCACGCTGCTTTACAATTATGCTTCCACGGGCTTGGCTGCTGACGGCGATGCTGCAGATTCTATAACTTTGACCGTGTTCAAGCCCGGAGACCAGGATTCCGTGACTGTTCCGGTTGAGTTTACCGGAAAGCGCGGCGTATTCAAGGCAGTGCTCACTCCGGGGTTGTTCGGCCTAATGGAATTGCCTGAGGGAGAGTACCGGACAATTGCTACTGTGATGGATCCTGACGGAAACACGTACGGCGCTTCAGAACCCAGGGCCGTAATTCTCGTCAAGCAAAAAAAGGCCTTGCCTGACATCAACCCGCTTTTTGCTTTGCTGGTGGGCTTTGTCGCTTTGTATGCCATGCGCTCTTTCCCGGCCCGCAAGCGCAAGTAACCCCCTTTTCTTTTCGTTCCATTCGGGCTTCTTACTATTGCTCTTTAAAACCCGGTTTTCGTAATGGCTT
>DUGE01000019.1 GCA_013331595.1 Microcaldota archaeon | reverse complement strand
TTTGTGGAAGTGCCTGCTGAATTGCAGCTGCAAACTCTTGACTCAGGGCAAGTTGACGCCCTGTTCACGCTCGAGCCTTATAATCTTCTTGCGATTGAAAAGAACATTGCAACGGAATTGTGGAAAACCCCGCAAAGCACGGTTTTAGAACCGATGCCGGTCAACGGGCCGATAGTTTCAACCCGCCTGGTTGCTGAAAGAAAAGAGACGGCACGAAAGTTTGTTGTGGCCATTCAACGGGCGATAGACTTCAAGCGGTCAAATCCTCTTGAAGCGAAAGAAATTTTGTTGAAGTACGCCAATCTCGACGCTTCGATTACGGCAAAGCTTTCTAATGCGCCGATCAAGAAGTTTTCAGAGTTGACCGATCAAGACTTTAGCCAGACGCAGGCTTTTGCAGACTTGCTTGCGAGTGAAGGAGTTTTAACGAAGCAGATTAACGTTAGTAAGATGATCCTAACGCCGGGAGAAATAACCTGAGTTCAAGGAATCATCTCAGCCGCTTGCAGATGTTCCACAGCCAATAGAAGTAGGTCCTGAAGTGCTGGGCTATCTTCCGGTTCCTAATGAAAATTATCACCGGTTCGCCCACGTAAATCGCCACGCTCACGACATTCCCGTAAACGTGAGTTGTAACCGGCGAATTAAACCATTTAGGGGCTACCCTGATTTCAGTATGCCCGTACTCCAAGAGCTCCCTGCCGCGCTGGATTCCGTCAGGAGTCGAAAGAACTATTGCTTTCATACCGATTCCGAGCTTTTCCCGCTGGACGTGCGATTTTTCTGCCAGAAGAGGTGCATGCTTCGCAGCCTTAAGGCCTCCAAGCCCTATCGCAAGCCAGTCTTTCTTTTCGCTCAATACCCCCCGATAAAAGATTTTCAGGGCTTCTTTGCCTTCTGCAACGGTCACGAACGGTTTTTCAGAGGGTTTAGCCCGCTTTTTGAGGGTGGGCAAGGCTTCCAAAATTNNAATTTTTTGTTGGACTCCCTCAACCAGCTTGACCAGCCTTTCCGGGTCAGCCGCGTAGAAGTACGTCGTATCCTTTTTCAAAAGGCTGCCGGCAAGGCTTTTTTCCTTCAGAGAGCTCAAAGCCGCGTATGCACTGGAACGGTCCACTCCCGCCTTCTTCGCTACTGCCGAAGCCGTTTCCTCTTCGCACTCCAGCAAGGCGAGATAGACCTTAGCCTCTGTTTTGCCAAGCCCCGCTTCCCTCAGCAAATCTTCCATGAGCATCCTTGAACGGGTTAATATTTAAGCGTTGTTTTTTTTCCAACAACAAATGCTTAACGCCCGCGGCCCGCCGATTGCATATGGTGGTAGGCGTGGATGGCAAATTTCGACTGGCGATCGTGGGTATGGCTTTGGTGGCGTTGTTTGGCACTATTTTTTTCTTCGGCAGCTTTTCTCAAACCAACTCGCAAACGGGCTTGATTGTTGGAACGGCAGTACAAAACGTTCAAGTCAAGACGGGCTATCTCCAGATTACCGCGAGCCTTCCTCTTTTCGTGGCTTTGGAAAAGGGTTTCTTCAAAGACGAGGGAATTGAAATAAGCGCAATTCCATTCGAATCGTCAAACCCGATTATGGACGCGATTTCGAAAGGCGACTTGGATTTCAGCCCTGCTGTGTCGTGGGAAACTCTTTTTGCCGTCGAACAGAGGGCGCCAGGCGCGTTCAAAACCATTGCACATAATTTTGAGGACGACGCGCATCCTGTCTCTGCGTTGATAGTCAAAAAAGACAGGGGCATAGCCAAAACAACCGATTTGGAAGGAAAGACGCTTTTGACTGGGCCCGGGGCGTCTGGAAAAGGCACTGCCGAATTGTTCTTGAAAAACTCGGGCGTAGACCCGGCGAAAGTCAACTTGGTGCAAGTGATTTACTCTCAAGTAGTTCCAGCGTTTGCAGCCGGCGGCGTCGATGCGGTTTTAATCTGGGAGCCAGCATCGACCGTCATCGTTGAAAACGGCTTGGGCGGGGTTTTGGTTGAAACGCCGCGAAGCAAGATTTTCCAGCCGTTTCCGACCAGCGCTGCAGTAGTGTCAAGCAAGCTTGCTAGGGAACAGCCTGGCGTTGCGCGAAAGATTCAAAACGCAATCCTCAAAGCGGCGGATTTCATGGAAAAAAATCCGGAGGAATCAAAACTGATTCTCGCTAAATACTTAAAGCTGGACGTAGCGATAGCCCAGAAAACCCACCTTTACGACAACAAACAGGCTGCCGAAAGCATACGCCCGGTTCAAAAGCTAGCCGACCTTTCGAAAGAACTCGGGATTTTAGAAAAGACGATTGACGTTTCCCAACTAGTTTTCAAGTAATAGTACTAACCAACTGAAGCTTTTGCTATCGTTTTGGCTGGCTCGCGTGACGAGTGTTTTTCTGCNNTTTTGCCCGTTCAGCTTGTAGAGCTTGGCGCGGCCAACGTTACGCGTTTGCCATACGAGCTCCAGCGCAACCAAGTCGCCGAAGTTAGCGTAAAAGCTTTTTTTGCTGATTCCGCAGCCGTCAATAATCTCTTTCTGGGAGTAGTCAAAAATGCGATTCTCCATGAGAAAATCTATTATCTTCAGCTTTGGATTTTCTCCAAGTGTTCTCAAAAACAAAGATTTGTCTTCCATGAACTTCCCTCTTTTTTGCAGAATTATTTCCTTGGGCTATACCATTTCTTGTAGTCCTTATGCTTGCCGATAAAAACAACGCGTTTTTCCTTGATGTCGTCGCGAATTTTGAATACTATCCGGTTTTGACCGACTTCCTCGACGAAAACGGGCACGCCGTACTCTAAATGGCGCGATTGCAAATCCTCCCTTTCCAATTGCTTCAATTTTTTAGCTATCCTTTCCCTAACCGACTGGTCAAGTTCGAAAAACTGTCGCCTGGCAATTTCATCAAGAATTACGGAATACGACAAGTTGAATCACTTCTTTCGGCGTCGGGATTCCCGCAACACTTCGTCAAGAGGGTAAGTTTTTCTCTTTCCTTCATCAATTTCCCTATCAATTTGCTCCACTTTCCTGATTACGAGTTCAGCCTCAAGCTCTTGCGGGGTTTTCAAAAGGTTGTATTCCTTGCCCAACTCCAAAACTCCCGCCCGGATGGCTTCAGACTTGGTTTTAAAGTACCCCAATTCCACCAGCTTTTCCAAAGTTGCCGCAACTGCACCGTCAAACCTAACTACCGCTTCCATGCTAATCACCTACAAAATACCTATAAATAATAGGATAAATACCGGTATTTAATGCTTTCTACGGAATCATTACCCTACCACCGTCGACGACCAGCGTCTGGCCCGTAACGTACGACGCTTCTTCGGAGGCGAGGAACAAAACCGCTTTTGCTATGTCTTCCACCCTCCCGAACCGCGCCAGAGGAATTCCGCTGAGCAGTTCTTTCTGCCTTTTGTCCGAGTAGTGCGACTGGAAGTTGGTTTGAATGAATCCCGGCGCAACGCTATTCACGCGCACGAACGGCGCGAGCTGGTTGGCGAACGTCTTGGTAAGCGCAACTACGCCGGCCTTCGAGGCGTTGTAATGAACTGCGGGGAATTTGCCTTGAAAAAACGCTGTTGACGAGAGATTTACGATTGCTCCACGCTTTCGCTTGAGCATGGACGGGGCGAATGCACGAGTGCACAGGAACGTGCCCTTTAGGTTCGTGTTGACCACTCGGTCCCACATTTTCTCTGTTACGTCTTCCCACGACGAGACCCAGTCGATGTCGCCAGCGTTGTTCACCAAAACGTCCAGCGTTCCTCCAGTCTTGCCCAGCACGAATTTTTTCATGGCTTCAACTTGCTTGGAGTTGGAAACGTCGGCGCGAACGGCAAAACCGCCTTCCTCCTTAGCAAGTTTTTCTGCTTCCGCCTTGGACGTGTTGTAGTTGACGAACACTCTTGCGCCTTCGCTGGAGAAAGCGTGCGTTATGGCTTCGCCTATGCCTTTAGCACCGCCTGTTACAAGCACGCTTTTGCCTTTGAATCGCATTGAAACTCCCACCTGAAAGCTATACTACTCATACAAACTTTAAAAAAGCGGCTGCGGATATTGTTTTACTATTCGTGAAGGGGTTGGTGTGCGCATGGACTTCAAACTCAAGGAAAACGCTTCGAAAATATTGTTTCTGGCTTTGTTCGCAATCGCAGGGCTGGTCGCCGTGCGCATCAACTTTTCGCAGGCGTTGGGCGCTTCAAACCAGTTCTTCACTCTATTCCAGTTTTTCGCGCCAGTTGCAGGCGGGTTTTTGGGAAGCGCCTTGGGCGCTGCAGTGGTTTTGTTCACCCAATTCGTCGACTTCGTTTTCGTGGGCAAGGAAGCTTCGCTTTTGAACGTCGCGAGGCTCTTCACCCTCGTTGCCGCAGCTTGGTATTTCGGCACTAACTCGAAGCAAAAGTGGGCTGCGGCCATTCCAGCGGCTGCAATCGTATTGTTTCTCCTTCACCCAGTAGGCGCGCAAGCTTGGTATTACGCCGTA
>DUGE01000054.1 GCA_013331595.1 Microcaldota archaeon | reverse complement strand
AAGCAGGCGGGCATCCGCGCAATCCAGGAAAACAAAATCGGCTATACAACTGCGAATGGCGTTTTTGAATTGCGCCAGGCAGTTTGTGACGATATAAAGAAAACTCGCGGAATCCAGCCTGACCCGGACGGAATCGTGATAACCCCAGGGGGAAAACCCATTCTTTACATGGCTGCAATGACCTTGCTCCAGCCCGGGGATGAGGCCATAGTGCCAAACCCAGCTTACCCGATTTACGATTCCGCATGCAGGTTTGCAGGCGCTAAAGTCGTCGGCCTTCCGCTCACGGAGGAAACGGGCTTTCGTTTCGACCACGAGGTTTTCAAAAGCAAAGTCTCGAGCAAAACGAAGCTGGTTGTTATGAACACCCCCGCAAACCCGACGGGCGGCACCCTCGCGCGCGAAGACTTCAAGCTCGTGCGAGATTTGGCCTTGGACAATGGCTTCATGGTTTTGAGCGACGAGATTTACNNAAGACTTACGCCATGACCGGCTGGAGGCTTGGCTACGGCGTAATGCCAAAAGCGCTGGCAAAAGCTTTCACTACAATGGCAATCAACATTTACTCGTGCGTTTCCAATTTCACGCAGTACGCGGCAATCGAAGCGCTGAAAGGGCCGCAGGATTCAGTAACGAAAATGGTTGGAGAGTTCGACGCCAGGCGCAAGCTGATAATAAAGCTGTTGAACGACGTGCCTGGAGTCTCGTGCGTAATGCCGAAAGGCGCATTCTACGCGTTCCCCAACGTGAAAAAAGTTTGCGAGAAAAGCGGCATGACGTCGAAGCAACTGGAGGAATTCCTGCTCCAGAAGCACGACCTTGCTGTTTTGACTGGCACTTCCTTCGGAACCCTCGGCGAGGGCTATTTGCGCTTCAGCTACGCCGCATCGCAAGATACGATCCGCGAGGGCGTGGAAAAAATGAGGAAGGCTTTTGAGAGTTTTTGACCAGTAGTTTTTAGATGTCGACAAGCGTCAGCATGGTGCTGATTTTTGAAACGCCGTCTATCTCCCTGATTTTCTTGAGCACCACATCGCTCAAGTGGTCCATGTCTTTCGCCCGCACTTCGGCGATAATGTCGTAAATGCCCGTTGTGACGTAAACCCCTTCAACCTCGGCAATCCTGGAAATCGCCTTGCCGATGTTCATCAGGCCCCTGTTCTTCAGGCCGGCCTGTGCTTCGATGAGGGTGAATGCGTGAATTGATTTTCCAACCTTCCTGTTGTCCACCTTTACCGTGTAATTCAAGATTACTCCCTGCTTTTTCATTGCGCGGATGCGGTGGTGGACCGTTGCCATTGGTATTCCCGTCTTCCGGGCAAGCTTTCTCAACGGCTGGCTGGAGTCCTTTTCCAGTTCCGAAAGTATTTCAAAGTCCTTTTCGTCCGTATGCATGTTTTTATCCCCGTTGCATATTGCCTGCAAACAGGCACTACTGCGTTTCAAATTTATTATACACTTGTACAATAAATGCCTTAAAAATGCTTGTTTTTTGGAAAATTTCTTGCTTGCCTTAGATAATCGTTATATATTTTTATGATGAATAAACTTCAATGCAATTCGGCCTCGTTTTTAAAAATCGTGGTATGTAAATGCAAATACTTACTGTACTGGCAGAAAACCGCATTGACCTCGTGGCAGACGTTTGCACTGTGCTGGGCGAAGCCCATGTCAACATAGAATCGGCTTCTTTTGAAGCAGTTGACGGGCACGTGATAATGCGCATTGGGGTCAAGGACGAGCAGATAGCCCGGGCAAGGGAAGTCCTGCTGCAGATGGGATTCAACGTTACCCCGCCTGAGGGGATTGTTATAGAGCTTCCAAACAAGCCGAACCAGCTTGCTTCGGTTGCGAAGCTCTTTGCTGAAAACGGCATTTCCATCAAATCTACAAGCCAGTTGGTCGTTACCCCCGGTTTTGCCACTGTGCTTTTTGTTGTTGACAACCAGGAGAAGGCGCAAGAGCTTATTGCCAAGCACTTTGCTCCTGGAAAGCAGGAGAAAATCCTCCTTGCCCATATTGCCGATAGGGTTTGGAATGCTAATTACGCGATCCGCGACCAGCAGATTACGTTGAAGGTAGCGGAACTCAAGAAGCAAGGCCGGAACTTAATCGAGCTTAATATCGGCGACCCCGGAGCGTATAACGGCCTTTACGGTTTTCAAATGCCCCCCCACTTCAAGAAAGAACTTGTTGAAGTCATTAATGAGGGAGGGGCTTTCGACGGCTATGCCGACGAGCAGGGCGAGCCTTACTTGCGAGAGGTTATAGCCAAAGACTCGAAAGAAAGGGGCATACTTGACGCCAGCCAGGAAAAAGTTGTTGTTGGAAACGGCTTGAGCGAACTTATAGACTATCTAATGGGTGTTATCGTAGGGCCTGGCAGGAACGTCATTCTCTCCAAGCCCGACTATCCTCTTTATACTGCGAGGGTAAACTGGTACGGCGGGCAGGCGCGCTATTATTCGCTTGACCCTAAAAACAATTGGGAGCCCGTTATTGAGGAAATTGAAAGGCAGATTGATGAAAATACCGCTGCAATCGTAGTAATAAGCCCGCACAACCCGACGGGAACGTGCATTTCAACTGAAAGCCTTAGGGCGATAATCGATGTGGTTGAGAAAAAAGCCTCAAAAGACACGCTCATCATTTCCGACGAGATATACCACCGTTTGCGTTTCGACGGTAAAGCCCACACTCCAATGGCTTCCCTATCCAGTACAGTGCCCATAGTCACTCTCGACGGCATTTCCAAGGGCTTTTATTCGCCCGGCTGGCGGTTGGGGCACATGCTTTTCTCTAATCTCAACGACGACACTGTGTTGAAGGCATTGCTGAAAGTTTGCTCTTTCAGGCTTTCGGCCAACAAGGCGGTGCAGACTGCCTACTCGCGTGCCTTGAACGATTATGCGAATAACACGCCTGAATACGCTTTCTCCATGAAAAACCTAAAAGAGCGGGCGGGATATACCGTAAAGAGGCTTGATGAAATTCCTGGGATTGAATGCATTCCACCGGAAGCCGCTTTCTACGCTTTCCCCCGTTTGACTGCAACCGGTCGGTGGAAGTCGGACAAGGATTTCATTCTCGACCTGCTTGAAACAGAGGGAGTGCGCGTTGTGAACGGCTCTGGCTTCGGCATGAACCCGCAAGAAATGTTTTTCCGGGTCGTCACCCTCCCAAGCATCGAAGTCCAGGAAGAGGCTTACACCCGCCTGCAAAGGTTTTTGAAACCCCACGTGCGCTGAGCGTTTATTCAGTGATTTCGCATCTTCAGTGTGGTAATTTCTTCGAGTAGCTTCTCTTTTCACGAACTCAGTGGCTGGCCCCTTGAGTTTTGATGTTTAGGCTTATGCCTTTCTGCCTAAAGATAGTTTTTTCAAACGCCGTGCACTTGTTGTTTTTATGTTCAATTACCTTGAAAGGGAAGAGTTGGTTTCGATTAATAGGGAAGTCGTAAAACTATCCGGCGACCCGCATGGAATCATTAGCGAAGCTAATTTGAACCACGTCATTGAAGCGGTGAAACTAAAGTACGAAAGCCAAGGAGATTCTTTATTTCTCAAGGCCGCCTTCATTATCGATTATCTTGCAAACAAAGGTCACGTTTTCATTGAAGGCAACAAGCGCACTGCCGAAACCGCAACAATTACTTTTCTGAGGATTAACGGTTTTTTCTTTGAAGAGCGGAATCAGAATGAACTGGCTGATTTTGTTCTCAGTGTAGCACGTGGCGAGAAATCAATCGCGGCAATAGAAAAATGGCTGAAAGAAAGAATAAAAGGCGCCTCTGAATAGCATTTAAGAGTGTGGTTAAAATGACTGAAAAACAGCCGAAAAAAGTGACTCCCGAATTCATTGCACTAGTGAAGACCATAATCAAAGAAAACGCCGTTTCACTCAAGAAACTGGCTAAGCATTGACGCTATCACTCTGCACATCAGATTTAGCATGTGCCCTGAAATTTGATAAATATGCATAAACTATTTTTCGTTTTTGCGGCTTTTGCCCTGCTCGGCTGTTCCGCGCAATCCGGCCAGCCTACTGCCACTCCACTGCCTTCGGTTGCCCTTGCTTCACCCACTCCCACTTTCATGCCTTCGGTTGCAGTTCCATCGCCAACGCCAAGCGCAGTTGCAACTGCAAGCCCGTCCCCTTCGCCTTCAAAGCCCTCCAACCTCACTGAATTGAAGTTCACTTTCACCTTGGATGACGGCGTTCGCGTGAATGAAGGCTCGGTGCCTTTCGCATTCAAGCTTCCAGACGGCCGCGTGCGCTTGTATTACTGCGGCCTGGGTGGAATCCTCTCTTCTGTTTCAACAGACGGCCTGAAC
>DUGE01000002.1 GCA_013331595.1 Microcaldota archaeon | reverse complement strand
GGGCTCTCGAAAGAGCAGTAGAATTGGATCGTACCGCCAACCTTCCGGAATTCGCTAACTTCAAAACCGGAAAGTTTTCCTGCAATTTCCTTGCACTTGTCCCTAGTTTCAGGAATGCTTTCAGTACCCAAATCAAAATCCAAGTCTTCAGAAAACCGCTGGAGAGTTTTCAAGTAAACCTTGTTTAAAGCGGTTCCCCCCTTGAATACGAAGTTTTTCTCGCCCGCAGTCAAATTCGTTATTTGGGACAAAACATCGAAAACAAAAAACTCCTTGACCACAAACTGCAAAGGCAAACCGTACTGGACTGCAATGGTCCTACAAACCTCCAAATTCAATTCCATCAATATCCTCTCTTTATTTTCCTTTCAACTTTCAGCATCCTTTCACGGGTCTTCCCGCGCACAAATTTTTCTACGTAAGACTCGAATTCAACCCACTCTTTTTTTGACAGTCCAGCTTGCGCAAAAGCCGAACAAAGCTTTTCCACCTCAATCGAGTAATCAGGCAAGTAAAGGCAGTCGAACAAGGTTTTAGCACGGGTGGAAACAACATAATTTCCCACGCGCTCAAACCCGATTGCCTTTTCCTTTAAAGCCACGGCCTTGAATTCAAAGTCATTGAAAACCCTGGTTTTGGAAGTTGCCGNNCCGACATAGCCGTTAAACAACGCCTGGGCACAACAGTAAGCGTCACGGATTGGTTTTGAAGAGTAGACTCCCCGCTTGAGCCGAATTATCCTTTCCGATTGGTTAAGCCTGCTCAAGGTGGTTTTCAGGGTGGAAGGGTCGGTCAAGCGCAAGCTCTTCAAAACATCTAGGGAAGCAATCCCCGAGGGCGATTCTTCAATTGCCTTCAAAATCTTCCCGCTAACGCCGTTTTTTCCAGTTGACACGTAATAATAAACAAACGGTTTATTATAAACGTTTCTATTTTAATAGGGGGATTTGGGTTTGGATAAAACCAGGCAAAGGTTTCTTCCTTTTCCCTTTGTTGTTTTTTCCCCGTTTCTCTCGTAAAACACTTCTTCCACAATAAACCCGGACTCTTCAGCCAAGCACGTTAATTGCCCTTCTTCAAAAAAGTAGTGCATTCGTGGCACGCGCTCGCCGTTTTTCTTGGGAAAACCCAAAAACACGACTTTGGGTTCAGTTTCAAGCCCTTTCAATTTATTCCAGACAGTTACGAACGCCAGTCCCTTCGGCTTCAAAACGCGGCGCATCTCGCTGAAAATCTTTTTCCACTCGTTTGGCTTGGCAAAATGGTGGATTACGGCAAAATAAGCCACGGAATCGAAAGACGAATCTGCAAATGGAAGGGCAAGAATACTCGCTTTTGATACAAGGATTTTCTTCTGCAAACCATAATTAAGCACATTACTTTTCGCAAACGAAACCATCCTAGGCGAGGCATCCACAGCATAGGTTTTCTCGACAAAGGGCGCTAAAGCAATTGCATTAATGCCATTACCACAACCGGCATCAAGGATAACGTCGCTTTTTTTCAAAAACTTCTTGAAAAGCACAACCCACGGGCGAGGCTTTGAATGCTTCGCGTTCCACTCTCCGGCGATGGAGTCGAAAGCTTTTACAACCGGGAGTTTCTTCATAATAAAAACAACCAGTGGAAGGAATTAAAGTTTTTGAGTTGAAAACTAATTATGAAAAACGCCGTTCCAGCAGAAGCCAGGGTTTTGGTAGTGCTGGCGTTACTTGCAGTAGTTATTTACTACGGCCAGCAGGATTTCAACGCCTCTCAGAACGCAGCGCGCGGTTGGATGAGCCCGGTTATAACGAAAAACGAGGTTGCCGCGTTGAAGTGGGTGGAAGCAAACACCCAGGAGCGCACGGTTTTCGCGAGCGACATTTTCGGCGGAGAGCTTTTGATGAGCGTATTGCGCGAAGGCACGGAGGGAGGCGATTGGGCCATCGTCCCGAATGTCGTTTCGCGCATGTACGACATGCAATANNAACATTTTCGCAGGCTACGCCTGGAAATACCCTAATTACGCGACTTTCGACAATGCAACTTATTTTGAGAAGGTTTTCGACAACGGGCATAGGATTTACATGGTGAAGCAAGCTTGAAGAAAAAACCGCTGGAAGCGCTGGAAAAGCTGGAGAAAATTTCTGGCAGCAGTAAAACAGTTTTATTACTCCTGGGCATTGCAATTGCCTTAAGCCTTTTCTCCCACTGGATGGTTTGGAGCGAGTGGTACTATCCGACGTACGGCAACACTAACATTCACGTGGCGTTCGCCCAAAACATACTTCAACACGGAACTTACCCGCTTGAAGATTTTTCCTACGGCGGAGGCATTCCCGCATTATACGTTCCAGGATACCGGGTGCTGTTGGCTGGAACTGCATTCATTGCAGGAAACATTGACCTAGCACAAAGGCTTTTGGTAATGCTTTTCGCAGTTCTCTTGCCGCTAGGGTTTTTCCTTCTTGGACGAGAATTGTTCGGCGATTACGCGGGCATAGCAGCTGCATTTCTTGCATCCCTGCCGACCGAACTTATTGTTTATACGGTGCGCCCGCTGCCCCAGGCTCTGGGATTGGCATTGCTGCCCTTCGCATTCTACGCAATTGCGGTAAACAAGCGCAATGCGGCATTCGCCTTGACTGCCGCAATAGCGTTAGTGCACCAGGAGGCAATAGCATTCCTGGTTTCTGCGGCTTTTGCTTATGCGACAATAAGCTTTGCGCACGATGTTGCAAAAACAAGGAAAATATCCATGCCCAAGGAAAGCGCTTGGACAGCGCTTTTGTGCTGGGCCCTGGGAGTGGCGGTTTACTTCGCATGGCATTTTATCGCTACAGGCAACCCGAACGTTTTCGGCCTTGCACAATTCTCGAACCACGAGGGGGCGGTGGTCGAATTAGGTTATTTCATTGAAAAAACTGGAGTGGTAACAGCAGGCCTATCGGCACTGGGCGCATTGTTCTTGATTTTGGCAATTGCTACGGATAAAAGCAAGCGGAATCTTTCGAGGCAGTTGTTCATTGCGGCCATGGCGCTGACTGGGCTTTTGTTCACCAAGAACGAGCTGTTCGGCATACGCGTATTCATGGACCGGTTTTTGGTCTTCTGGCAAATACCGCTCGTCCTTCTCGCGGCGTTTGCGATGGTAAAAACTGCCGATTACGCCTTGCATTTCGACTGGAAAATTTCGTTCCCCAAACTATCGCGATAGATGGATGTGAAGTTTTCACCCTCGAAAACAGTGGCATTCTCTCCTGCTTTCACGAAAACAAAGCTAACCCCATACTCGGCCATTAGCTTGCAATCGCCTTTTTCAAACATTGCTTTCCCGTCAGCCTGCTTTCGCGAGTAATTCAAACCGTGGCTCCACAGCCAGCCTTCATAGCCCGCAATTATTTGCCTTCCTGCAAGGGAAGCAACCGGGTTCAAATGGTCTTGGGAAGTCAGGAACAGCGCGTTTGCAGGCGTGTTTCCCTTAATCCAATCGCCAACGGCAAAATCGTTTTCGTTGAACATCACGAACCGGGCGTTCAAACCCCAGGCCGTCCAAAACAACGCCAACACGCCAGAAGCTACGGCGAGGAGAACTAATCCAGCAACGAGGGTTTTTGAAAGCTCTTTGTTTCGCGTGCGGTTGAACAAGTCGCTCAGAAACAGGGCACTGGCAATGCTAGCGAAAAAGAAAACGTGGAGGAAGAGCTTGGAATTATCCCAATCCCACGGCTGGAACAGTACGAGGTTGCCCAGCAGGAACATGAACGCAAAAGGCGCTGCAAAAACCAACAGCTTTCTTCTTCCCTCAAAAAACTCCAGGTAAGCCCACGCAATGAAGCAAAGCATTACGGCCCAGCCGTTCTTCAGCCAAAAGTCGATTATTCCAAGAGCACTTTTGTCTGGCGAAAGCCAGCCCCCGTGCCACGAGAAAATCGTCCTTCCCCACAGCCACGCTATTTGAGGCATAAGTAGAATCGCGGCAGGAATTGCAAAATAAAGCCATTCGCCGCGAAGCTTCCGCTCGCGCCAAAAACCTGCAGCGAAAAGAAATGCTGCAACAATTCCTACGGCCAAAAGTGAATAGGCGTAAGCCAAGGGAAACAAACCCGTCAAAACCCCTGCGGCGAAAAGCTCTCTCTTTCTCCACTCGCCGTTCAATACGCTTGAAAAAAGCAAGGCGTAAACCACGACTGCAAGGGCAAATCCGAACAGCGCCCCGCGCGAGGGGAGGAACATGGAGTAAACCCAGTTCATCAAAACTATCGCCTGCGAATCGATGTTCGAATAATTTCGCGCTGGCGATAGCAAAGGAGAAAGCGATTGCTGGTTGAAAGCATCACCCAGGGCAGTAGAAATTCCGTAATTCCCGTTGACGAAAAACAAGAGCATTGCAAGAGCGACAACAAGCGGCCGTTTTTTGCCTGCAACCAATTCAACCAAGACAACCATGGCCATGGAAAGCGCAATGAAAACCAGTAGGTTGGGGATGAGGAAGGCCGAACGGTAGTCGAAACCGCCTTGGATGAGCACTGCCGAAGCGAAATCCATTGCAAAGGAATATTTCAAAGGCTCTCCAACGAGAACGGGGTATTGAGGGGGGAAGTTTCCCGCGAAAGCGAACGAATTCGTTATGGCCATATGCAGGGAGTAATCGCCCCATACGCTTATGACCGACCCAACGCCAGCGGGCGTAGGGCGCAATACTGCCGAAAGCATTAGCAGCAAGTAAAGCAGGGAAAATGCCAAGGCCGCGATTTCCGAGGTGGAAACTTGAAGCGGGTGGGAAAAGCGAATTTTCCTGCCGGTTTTTCCAGGAGGGAAACTGTATAGCAAAAAGGCCAATGCGAAAAACAGGATTGAAGAAACGAAAATCACTGGAGGCTGGAGCCCGCCCATCGCCCACGAGACGGCGAGAATAAAGAAAGTTTGAAGGGCAAAGCCCGCAAGAAAGCCTATTGAAACTTTTTTCGCAAGGGAATCTAGGATAGTGAAAAACCGTGCGGCTGCAAGGCCTAATGCCAGCGAGCTTGCAAGAAACAAGAGCGCAAGAATCATTTTTACTCGCCATTAGCCTTCCGGCAAGGAAGAGGGTTAGCATGTTGCAGAAGCTTCGCTTCTGCGACACGTCGCAGAACCAAAGGTTCTGCAACGAGGGAGGAACGCAGTTCCTCCCTGCAGCGGGCCCGACGGGATTTGAATTCGCGGGCTTTTTTTCCTTTTTGACAAAAGGGAAAAGAGCCTCCCGCAACCTATTGGTCACTCCCCTGCAACCGCAGACCGAAGCTTCGACTTCCGAGTTGAAGAATCGGAACCAATCGCTCTGTCCAGGTTGAGCTACGGGCCCTTGAAACTAGATAGTGTAAAGCTTGAAATAAAAACACTGGCTTGTGAGCTGGAAAAAGGAATATGCCCTATTAGCCACACACTACGCGCTTACTCGTTTATTGGAAGAAGTTTTTGCAGGGCGAAGAGCAGCGCAAGCGCAGTTATTTGGATGAAAAACCCGACGAATGCCGCTGCGAGCAAAGCCAAAGATGCGAATAGGAATGCGAAATGGTCATATACTATCTTGAAGACGGGCATGGCGTAAATCTGGTCTTTGAAAGGCCCTAGAAGGTCGAGCACGGAGTTAACGTGCAAGTCTTTGGTGCCTGCAACTTTGTAGAAAACCACGAAGAAAGATAATATGGTGAAGAGAAGCATGGAGGCGCTCAATACCGCCCAGGCTCGCGACAGGGAAAGCTGGTGCCACACTGAGGAAACCACTGCGGCAAAGGAAACCACTGTGGCAAAAACCATGAACGCGCCCACAAGCCACGGGTAGAAAGCCAAGCCTAGCGCGATTGCAGGAATGAAAGTGGCAGGGACGACTAGGAGGCCTGCAGCCCAGCCTAGGGAAAGCGAGTAATAAATCGCTATTGCAAGGGACAGGGCGAAGAGGATTATGAAGAGGAACATTGAAACGCTGTAAATCTTCTGGACGTTATACTGGAGCCTCTGCAAGTCGCTCAAGTCCATGGTATTCAAGTTCGCCTTGTCGAAAATAATCAGGGTGAACGTGAAAATCAAAAGCAAGCCCAGTAGGAACGGGAGCTTCAGCTGGAAAGACCGGCCTAGGGTTATGGTGAGCGGAATCCGTATTTCCGTCTGTGCAGGTTGAGGTAGGGGCGGTTGCCTTTGCATCGGTTGTGCGCCTGAAGCCTGGGGCTGGGGCGGCTGAAACGAGGAAGGCCTGTGCTGGGGCGTTCTTGAAGCGGGCGGTTTTGAGTGCTGCATGGAAAAAATAACTCAACACGAGAATAAAAGCATTTTCGCCCGCATAATGCAAAAATCAAAGCTCAAACAAAAACCTTGACAGAGTCCTTTTCAACCAAAACAGTTGACTCAGCCTGTGAAACCAAGGAGCCTTTCTTCCCGTCAAGCAACACCGGATAAGCATGAAGCACGCCTTGGCGAACTAAGTCTCGAATGCTGAATTCAAGCATTTTCTCTTCCGCAAGCCAACGCTTTGCAAACGGAAGCAAATTGTACCTTTCGAAAGCAATGCGCAGGAAATCCCTGCTCGACTGCAGGCGCACGTTCTTCGGGTTGATTATGGAATAGATTTCCGCCGGGTTGGGCGAATCAACAACAAAACCCGCGCCCGTTGAAGCGAAAGGCTCTACGGCAAAAACCTCGCCTTCCTGGAAAACGTGCTCGCCGCCCCTGCCGACGTTCGGAACTTCAATGCCCGCATGAAGGTTGTAAGGCTCGAGCAAATGCCCGCTCAAATTCTCAACGGGCTTGAAGCCCTTTTTTTCAATGCTCTCCTGTATCGTCTCGCCTATTAGCTTGGCTTTCACGCCAGCGCGCATTACGCTCAGCGCATCCTGCAAAGCCTGCTGCGATGCCTCGACAAGAGCGCCGTTCTCTCCGCCCAAATCAATAGTGAACCCGGAATCGATAATGCGCCCTTCAACGTGAACGCCGATGTCCACCTTGACTACTTCCCTGCCAAAAAGCCTCCCTTCTCCTGCTGCCGGGGTGCTGTGCGCAGCCTCGTGGTTGAAAGAAATGTTGACTGGAAAAGCGGGGGCCGCACCACCGCCAGCACCGGTAATTTCTTTCTCAATCTCGTTAGCAGCATTTAGTACGCTGGCGCCTTCTTTCACAGTTGCCTTGGCAACTTCCTGCGCCGCAAGGTGCACTCTAGCGGCTTCCAAGTAATGCTTTACATCATCTTCAGAAACAGGCACATAAACCACCGCTATAAGTCTCACTGCATGCGTTACCGACGCGTATACAAATCAAACTGGAGATGATAAAAACGAAAAAAGGGAAAAAAGAAAAAACGGAATAGTGCCATTGGCAGGAAATCCGCCGGGTTTTCCTAAAAAAAACCGCTAGCCCTCATTACGGGCAGGTTGACCCTATGTTGTTGTTCACTTCGGCAAAGTCACCGTTGTTGATAACGTTATCCCTGTTGGTATCCATGTAAATGCATTTGGTGTACATTACCGAGCTGTTGGTCACCGGGCAGTAAACGCCTGACTTAACCCTCAATCCAATCCAAACAGACCCTCCGTTGTTTGAACGCGTGTTCCTGTTGAGGACAATGGAATCCAAATCGTCGTAAATCACTACGCCGTCCGAATCAGTATCGCCGCTAAGAGCGCACCCGTCCCTGAAGATGAAAGACTGGGGGCTTTTAATCGTCAAATTCGAATTCGCTGCGGTTATTTGAACTGCGCCCCTGAAATCCGCATCCTTGTTCACCTGGATGTTTTTCTCGAAAGTCGCCTTTTCCTTGAAAGTGGCTATCTTGTTTAAAACGATTGGAAGGTAGAACAAAGCCTGGGCATTAATTCCCCTCAAGTCAAACCTGACGTAAGGCATACCTGGAAAACCTTCCGGGTTAGAACCAAAGCCGTTAAAATCAAAACCGCTTGCATTTGCCTCTAAAAAGTATTGCTTCAGGCCGCCTGGAGGGCATCCGCTAATGCAAGGCAATAAGAGGGAATAAAACGGAATCGACCACTGTGAATCGTCAAACGGGTCATGGGCGCTTGCGGTAAGAATGCCCAAGTAGCCCAAAACCGCAGAGCCCGAACCGATTTGAGTTGGGGTGAAAGGCTTTCTCGAGGCAAGCAAATCCTGCCCGCCTGAAACCAGCCTCAAATAGTAAACAGTGTTCGCACCAAACCGATTCTGGCCGTTAGAATGGCAGAATGCTCCGAACGGAGGGCCTGCAATCTCGCAGTTGAAGGAAAGGTCAAAAACCCCGTTGGCGTCAGTTGCGTCGGTGGCAGTCACGATGGGAGAGCCGCCTGTTGAAGCGGTGTAAACTTCGCCGGTTACGATGGTTCCCTGCTGCACTGGATTGCCGGACTCCATGAGCTTTCCTTGGACATTCAAAATAATATTATCTGCGAAAACCAAACCGCTTGCGAGAAACAGGAAAAGCAAGACTATAGATTTTTTCAATGGAACACCCCTTTGCGGCAACAAGAGCACGACAAGAAAATACAGTGAAAAAACGTATTTAAAACTACTCGTTTGCTTTTGTTTTCCCACCGGCCTTTGGAATCTATCCCCAGTCGCTTTCAACAGCATGGTCGGCCTGGCCGGAACTGGCAGATAGCCCAATCAGCTTTTCAAGCATTATTTTCATCTCCACGCTTGCAATCAGCTTCCTTGCGGTTTCAATCGTGTCAGGGTTTATGCTGACGCTCGTAATGCCATAGCGCACAACTGCCTCTGCAACTTCAGGGTAGACGCTCACGGCCTGGCCGCAGAACGAGCTCGTAACCCCGCGCTTGTTGCACTCGGTAATCACGTGCTTCAACGCCTTCAATACGGCCTCGTGCCGCTCGTCAAACTCTTCCGCAACAACACTGCTATCGCGGTCAACGCCCAGGATAAGCTGGGTCAAGTCGTTCGTGCCGAAGCTGATGCCGTCAATCCCCAAGTCCAGGAATTTCTCGATTATGAAAACAGTGGACGGCACTTCAACCATGATCCAAAGCTTGAAATCACGCGTACGGAAGAGGCCTTCCTCCTGCATGAGCTCTTTCACGTTCTTCAATTCGCCCGTACGGCGCACGAACGGAATCATGAGCCACAAGTTCTTCAGGCCGAACTCCTCACGCACTTTCTTTATTGCCTGAAGCTCCATACGGAAAACATCGGGCTCTTTCACGTAGCGGAAACAGCCGCGGTAGCCGAGCATCGGATTCTCCTCTTGCGGCTCGAACTCCGCACCGCCCTCGAGATTTCGGTACTCATTAGTCTTGAAATCAGTGGCCCTATACACTACAGGCCTCGGGTAGAACGCCTGGGCAACCCTCCGCAGGTTTTCGGCAAGCTTGCCGACGAACTCCTGCTGCCTGCCTTCCTTGATTATCTTCCTCGGGTGGACCCCGATTCCGGCAATCATGAACTCCGCCCTCAGCAATCCCACGCCGTCCGCGTTGCGCAAAGCAACCTTCTCAGCCACGTCAACGTCTGCGATATTGCAGTAGATTTTCGTGCCGGTAATGTAATCCCCTGACGGGCCTGCAGAAACGCCATTGGAGCCGCCCTGCCCTCCTGAAGATGCCTGCACCGGCTGTTCCAACTGCACGGCGCCATCGTAAACAATCCCGCGCTTGGCGTCAATCGTAATCACCATGCCGTCCGAAAGCACGTTCGTAGCGGTGCGCGTTCCAACAATGCACGGAATGCCCAATTCGCGCGACACTATGGCCGCGTGGGCGGTCATTCCGCCCTCGTTCGTCACAATCCCGCTGGCTCGCTTCATGGCAGGCACGAAATCGGGAGTGGTCATTTTCGTAACTAGAATGTCTCCCTTCTGCACTTTGTTCAACTCGGTTTCAGGGTCGGACACAATCCGAACAATGCCGGTTGCGATTCCGGGCGAAGCGGCCAGGCCTTTCAGCAAAACTTTTGACTCGCCGACGCTTTTCATGCCGCCCTGTTGTCCCTGGGAAACCGAAGCCATTCCACCCTCACCCGCCGCCTGCACAACCGGCTTGTTTTTAGTCAAAGTCGTAATCGCCCTGCTCTGCACGATGTAAATAGTCCCGCCTTCCACCGCAAACTCAATGTCCTGCGGCGAGCCGTAATGCCGCTCGATAGTCATGCAAATGCGCGCCAACGCTATAACCTGCGAGTCGGAAAGCTTCTGCGCCTCCTGCAGCTCCTGCTCTATTTCAACCCACTCGTCGCCCCGCGGCGTTTTCACAATCATGCGCTCCTGCTTCTCAATGCTCTTTTCGACCATGCGCACGCTCGACTTTTCTACCACGTACTTGTCCGGAGTCACGCTGCCGCTAACAATAGCCTCCCCGAGACCGAAACCCGCCTCGATGACAATGCGGTTTTCATCCTGGAAAACAGGGTCAACAGTAAAGACAATGCCCGACTTTTCCGATTGAATCATCTTCTGCACTACAACGGCAATTCCAACTTTAAGATGACCGAAGCCCTGCTCATTCCTGTAATAAATAGCGCGCGCCTCAAAAAGCGAAGCCCAGCATTTTTTTACAGCATCAACAACATCCTGACTTCCCTTGACGTTCAAAAAAGTCGCTTGTTGCCCAGCGAATGACGCTGTGGGCAAATCTTCCGCAGTTGCGCTCGAACGGACGGCAACGAAAATCTCGTCCGCAATCGAAGGTATGACGCTCTTCGCGCCGCAAAGCTTGTTGTAAGAACGCGTGACTTCCGCAGCAACCTCGCCCTGCATCCTGCCCTGCATTATCGCCTTCTTGACAACTTCAGAAGCCCGCTGGACTGCCGAAGAATCCTCGTAATCCAAGCCCTTGGTTGCAGAAGTTATTATCGGCGCCAGGTCGTTCCTCTTGACGAAATCAAAGTAAGCATCGGCTGAAACGACGAAAGCAGGGGGCACGGGAAAACGGGCGTTGAACATCTCGCCCAAGTTCGCGCCCTTGCCGCCCGCAATATTCAAACTATCTTTTCCCAATTCCTCAAGCCAGTAAATACTTTTCAAAATTCCCACCTCTGCAGGAGAAACCAAAGGTTTCTCCTTGCCAACCTCTTCCTTTCTCAAGCATCGTTGCAAAAAGACATCAAAAGAAAACTAGCGTTTACGAATCAAATAGAAAAACTACTTCAAGGTTTAAAAGACAAACCCCTCGAAGCAAAAAAGTATTACAAAATAGTATTTTTTCCNNCGCGATTAACCGAGTTTTGCCCTAATGGCTTTTTCAATACTATCCATTCCGGTTTGGGAAAAGGTCGCATTGGCAAGCTTGTCCCTAATTGCCCGTTCAATCGCATCGGCTGTTGGAACTGGTGTGGGGATTGCAGTCGGCTGAGTTAAAGTGGAAGGGAATGGAGTGGGGGTACTGGTAGGCTGCGGCTGGCTTTGGGCGCAGCCGGCAAGCAGGAAAGTTGACAAAAGCAAGAAGGCCAAAACAAGGAACTTCATTCCAAATCAGCCCCTTAACACCGCAGTGCTTGCCTCTGAATCTCCAGCTTGCCTGAAATCTCCACCATCAACCTTGTAATAATTTTCATTCGGAGGCTCTTGAGTCGAAAATGAATCTACAATCGAAGACAGGTCATTTGCAACTTTCGAATCGATGACAAACCCGGACACTTGCCCATTTTCGTCAAAGCTCCGGTATATTACCACTGATTTTATCGGGGCGGTAAAGTCTTTTACGACGGTAATAAGATTTTCGCCTTCAAAGTTTAGTTTCTTTGCAGTCCAAAACTGGGACTTGACGAATTTGAGTTGTGCGTCGGGCGCTTCAGAATAATACTCGTACTGGGCGGAATTAACTAGCAATCTCACCGAACCGCCTTCTCCACCTATTTTAGCGTACTCTTCACTAACCAAAATCCGGCCGTCTTTCTTCAAATTCACAACGCCATACAAGACGGTCAAATTCTTGTCTGTGCCGCCGGCCAGTTCCACCAGCCAATTATCAGCAGAAACGCTTACCGGCTTTGCGGTAAACTCTGCGGCATATAAAACTTCGACATCATCAAAATCGTATCGAACCGCTTCCGCAAACACGACTGGAGACAATAAAAGCATTAGTCCAAGAAAACCAAGAAATATTGTTGCATTCATTCAAAACCACCTGAATTAAAACTTAAATAAGGTGGTATTTAACACGGCGTTTATCTTCAACTACTTGACTGAACAAGGCCAATAAAAAGAACGTGAAAATATTTCCCCAGTCAAAAGACAGGAGCATCTGAAACGGCAATTTGCCTTTGGCCACGACAACCGCTGCCGCTATAGATCAGCAGGATTCTCGCAGGTAGGCATTCAACCTTGAAGATTTCGATAGGTTTAAACCCCCCCCCGTCTGATGGTATCAGAAATCAAAAAGGGAGGGTGATAAAATGAAGGAAGATAAGAACTTGCTTTACGTAGGAGTGGCACTATCCGTAGTGGCGCTTGCAGTAGCTGGATTTGCGTTCATGCAAGGCCAACAGACTCAAACAGAGGCGTATGCCGCAAAATCTTACGGCATAAGCGCAAATTCCTGTGATGCAGACAGCATTTGCGAAGTTGCGAAAACAGTTTCAACGCGAGCCGGAAGTTCAAGCAACTTAATCTTGACTTCGGATACTAGGAAAGTAAACATTCAATATGACCTGATAATTCCGGGGAGCCTGAACACGGGCGATATAACTATTGCAGGTAAGACCATCACGACAAGACTTGGCAGCACTGGAAGCTTGTTGCTTACTGCAGACAACGGGAAAGTTAACGTTCAAAATGAATTGTTTTCCCCAACTTTCTGGACTGACACCCTTTATTTGCACGGAAAGACCATTTCCACCAAGGCAGGCAGCGGTTCCGCATTGTTTTTAACGTCCGACAATAAGCAGGTGGAAGTGCAGGGAGCATTGTCCGTAAATAGCCTAGCTGGTACGGGCATTGCTTACGCGTGCCTTGACAGCACCGGAAAAATTTACAGGAGCATGAATCCTTGCAGGTGAAGATTGCGCTGGGGAAGCATTGTAACTTCCCTTTCTTTTTATTTTCGGCAGATACCAACGCTTTGGTGAGTTATAGCAGAAAACGAAAGTTTGGAACTTTTTATTCAATTTCTGCTACTAGCGAAAAAGCGATAACGCCCCACTACTTAGCTTTTTCGCTATACGGGGAATATTTTTTAGAAAAAAATGGGTCTGAAAAAAAATAATATGAGTTAAAAGTTCGCGAGAAAAAGAATCGGAAAAAAAGGCGCTTACTTCTTTTCCTTCTCTGCGCCTTTTGCCGGAGCAGCTTCAGCTGCCGCAGCAGCGCCCTCTGCCTTCGCAGCTTCACCGCCAGCAACAGTTTCCACCTTGGGCGCCTCGGCAAGCTTGGTTTCAAAAATAACTTCCTTCCTCGCCAAGTTTACGGCATCGCGGGAAATGTCNNCCCTGATTCTGTCCGCGCCTGCAACCCCGAGTGCGCTGTGTTCGCGCAATACCAAGTGCGGGTAGGGAACGACTTGGAAGAAATAACGGCCTTGCATATTCTGCTCGAGGTATTTTCCGGCAGCCTGGCGAGCCGCTTCCAAGGCGTTGTCGCGAATGCGCACAGGCTCTTCTGCAACCAGTTCTACTTCAAGCTCGTAGGGCTTGTCTACGCCCATGATGTACTGGCGGACTTTCGGGTGGGGAGCTCCCTTGACGAAGCTCTTGCGCGGCTTTTTGCGGGATATTCTCGTCCAAACTTGCCCGGAGAGGTGCCTTGAAGTCTTAGCTGGCCTTAAACCCATTGCAAAACACCATTTGAAGCATTAAAACTGGAATTCAAACTTAAAAACCAAAACTCAGCCTATAGGCCTCGAAAGCCTCTAGAAAGAGAACAAACTATGGAAACCGAGTTTTAAAAAGCTTGTGAAAAGCGAAAATTAAAAAAATTGGCTGGAGGCAAAGAATAATAAAAAGTTCAACATGTCTACTAATGCAAGTTTATTGGAGGGGATACAAAATGGTTAAAGTTAATATTGGCCAAGAGCTTCTAAAACGCAGAATTACGCGCCCGCACCTTGAGTTTTATGAAAACCAGTTGCTTAGAGCTGAAGGCAAGAAAAACGTCATAACAACTAGCATGTTGGATGAAATCAAAAGAAACTATCCAAAATGGCATCCGGTTGTTAAAAAATATTTAACGCATGGAAAACGGGTTGGATCGATTGTAAGAAAGTCGCGTGGAGCAGCTGCTGGTTGGCAATTGTCAGACGACTGGCACCAGGCACTCCTAGAGCACATTAAAAAAAGGCAAGGCCCAGTACCCCACTCTTGAACTAGGCCTTCAGCAATTCGGCAATCTCGCAGGCCTTGCACAATTCGCCCGACGCGGGCGAATTGCATTTCGCGCATTTTAACACTACAGCTTTTTCCTTGGCAGGCGAAGCTTGGCCTCCTTTTTCTTTCAGGAACGAGTGCAGCAAGTTGAATTTCGTGCCCGGATACTTTTCCTCCACGTTGTTCAGGAAATCCTTCACTTCGCCGCGAAACGCCTCGACAGCATAAGGGCAATCGCCCAAGTAGAAAGGCAGGTCGTTCACAAGGCAGTATTCCGCAGCCTCTTTCTCCGTATTGAAAACCAAAGGCCGTATGCGAGGAACTACGCCCCCGAAATCAGTGGACTGTTCATGCATGCTCGTCACCCCAAAACGCTCGTTGCGCTGGGGCTCACCCCTTAACAGGTTCATCAAAAACGTTTGCGCCACATCGTCGGCATTATGCCCAACCGCGATTTTCGTGGCCTTCAACTCAACCGCAGCGTTGTCCAAAGCCCTGCGCCGCAAGACGCCGCAAAACGAGCAGGATTTCCCGCGGATTTTTCCCGCATCGCGCAATTGCACGATTTCATCCATGCTCTTGCCGACCGCCTGCTTGTAAGAATGGATTTTCAACTGCAAACCAAGCCGTTCGCACAATTGCTCGGCAAGGGGGATTGCCTTGTTGCGATAGCCTTCAATCCCCTCGTCAACAAGCACGGGCAAAATCTCGAAGCCTATTTGCCCGGCCATTTTGCTTAGCACGAAAAGCATTGCGCTTGAATCTTTCCCGCCGCTCACACCCACAACAACGCGGTCGCCGCGCTTGAAAAGCTTGAACTCACGGTTTGCCTTCCACACGCGGCGTTCGAACAGGCACGTGAAGCAAAGGCCGCACAAATCAATGTTCGCGTAATCCAAAGCAACTACAGCCGGCTTTCCGCAGTGAACACACGCAGGCATTGCGCCGCTAGGCATGGGCAAATTTTCATTCAAAGTCAAACACCAAATTAACGCTGTTTTAAAACCAGGTTGCCCTTGGTTTATTATACTTTTTTGGAGTGAAAAAGACAAATGGCTAGTCTTGATCCCATAACACTGCTTGCGCAAACGGAGTCTTACTTTTTTGAAGCCCTAAAGCCAGTCATCCTAGCTTACGGAGGTTTGGGCATAGCGTTCGCAATGTTCCTCGAATCGTCGTTCGTTCCCATTCCTTCCGAACTCATCCTCATTACCGCGGGGTTGTTTTTCGACCCCGTGACAGTCGCATTCTGGGGGGCCATAGGCTCGACGCTCGGCGCCATAGTCGGGTATTACATTGGATTTTACGGAGGCAGGCCGGCAGTAAGGAAAATCGGGCCGTACCTATTCATCACGCAGGAGCGGGTTGACCGTGCTGAAAAGAAGTTCAAAGAGTGGGGCCCAAAGGCGA
Source organism: Microcaldota archaeon (assembly GCA_013331595.1). Next base: position 9,797 of record DUGE01000002.1, on the reverse strand, counting down.
TTTTCATTTCCCGCCTGATTCCATTCATTCCCTTCAAGGTTTTTTCCATTACAAGCGGAATACTGCGGTTTGACCTGCCGCCTTTCGTCATAATGACATTTCTCGGCACAATTCCCCGGGCGTTCATCCTTGCGCTCATAGGGAATTACATAATCCAGTACAAGACTAAATTCCTCATCGTGCTTGCGGTCGCAGTGCTAATAGGCATAGCCGGCTACGTGATCAAAAAGAAAATCGAGGAACACCGGAAAAACCAACCGAAAGCAAAGCTCCCAAAGAAAACCAAATAAAATTATTCGTAAAGGCGGGGGTTTTCTTGAAATACTTATTCAGGCAAAAATTGCAGGAAGACGTAGAAATTTTGGATTATTTTCCACTCAAGCTATTTTGAAAATTCCTAAAGTTCTTTCGTCATTGCAAACCCGTGTGCCTTGAAACCGGCCGATTGGTAAAGCGCAAAGGCCGTTTCATTCTTTACACTAACGTTCAGGCTCAATAAGTTCAGCCCGTTATTCTTGCACCAGAGGACGCCGGCATCAAGCAACATTGACCCAATGCCGTTATTCCTGAAATCATCTTCGACAAACAAGTCTTCAACATAGCCTTCCCGTTTTTCCAATTCCCATTCGCGGAGGTTTTTAATTGAAACTATAACGTGACCGACAACCTTGCCGTCAACCTCTGCAACCAAAACGCATGCTTCGGGCGAGTTCAAAAACCGGCCTACGAAATGCTCATAGTCCGATAAATTCGTGCTGTATTTTTCTTCAGTAATAGACTCCAAATAGGCATTAAGCTTTCTTGAAAATGAAGCTATAACCTCGACGTCCTTGCTCACAGCGGGCCTAATCTTAACGTCCATCAAATCAGCCGCCGTAAATAACGCCTATAAACTCAACCGCGTCTCCTTCCTTCAGGGAGGTTTCGGGGTGGGCAATGTGGCCGTTCAGCTTGATGACGAAAACCTGGCTGCTCAAACCCAGCTTTTTCTGCACTGCGCGGATGCTGTCGCCTTCGCTCGCCTCGAGTTCCTTGGTTTTCTCGTCTGGAGTGCGGGTTATCAGGCTTATTTTCACATTGTTTAAATGCCTTGAAAACCTATTAACTATTTCGCTTTCAGCAGGTGGGATTTGTGGAGTTTTCTTTTACGAAAAAAAAGATTATTTTGAACAATAAAGTGGTGAACAGGCTAGATGAATTCGTGCTGACGTTTACTTCGGTATTGGACCGCATGAAAATAAACTACGTAATTGTTTCAGGCTATGTTGCAATAGTTTTTGGGAGGAGCAGGGCCACTGAAGACATCGACATAATTGCCGAACCTTTCGGAAAGAAAAAGTTCGAAGAATTTTGGTCCGGTTTAGAAAAAGAATTCGACTGCATAAACGCGCCGAATGCCGCCCAAGCTTACGATGATTACATTTCACAAAATATTGCGTTAAGGTTTTTTGAGAAGGGCGGGAAACCCATCCCAAACATCGAATTCAAGTTCCCAAAAAACACCCTAGACGAAAGGACGCTAAAAGACAGGGTTGAACTGCTCCTGGATGGAAAACAATTGTTCGTGTCGCCAATAGAAATTCAGATTGCATTCAAACTTTTCCTAGGTTCGGAAAAAGACTTTGAAGATGCAAGACATTTATACAAGGTTTTTGCCGAAGAAATTTCATTGGCAGAGCTTAAAAGCTATGCAAAACTTCTTAAAGTAGAGGAAAAACTAGGACTTGCGGGCGTGAAAAATGGGTAAAAAGAAAGGAAAAAATAAATTCTCTCTGCCAAAAATCGACCTGAAAGAACTAGCGGAGGAGAAAAAGCGCAATTTCCAGCAAAGGCTTGAATTCATCGACTGGTACGTCAACTGGCTTAAAAGGACGCCAAACAAGAAATGGTCTAAGGACCAGAAGGCCGTCGTAGAACAATTCTGAAACTTATTTTTCCAAACACTTAAATACCGCGTTCCGCAAGATTAATTCCTGGTTTTCTAGAGAAAACCTTCATGTTGGACAACTTTTGCTATGCACGCGAAGCATGCTTTGCGGCACGGCGCAGAACCGCAGTTCTGCAACGAAGCAAAAGCCCAGAAAAGGTGATTGAAGTTGGGAGCATCTAAATACATCAAGCAGAGCTTTGAGACTACTTACAAGACTAGGAGCGACGCCTACAGGAAACGACTGCAAAAATGGCGCAAGGAACCTGCAGTGACACGCGTTGAAAACCCAACTAACCTAGTCCGTGCCCACGAGCTCGGCTACAAGGCCAAAAAAGGTTACATTATCGTTCGCGTTAGAAACAAGCGCGGAAAACGCGCCCGCCCGCGCCCGGACTTGGGTAGAAAGCCCGCCAAAAACCGCGCGTGGGAGAACCCAGGAAAGCCATGGCAGTGGTATGCTGAAAGAAAAGCCGAAAGGGACTACCCAAACATGGTTGCGTTGAACAGCTATTGGATTGCGGAAGACGGCTCGAACCAATACCATGAAGTCATAATGAAAACTCGCGAAACCGCTTGAGCGGAAAAAGCGAGTTTTTATTTTCCCCTTCCCTCAAGCCATTCATGAAAATCGTGGTCGGCTGTTCCCAAGGCATGGATCTTGGAAAACTATTGGCAAGGCAACTGAAAGCGCCTTTCTCGAACCTCTTAACGGATAAGTTTCCAGATGGGGAAACGCGCATCCGCTTTCCTACGCCGATTAAAGGAAAAACGGTTTTCTTAGTGCAGACGATGCACCCTACGCCCAACGATTCCCTCGTAGAATTGCTTTTTGCAATAAGCACGGCAAAAGAACTGGACGCAAAGAAAGTCGTTGCGGTCGTGCCTTACTTTGCCTACGCGCGGCAGGACAAGCGCTTTAACGAAGGAGAATGCACGAGCAACAAGATTGTCGCACGCATGATCGAGCAGGCCGGCGCAAGCGCATTCGTCACAGTAACAACCCACTTGCACCGCATCCGCTCGCTCAAGGAAATCTTCCGCATTTGTGCAGAAAACGTTCTGCTGGATGATGAAATTGCCGCTTATGCAAAAGGCAGGAAAATGAAAAACCTACTCGTAGTTGGACCGGACTGGGAGTCGACGCCAATAGTTGAAGACGTTGCCAAAAAACTCCACGCCCCGAACTACGTTTTCAGGAAAGAGCGGTTGAGCGGCACGAGAATCAAGAACTTCGAGACCGAAGGCCTCTCGTGCAGGGGGAAGAACGTTTTGCTCATAGACGACATGGCCTCGACGGGCAACACCCTAATTTCAGTTGCGGGAATCCTCAAGAGGCACGGTGCGAAACGGGTTGATTGCGTTGCAATACACCTGCTCGACGAAGAAGGCGGGGAGAAAATCCTGAAGCACGGCATCGACTCGATCGCCTGCGCCAACACCATCCCGAACAAGTTCGCAAAAATCGACGCTGCTAAAGCTATTGCAAAAAAAATGCCGGAAAAACTCTAACTCAATGAACCAATTGCGCGTGGTTTTTAATAATCCTAGCTAGCGCCTGGGGCACGGATTCTCCCGTTTGTTTTTCTGAAGAATCAATAACTCGCAGAGATTCACCATATTTTCTTTTTATTGCCTCTAACCGGCTTGGATTCACGGTCTTTAAAAGAAAAGCGACGGTTCTTGGGATTGTTCCAGCCTTTTTCATTACTTCCTTCAAATGCGCTTTAAGTTTGATTTCATTTTCAACCATCATGGTCATTCCTTTTGCAGCGAGAATGTACCGTCTGCGATACTGTTCAGGGCGCTCCACCAGCGCAATAGTTACGTCAACGCCATGCGTGTCGCCAAGAGCTTGTTGAACACCTGTAGCATCGAACGGATCGTGAGAAACATGCAATAAAAAAGGCACTTCAACAACACTTGAAGCTGCCCCTGTTTTTTTAGCCATGTTCCACAACTCGCGTGAATTGAGTGCGGCGACCGGGATTTTCGGATTCTTCCGGAAAGGAAGAGGTTTAGAAAGGGGAAACCTTGGTTTCCCCTTCTATCGAACCCGGGCTACCAACTGCCTTGCCCCTTTCTTTTAACAAAAGAAAGGTGCGGTGGCACCGCGCCAAAGAAAAACGATTGGTTTTCTTTCGGCCGCCCGCATTTCTTTTACAAAAGAAAGGCGGGCATGGAAGGCTGGAATCAATTTGGCGCCATCCAACTTTCGTTGGACAGGATACCACTAGACCATCGCCGCACAAATAGGATTTGGCTGAAAAAAGTTAATTAACGTTTTCAGTCAGGGGTTCCAGGCGTTGGCTCAGTTCTTGCCCCATGAGGAGTTATCCCAAAGCCGTTCATGAAGGAAGTAGGCTGCAGTCGTGTAAATGCTGCTTACCACGACAAACCCAACCGTCAAATCGAGGCTTCCCGTAAGAAAATAGAGAAACAAGAAATTAAGGGCGGTTATAATTATCCGATAGGTCACTGCTTTCACGAAAGACCTGCGCTTTTTTTCCGTCGAGCCAAACAAACCCGCCATTTGAAACAACCTTTCGAAAAATTATGGTGGGGTCGCTGAGATTCGAACTCAGGTCACTTGGCCCCCAGCCAAGTAGGATGCCAGGCTACCCCACGACCCCTTTCGATTGAATTAATTGAACCGAATTTTAGTTAAACCTATCCACTATTGGGCATTGAAAATAAATAAAAAAAAGAGAAAAAAGAACAGGACAAATTAAAATCTGGGGTAGGGCAGGATTTCGTCTATCAAGTCGACCTGCGAGAGGAACATTCTCCTGCAGCAATAGCGGTCGAAGCCCAGTCCGTCCAAGACTTTTCCCGCGTCCTCGCCTGCGGCAGTGCGTTTCTTGAACTCTTCCCAACTGTCTGCAACTGGCTTTCCGCAACTAAAGCAACGCACTGGAATCATCATTTCAAACCACCCCAGGAAAAACTACGTCGTTGCAAAAGCTGTTGCTTTTGCGACGTGCCGCAGAGCTTGGCTCCGCGTGCATTCTCCTTGGAAACCTCTTCCTTTAGAAACTCAAACCTTGAAATCCTAAAATCCATTATTCCCGTAATCTCAACGATAAGACTTCGTAAAGCGCGCGCGGGCTTTTGGTCCCTTGAACTTCTTGGGCTCAACGCGGCGGGTATCCTCTACAATCATGGAACGGTCGAAATCAAGGAATGCCTTGCGCAAAACGTCGCTCTTTTTGAACGCAACGAGCGCGCGGGCCATTGCAATGCGCACTGCCTGGGCTTGGCCCATCACGCCCCCGCCCTTGACTGAAACGGAAATGTCGAAATCGAACGGTTCGTCCAGAAACGCAAGAGGCTCGAGCATTATCTGGCGTGCGAACGGGTTGGGAAACTGGGTGGCGAGGATTCCGTTGACGCGCACTATGCCCTTGCCGGCCTTGATTGAAGCCCTTGCAATGGCTTCCTTGCGCTTTCCCCTTTCCATTATCTGCTTCTTCCTGCGAGTTTTCTTCGCAGGAGCCCTGACAGCCTTTTCGGCGGTTTCTTTTTCTTCAACTTTCTCGTTTGCAGCCATTCGTCAAATCACCATAAAACCAAAAATCAACTTTAAAATAAAACTAGCCTTTCCAACCTAGCTCGCGGCACACTTCGCCCAGGACAACAAACTTTCCGGCCAGGTCGTCGGAAGTCTTGTAAAACTTTTCCGCCTTTCCTTCGAACTCCGCGGGCATTCCGAGGAAAGCCTTGAACTTGTGCAAAGCCTGCTTTCCCGATGCGTTCTTCTTGGGCAGCATTCCCTTCAAGGCGTATTTCAAAAACAAGTCGGGACGCACGGGGTATTTCGGCGAGTGTTCGGGATTGGACTTCTGCTGGATGTTGCGCTTTTCACGATAGCGGGCTATAATGCTAACCTTGTTGCCGGAAAAAACCGTTTTCTCCGCATTGACCACGACAACGTCCTCGCCTTCGAGCAGTTTCTTTGCAGAAGAGGCGAGTAGCCTGCCGAAAATCGCCTTGTCGCCGTTTATGACAATCATTTCAAAACACCCATTAAACAATCCTTAAACGATTACCCTCACTTTCTTTCCTGAGGGGTTTTTCTCAATCGCCTGTTCCAAGGTCAAAAGCTTTGCGCCGAGCTTTTCCCTGGCGCTCTTGCTTGCCTTGAGGCACGCAATCTCTATTTTCTTGGTTAGCGTTCCTTCGCCGAGAATTGCAGTTGGGACAACGACGAAATCGCCGTCCTGGGCGATGCGCTCTATCTTGTATATGTTGACGCCGGCCTTTTTGCCGCGCGAGGGCTTTTGGAGGAATTCCGCGACTAGCGCCCAGGCTCCGGATTTGCCCTTGCGGACAGACTTCTCCAGGAGTGCAATGAGTTTTTTCACTCGCGGGTTTTCAGGGCCGCGGAATTTGCTGTTCTTCATGTTAAGTTTCAACTCTTTTTTCCAAATGTTTTCTTTCTTTGATCAAACTCGCCTAAAATTTTCTTTTGGGGGTAACGGACCTTTTCTTTCCGCGGAAAGAAAAGGGATGTTAGTGCAGGGGGAGGGATTTGAACCCACGAACTCCTAAGAGACTGACACCTCAAGCCAGCGCATTTGGCCAAGCTTTGCTACCCCTGCTCAAATATCATTTTGAGCGTGACAGGGACTTAACCTTTTGCGCTGTTTCGAGTTCGGTTAAACCCTCCACAACGATCTCCTTGTCCCTTGACTTCAAACCTCTTAGTATGAATACTTTAGCGCCAAGCATTTTCGAAAGCGTGTGCACGAGTTCTTCGTTCGCGCGGCCTCCTTCTGCTTTCGCGCAAAGGCGCACTTTCAACACGCCTTCCACTATTTTCACTTGGAAGCGTTTTGCGTTCGGCGTTATTCTTGCCTTCATTTTTCCAGCTTTTCACTTGAATTCTTTTTCAAGAGTCTTGGTCTTGTCAAGCATCACTTCAACGGCGCGGGAGTATTGCTCTTTGGCCGAGAGGTTGTTGAATGATTCCACTATGAACAGGTAGTCCTTCCCCATGCCGTCGGGCTTCTCGCAGTTCGAGCACAGGACGCTGTTGTCGGGGAGCCCTTTCACTGACGCAAGCCCTTTGGTTGCCTTCATTGGCGTTGAGCATTTCTTGCATTTTTCAACTGCCTTGAACTCGCCGGCATGGCCGTAGGAGCCAATGGCGCTTTGGAAGCGCGCGTGCTGTTTTGCCGTTCCCTTCACTGCAAAAGCCTCAAGGCGGAGTTTTTGCCCCTTGCGCAGTGCGGCAACGGGAATGTTCTCGCCGTAAACGACGATTTTCGGGTCAGTTGAAACAAAATCGCGGCTGTAGACGGTCTTATTTTCTTCAACTGCCTCGACGTTCAGGGAAAATGAGATTCTCGCGTCTTCAGGAATGCCGTCATCCCACGACAGGGGAATCAAGCCGATCCTGTTTGCGAGATACTCGTTGTACAACGGCGAATTGTTTTCGTAGAAATCAATTTCGCCGAAAGCCATGGTCGGCACTTCGCTTATGAGCGCCCTTCGCAGTGCGTTGAGCAATGAGACGGATTCCTTCCCGCTTTGCAGGACAAGCCGCTTGTCATCTTCAAAAACAACCTTCATCCAAAAACACCCGTTTGTAAAAACAATAACTTTGAAACAAAAAATGGAATGTGAAATATGCCCTTAAACCCGCCTTCCCCTCTTTCCGCCAGGCCTCTTGGTAGTGTCCGTAGGCAGTGGAGTTACGTCCTCTATCTTGCCAATCCTCAAGCCGCTTCTTGCCAACGCACGGATTGCCGCCTGAGCGCCTGGGCCTGGGGTTTTCGACAAGTGGCCGCCCGGGGCTCGGACGCGCACGTGCACGCCGATAATACCGCGCTCTTTCGCCTTTGACGAGGCCTTGAAAGCCGCCTGCATTGCAGCGTACGGGCTTCCTTCCTCGCGGTCGCTCTTGACAATCATTCCGCCGCTGCCCGTTGCAATGGTTTCAGCGCCGCTCAAATCGGTAATCGTGATTATGGTGTCGTTCTTCGAGGAGAAAATGTGGGCTACACCCCACTTGCCTTCAAAAACCAACACTCTCCTTTCGCCAAAATCCCTTCCGCCCCTAAAGCCGCCTTGGCCCATTGGCCTGGACTGCTGCACTGGAATTTGCTGCGCTGCGGGCGCTGGTGCAGCTTGCGTTTGAGTTTGAATTTCAACCATTTTTCATTCCACCGTTAATTAAGCAGGTTTAACCTCAACAGGGCTTGCTGCCGGAGCAACAACCGCTTCCACCTTAGGCGCATTGGCTTCAATTGCAACAGGACCCTTGAACCAGTCGACAGTGCCCTCTTCTGCAAACGAAACAACGTAAGACGGAGCTGAAACTTTCTTGCCCGAAACTGCAATGTGGCCGTGGGCTATGAACTGCCTTGCCTGGGACGTGGTCTTGGCCAAGCGCTTTTTCACCACAATGCTCTGCAGCCTCCTTTCGAGAATGTCGCGCACTGAAAGCGAAAGCAAGCCGTCAAGCGTAAGTTCGGGCTTCTGCAAAAACAATTTCTTGACTCTCGCCAGGAGCTTTTCCGCCCGCTCTTGGGAGTTGGCGCCCTTGCCAGTCAAAAGCCTTCGCGTTTCACGCCTAATCCTGCGCAATGTCGTCTGGGCTCTCCACAACTCGCGGGCGTTCTTCAAGCCGTAATCGTCGCGGAGCTTTCCCTCGGCCTCAATGCGGGACTTGTCCCACAGTTTCTTGGGCTTGTCGTACTTTTTCTTCAAACGCGTTGGGTCTCCCATTCAATTCAACTCGTAAAAATTACTTCTTTTCTTCCTTGCCCTTGCCTGCAGACTTGTCCTGGGCCGAAGATGCTGCTGCAGTCTTCTGGGCCTTGATTGCCTTGCGCGACACTCCCACGGTCATTCCAGTCCTGCCTGAAGTGCGCGTGTGCTGGCCGCGGACTTTCTGGCCGATTGCATGGCGCCAGCCGCGGTAAGAGCGCGTGTCGCGCTCGCGCGTAATGTCGTTGCGCAACGCAAAAGCCAAGTCAGTCATTACCAAGTGCTTGTTCTCGCCTGAATCCATGTCCTTCTGGCGGTTTAGTAAAAATGCTTTGACCCCGTACTTCTGGGGATAGCGGACTACATCTTCAACCTTATCGTTGTCCTCTTCGGAAAGGTTGCCTATCAGCTCGTCGGGCGAAAAGCCGAGCTTGGCGTCTATGATTTGCGACAGGTTTGCCGAAAGGTTTGAGCCCACCCCCTTGACTTTGCGGAGCGACTCGCGAATAGTATAATGTCCGTCAACGTCCTTTCCAACGACGCGCACGATTCCGCGGAAGTCCGGCTTTTCCCTTGACTTTCGCTTGAGGAACTTTGCAGGCACTGCCGTTTGCTGTTGGAAGCCTTTCTTTGCAGCAGCCTGGGGCGCTGCCTGGGGCTTGCCCGAAGTAGGTTTCTTGACTTCTTGTTTTTGGTCAGCCAACTTTCATTCACCATTTGTTTTAAGCGAGAGCGCCGGGACTGAGATTTCCCTAAACCCTTTTTCTCTCGTAAGCCGAATGCCTTTCATCCCCCGTTTTTCTTTTGGGGTCGAAAGACCTTTTCTTTCTTAAAGAAAAGGGATTTCTTCGAACTCAGGAGGCCTTTCGGCCACACGCTTTGAGGGAAGTTGTCCGTACGCCCTGCAAACCGCGAAAGGCACCAGGGCATTTTAAATGCCTTGAGCCGCTCGAGGCGGGGCAACGAAAAACAGGCTTTCCAGGCGTGCGCATTACCACTCTGCCATCCCGGCGCGAAGAACATTTTGGTCTTTCGGGGTTATAAAAACTTCGGGAAAAGCAGAATCGCTCCTAAAGCCCTTAATTATGAAACAAAATATGCGAATGGGGGTATAAAAATTAGTATCCTAGGCCGGCTCTGTTGAAAATCTTTTCTT
>DUGE01000033.1 GCA_013331595.1 Microcaldota archaeon | reverse complement strand
AAGCCTTGGGACGAATCCTTTCTTCGTGCCGGGGACGCGGTCCAGGGCGTTGGACTTCAGCCCGATTTTGCCTCTTTCATCTATTGAAGCAATGCCTGCGCCTAGGGTGTGCGCCGTGCTTTCGATTCCCAGTACGGTTTTTTCTTTCAAGCTATGCACCTGCAAAAGACAATACCACTATGATTGAAAAAAGGTTGTACATCGCGTGGGCCAAGATGGGCGCGTAAATGCTTTTCTCACGCAAGACGAAAAGGCCGAACAGAACGCCTACCGTAAGTGCTGCAAGCACTTCGGCAACGCTGCCATAGCCGTAGTGCAAGGCGGCGAACAATATCGCCTGGGGCCAAAGGCCTATTTTCTTGAGTAGGTAGCCTCGGAAGAGCAGTTCCTCTCCAATGGGCCCGATTGTAACCGCAAGAAAAAGCGTGAGGGCGTCCTGCATGGTTATGAGCTTTGCCACGGACTGGTTGTCCAGCAGGCCGAGGCCGCTTAAAATCAAGCCTTGCGCGAAGAGCGCGAGGAACGCCAGGGCAAAAAGCCCTAGGGCTTTGACCACAGAGTCTATGGCGTTAAACTTGGGCAGGAACAGTTCTTTTCTCGGGTTTTTCTTTTCGAGAAGCACGAGGATTAGGGGAGCTGCCAGGATTGCAATGCTGATAATAATCGCTCTGGCGTTGACTTCAATGGATAGTAAAAACTGGGGGTTTAGCGTTTCCATATTGAATAATTAGCGCGGAATGCGGTTTAAAGCTTCTTGCCCGTGCTCTAGCGTTTTTCCATGTAGCCGCACTTGCCGCATGCCAAGCGGTCCTTGTGCTCTGCCAGGCGGACGCCAGACCCGCACTTGGGGCAGTACTTGCTGATCTTGTAAGCTTTCGGTTTCTTTTCCTTCTTTTTAGCTTCAGCCATTTTGAATCACGCCTCTCTATGCTTTCTGCGCCTTGCCCGTGTCTTTGGGCATGCCGCGCTTGAAACGCCATTCCGGCTCGGCAATTTTAGCCTTTTCCGCGTCGGAATAAACCCGCGCTTCCGCAGTGCTCTTGTTCTCGCCGAACTTCTGCGTTATTTTCACGAGCACGATTTCGCCGGAGTATTTCTTCTTCAGTTCCTGGAGCACTTGGCTTCGGGAAATTGTTCCGGTTGGCGTGTCGAATTCAGCAACGACTTCAGTCCTGTCCAAAAGCTTGTTTTCATTTTCGTTCAAAACGTTCATTCAAAACCACTTCTCTGTTTTTTCTTTTTCGCCCGTGCGTTCACTTTATTTTCAAAGCATATTTTCCGGGAACTTTAGCATTAATGACGCTGCACACTTGCGAGTTTTCCGGGTTAAGGACGACGATATAGCCCTCGAATGTTTTTGTGAGCGTTGTGGAGCCGCATGCCGGGCAGACGTCGCCGTCAACTATTTTCCTGCAGCTCTTGCATGCTTTTTCCATTGTCAAACACCTTAGTTATTACCCGCGTTTTCTTTCCTTGACCGCCCTTTCGCCCGGGCCGCGCTTCTTGCGCTCGCCCATTCCTTCGGGCCTGCTTGTCAAGGCAATCTTGCTTGCCGCAATCGTGTCCTTCAGGCTCACGGTCGCTATTTTCGCGCGAATCTTGTCGCCCTTCTTAACGCTCTTCTTGCTCTCGCGGCCGACGAGGTTGCCCGTGCGCTTGTCGAAGCTGAAGAAGTCGTTGGCGATTTGCGAAACGTGAATCAGGCCGTCAACCGGGCCGATGCGCACGAAAGCGCCGAACTCGACGATTTCGCTCACCTCGCCGTCAACCACTTCGTTGATTTCAGGCTGGAATACGAGCGCGTCGAAATTAACGTCAAAATATGCCGCTCCGTCACCCTGCAGCACCCTGCCTTTGCTTTTCAGCTCGGCATTGTGCAGGCTGACGATGATGCCGAGTTCCTTATCCACCGTCCTTTCGAATTGCTCCCTGAGTATGGTGAGCGCCGCGTCCTGCATTTTCATCCCGAACAAGTTCGGGGGAATGCGGACTGTTTGCTCCACGGTAACAAGTTTGTACAAGGAATACCACCCCAGGAGAAAACCAAGGTTTTCTCCTTGGTAACCTCTTTCCTTAGTTAAGAATCATATTGTGTTTGAAAAACTAATTGACTTGCTAATCCGTGTTTTAAAGGTAAAACGCTAGAGAATTAGCTTGTTGTTTTTAACAGAAATTACTTGCACGCCCGCCTTTTTTAACCTTTTTTTCAACGCAAAATCGAGGGTTGCGACCGCAGCGCCTTCCCGCGAGGCCCACTGCAAAATCAGGTCGTCGGCCTTTCCCTGGCCTGGGATTGTGCTGAACTTGTTTTTCGCAAGATAGCCTTCAATCAGCATTAGGGCAGTGGGGCGTTTTGCCTTGATTTCCTCGATGGTCTGCCTCATGACGCAAAACCCGGCTTCGGGAAAAACGTCCTGCGCAAGGGCCACGATGTCCACCCGCGCCTCAACCAGCGCGAGCAAGATGTTCGTATCAACCAAAATTTTCATCAAACCAACTTTCAAAAGGAAGAGGTGTAGAGAGGAGGAACCTTTGGTTCCTCCTCCTAGCGGGCTCGGCGGGATTTGAACCCACGGCCGCCTGGTTAAAAGCCAGGCGCTCTAGCCAAGCTGAGCTACGAGCCCAAGAACCTTTCTTTGCAAAGACGCTCACAGAACCTTTGGTTCTGTGGCGCGTCGCAGAAGCGAAAACGCTTCTGCAACGAAGTTCATCAAAGAAAGCCTTTGTAAAAAGCTTTCTACCTTAAGACTTTCCAAAGAACAGGATAAATTTCTTGCCCACGTTTGATTTTAAACTATTAGTCGTATTTCAAGACTGCTAGGACGTCTTTCAAGACCTTGTCCGGCGATTGCTCGCCATTCAATTCGAGAATCAAGTCTTTCTCGCGATAGTAGTCGACGAGGGGCGCGGTTTGCTTTTCGTAAACCTCGAGCCTATGCTTAACAACGTCGGGCTTGTCGTCCTGCCTCACGCCCAGGCGCCCGCCGCACTTTTCGCAAACGGCTTTCGTGTAACCGACGGCGTAAATCGTCCCGCACTGGCTGCATAGCCTGCGTCCGGAAAGCCTGCGGATTATTTCCTCTTTAGACGCAGTGAGCAAAAGCACCGCGTCGAGCTCGAGGTTCAAGCCTGAAAGCATTGCGTCGAAAGCCACGGCCTGGGCAGGCGTGCGGGGAAAGCCGTCGAGCACGAAGCCCTCCTGGCAGTCGTCGTGGCCCAAACGGTTTTTGATGACTTCAATAATCATGTCGTCGGAAATGAGCTTGCCGCTGTTGACTATGGGTGCTATCTTTTTTCCGAGCGGGGTTTCGTCGGCAATCTCCTGCCTCAGCATGTCCCCAGTGCTCAAGTGGGGCACGCCCTTGCTCTTAGCCAATGTGTTTCCGAGCGTTCCTTTCCCGCTTCCGGGCGGTCCGAGTAAAACAAGACGCATGGGTTCTCTCACCAAAATTCGTGTGCCTATTGCACTATCTTGGCAGTGCCGTAAAGCCGCCAGCGGTTTTCGGCCCTTCGCAATACTGCCAGCTTGCCTTCCCTGTCGAGGCAAATGGGCTTCTTCAAGACGATTTTCACGCCCTTCTTCTTTTGCTCGATTACAAAGCCGACTGTCGTCGCAGTTCCTGCTCCGAGCACCAGCGGCTCGTTTGGCTTGAAGGCCGCGGGAAAGTTTTGAAGCAGGCGCGGCATTTGCTTTATTTCAACCGTGATTTCGGAATAAACTGGAGGCATTGAGTCCTTCAGGCCGATGACATTTCCAACTAGTGAGTCGGAGTGCGTTAGCGCAGGGTCGAGCTGCGTTCCCACTGCTACAAGCCCTCCTGGCTTTGCTTCAGTGAGCTTTTCCTTTTCCGCGAAAAGCGCGGCTATTTTCGTAGTCAAAGGCTCGTAGTGCTCCTTGTTTTTCTTGATGCGCAGCGAACCTGGCAAAATCATGATTTCCTGGCCTATCTTGAATTCCCCTTGCACTATGCTGCCGCCCAAAACCCCGCCAGAAAGCTTGGGAATGTCCGTGCCAGGCTTGTTAACGTCGAAACTGCGGGCAACGAGCATGCGCGGGATTTGACCCTCAGGTCTTGTTGGCAGGGGAATGGTTTCCTGGATTGCTTGGATGAGCGCATCGAGGTTTCCGCCGACGTTCGCAACAACGGGAATGACCGGGGCGTTTTCCAAAAGTGAGCCTTTCAGGAATTCCTTGATTTGCTTGTAGTGCGTTTTCGCTTTTTCCTCAGCAACCAAGTCAACCTTGTTCTGCACTACAATGACGTTCTTTATTCCTGCAGCTTCGAGAATCATCAAATGCTCGACGGTCTGCGGCTGGGGGCACTCTTCATTAGCAGCGATTACAAACAAAGCGCCGTCCATGATGCTTGACGCTGCAATGACCGTTGCCATGAGCGTCTCGTGTCCTGGCGAATCGAGAAATGAAACTTTTCGGAGTTCCGTGCCTTCACTCCCACAATTGGGGCATTTTGGTTGAGTGGAATAGCATTGTGGCTCTGGGCACTTGGGGCATTTGTAGAACGTTGCCTGGGAGTAGCCGAGCTTGATTGTAATCCCGCGCTTCAACTCTTCAGAATGCGTGTCCGGAAATTTTCCCGTTAAAGCTTGCACTAGCGTGCTTTTGCCGTGGTCCACGTGGCCAATCGTGCCAATGTTGAGTTCAGCTTGAGTCATTGCTTCTAACCTTTATAGTGATAAACGCCACCAAAAAGACGCCTTATAGGATTTGATGGCTATGAGTTAAAAACGTTGTTTCAAGCGGAGTTTGCCTTTCTGTTTATGAATTCAGCAAGCCGGTTTAATCGCCTGTTAAACACAGGGTCTTTACTGGCTTTTTCTTGCAGTCGTTGGTTTTCCTTTTGAAACTGCCTGTTTACGTTCAATTCCACTTCATAGCCAGCTCGCTTCAAGAGTTCTGCAATATGAACTGCGTGATTTTGCCCAACCACGATTACGTCGACATCATTTTTCAATGAATTGATTGCATGCACTACCGACCGTTGGAATGTAATTTTATTGTATTTTTTATCAAGTTTCCTGTCTAATGGGCTTAGTACTCGTTTTTCAATCACTTTGCCTTGTTTGTAGTGGCGTTTTTCATCTTCAATTGGTATGATTTCTGCCTCTTGCTGCCTTAGGCCCCATATGAACTGGGCCATATTGTGTAATCCCATATACTCCGGGTCCATGATTTCTGCAAGCCATTCTTTCCCTATTTCAAAGCCGACTTTATGCCCTTTTTTCACTGGCTTTGTTGAAAAAGTCGGGTTAATGCTTTCAATAGGTTGAGGTTGTCGTTGAC
>DUGE01000092.1 GCA_013331595.1 Microcaldota archaeon | reverse complement strand
GCTTTGCAGGGCGACGTTTCCGAGCACTTGCATGCTTTCGATTCCCTCGGCGTTAAAGCCATTTCCGTAAGGCGAGTGGGCGATTTGGAAAAATCCGATGCCCTTGTCATTCCTGGTGGCGAGTCGACGACCATCAGCGAGCTCATGCAGTCGAGCGGGTTGTTTGAAAAAACCTGCGAGCTTGCCTTGGGTGGGTTTCCGGTTTGGGGAACTTGTGCCGGCGCAATACTCCTCGCTTCAAAAGGCGATTCCCAAGTTAGGAAAACCGGTCAGGCGCTTTTGAACTTGATGCAAATGCAAATCAACAGAAATGCGTTCGGCAGGCAGAGGGAAAGTTTCGAAGCGCAGTTGAACTTCAAGTTTTCAGGCAAGGGTTTTGATTTTCCCGGGATTTTCATCCGCGCGCCGAGCATAGAGCGCGTTTGGGGCAACTGCAAAGCTGTTGCTTTCCACGGGAAAAAGATTGTCGCGGCAGTGCAGGGAAACCTTTTCGCAACCGCCTTCCATCCTGAGCTTACGGGCGACGGCCGCATTCACGAGTTTTTCCTGGAGGAATGCTGTCCGTGAGTAAGCTCTTTAATTAATTTGCCTTAATATGATTATGACTTCTAGTGGAATTCAAGTTTCCAAGGATTACTTGAAGGGCGAATTTGCGAAAAACCCCAGTAATTACTATAACGTAAAACTTTTCACTGACGAGGGTTTCGCGCGCAAGAAGTGCGCCAAGTGCGGCAAGAACTTTTGGACCCAGGGAGATACTGATTCTTGCGGGGACAGTTCCCACGAGCCGTACTCGTTCTTCAAGAAAAACCCGGTTAAGGAAAGCTATGCTGATTTTTGGAAGAAGTTCGCGCAATTCTGGAAGAAGAACGGCCACGAGGTCATTCCCCGCTACCCGATTCTGTCGAAATGGCGTGACGACCTGTTTTTTGTTATTGCCGACGTGGTGGATTTTCAGAGGCTTGAGCAAGGCAAGGTGGTTTTCGAGTATCCTTCCAACCCGCTTGTCGTGCCCCAACCGTGCTTGCGCTTCGTGGATATTGCGAACGTTGGTGTTACTGGAAGGCATTTCAGCGGTTTCATGATGGCCGGCCAGAAATCCTTCAATTACCCGAAGGAAAAGGGAAGCTACTGGTTGGATGAAACGATTCAACTGAACTACGATTTCCTTACTAACGTGCTGAAAGTTGACAAGAACAACTTGAATTATTCCGAGGACGTTTGGAGCATGCCGGATTTCTCGGCGTTCGGCCCGTGCATCGAGAGTTTTGCGAATGGAAGCGAGCTTGTCAACAGTGTTTTCATGCAGTACTACTGGGACAACGGCATGAAAGATCTGCCCATGAAAGTGGTTGACGTCGGCTGGGGCTTTGAACGGCTCTTGTGGTATTATTCAGGAACTTTAACTGCCTACGACGCGGTTTTTCCAAATGCAATTGCTTTCGCCAAAAAAGAAAGCGGGCTGAAGTTTGACGACAAGCTGTTGCACCGCTATGCCGAGCTTTCGTCAGGGCTTGACGTTGATTCAGTGCGCAATTTGCGCGAGGAAAAGCAGAAAATTGCGTCAATGCTCGGTCTTACGCTTGAGGAAATGGAGAAGCAAATAGCGCCAATGCAGGCTATTTATGCGCTGGCCGACCACTCTCGCACCTTGCTTTGGGCGTTGGCGGACGGCGGTTTGCCTGCGAATACGGGCGGCGGCTATAACCTGCGCCTCCTGTTCAGGCGTTGTTTTTCTTTCATCCACGATTACTCGCTTGGCTTTGACTTGATGGATTTGATGAAAATCCACGCTCGCGATTTGAAGCCACTGTGGCCGGAGTTTGAAGAGAGGCTTCCTGAATTGCAAGAAATAATTGACGTGGAGAAAGTGAAATACTCCGAATCGCTTAAGGCTGCTTCCAACAAGGTTAGGGAGATTATTGCTCGCAAGGAAGTTTTGAGTTCAGACAAGATGATGGTCTTGTACGAAAGCCACGGCATAACGCCGGAATTGGTAGAACGGATTTCGGAACAGCAGGGCGTGCAGATTTCAGCTCCAACGGATTTTTACAAGCGGCTTACGGACAAGCACTTGCTTGAAAAGAAGAACGTCAAGCAAAGGGAATTTGCTGGCAATTTGAAGCCAACCAAGCTAGTTTACTACGACAAGTCTTTCCTCTATGAATTGCAGGCGAAGGTTTTGGAGGCAAAGCAGGACAAGCTCGTGCTCGACCAGACCGTCTTCTATCCCGAGGGCGGAGGCCAGTGCGGAGACCACGGCTGGATTGACGGCGTTTTCGTGAAAGACACGCAAAAGCAGGACGGCCTCGTGGTGCATTATTTGGATTCTCTCCGTGTTTTCGCGAAAGGAAAAACCGTTTCACTCAAGCTTGACGCTAAAAGGCGGGAAGATATTCGAAAGCACCATTCGGCCACGCACGTCGTTCTTCGCGCGGCCAGGGAAATCTTGGGCGGGAACGTTTGGCAAGCAGGCTCGCGCAAGGACGAGGACGAGGGGCACGTTGACATTACTCACTTCAGGAAAATCACGGATGAAGAGCGGGCTGCAGNNTGCAGTCGAGAGGCTTGCAAACGAGGTAGTGCGCCAGGGCCTGCCGATAAAATGCTCGTTCCAGCCTCGCAAGGAAGCCGAGGTGAAGTACGGCTTTAGTATTTACCAGGGCGGAGGCCCGCCTTCAGACCAGGTGCGCATTGTCGAAATAGGCGATTGGGACATCCAGGCTTGCGGTGGCACGCACTGCGAGAGCACGAAAGACATTGGTTTCATTAAAATCGTTGGCATAGACCAGGTGCAAGATGGGGTTTTGCGCTTGCGCTACAAGGCCGGCAACAGGGCTTTGGCGCACGTTGGCGAGCAGGAGAAATTTCTGAAGGAATCGGCATCGGTTTTGAGCGTGCATTTGGACGAATTGCCTGCAACCGTAAAACGCTTTTTTGAAGAGTGGAAACTGCAGAAGAAGGAATTGGAGGAATTGTGGGAGCGGAATGCCGAGAGTTTGGCGAAAGAATTTTCCGCTTCGACAAAAACGGAAATGGAGTTGAACGCGCCCCAGCGGCTTTTGGAGAAAATAGTGTTGAAGGCCGTCGAGTTGAATCCGAAAGCTAGCGTGGTGCTTTGGAATAAGGATGGTTTCATTGCCGCTGCAGCGGGCCGCGAGAGCAAGGAAGATGCTGTTGCCTTGCTGCACTCGAAGAACGCGAAGGGCGGTGGGAAGAAGGATTTTGCGCGGGGCAAGGTTGGCCATGGCTGAAAAAACGCAGGCACCAGAAAAAAGTTGGAAGGCGCCCTTGGGCATAGTGCTTGACGTTATTGTCCGCGATGGGAAAATCCTGCTTTTGAAGCGCAAGGGAGAGGTTTTCCGCGGCCTCTGGGGTTTTCCGGGTGGGAAGATAGAATTCGGCGAGGGCTTGAAGGAAGCGGCCTTGCGCGAGGCTCTTGAGGAGACGGGCGTTGAATGCGAGTTCGTTGCCTTGAGGGGAGTTGCTTCGGAAATAGTGAAGCCGGAAAATCCCGATGCGCCCGAGCAAGACAAGCACTTCCTTCTTTTCATATGCTCTTTGAAGCCGAAAAGCCTGGCAACCTCGCATTCGGTTGAGGGTGAGATCGAGTGGTTCGACTTGGATAAGTTGCCGGAAAAAATGGTTCCGTCGGACAAGCTTTTGGTAACGGAATTCACCGGTGAAAGTAAGCACGTGGTTCCGTCGCACAGCATTTTCCTCCGGCAATCGGGGCAGGACTATTTCATCGAATCTTTCCACGGCTGAATTTAACCGCGATTTATTTTCTCGCAAACCTTCGTAAAAGATTTAGTCTGCGTTCTTGAGCCGCTTTCAAGGAACTGACGTTGATGCCCAACGCTCTTATTTGCCGCAGTGCTCTTTTTGCTTTGATTTTTCTTCTCCAACCTGACTTTATATTTGCCTTGAAAATATTCTCTATTTTCGCTGCAGTGCTCGCCGCATCTCTTTCTATTTGACTGGTTTCTCTGGTCGCATCCCTTGTTTCTGCCTGTTTTACTCTCGAAGCTTCAATACTCATCGTTCTAGTCATTCTGATTGTTTTAGTTGCTTTTGCAAGAGTGCCTAGTTGCATTTGAAGTGTCTTCCACTCCTGCCGTTCGTTTTCAGAGAGATTAAGCCAGCCTACTATCCTCTCGCGCTGTTCAATGGCTTTAATTCTAGCTAACCGCTTTTGCCCTTCCCTCAATTCTTCCTGCGAAGGTTTTACTGCGTGCGTTTGAGTAACGCTAACCACTAATTTCCCTTTTTTGCCAGGTTTCAGAAAAACAACCCTGCCTGGAAGTCCTTCTACTCTCAGCACTCTTCCCGGGTTGGGCAATTCTGGCAAAGCTTTTTTCCTTTGTTTTTTTCCAGTTCTCGGGAAAATTCGCATGGCGTCTCCTCTTTGTACGTGCCGGAGGGGAGCTTTGAACTCCCGACCTCCAGGTTATGAATCTGGCGCTCTAACCAGGCTGAGCTACTCCGGCAGAAGGAGGAACCAAGGTTCCTCCTTTCTAATCCTCTTCCTTTATGAAAAACGAGTTTTCACCTTTCTAAACCTCTCCATTTTTTTAATTAAAAGTATAGGCTTATTTCTCTTGCTTTAGCAAGCCTAAAAAACTTGCCTTCATTAAGCGTTTTGATTGTTTATGGTTAATTCCCTTCTTGACGCAGTGTCCATCCTGTTCAACAGCGAGTGGGGCTTCATTGCCTTTTGCATAATTTCCCTGCTTCTTTTCTACTTGTTTTCCAAGCACAGGAAAGTGTTCTTCCTTTCCCTCCTCATTGCGGCAAGCTTGGGCATCGGGCTGAAGGTTTTCATCGCCCAGCCGAGGCCGTGCGTTGACCTGGAATCGAAAGTGTTGTGCCCCGCTTCCTTCGGCTTTCCATCAGACCACGCCGTTGTCGCAACCGTATTCCTGCTCGGAGCGCTTGGCTCGTTTCTGTTCCCCTACTACGCGGCTTTCGCGATAATCATTTTCTTTTCCCGATTGTGGCTGGGCGTCCATACGTTTCCACAGGTTGCCGGAGGCTTCGCGCTCGGAGCCCTGGTGTTTCTAGTGGTTTTCCAGTTGAACCAAAAGTTTTTCGGTTCGTATTCTTCAAAAATCGATTTGGACGGGCTGTTCGAGGAAAATCTCCTGACGAAAAGGGTCGAGTGAAAAAAGGTCGAAATGCAAATGAACGAAATGGCAAGGCAAGTTTTGCACATGATTTTTGNNGCCCTGCTTATCCTAATGGGCTTGGCCGTGGGCCGCGAGCCCCTGATTTCCTTCCTCGGCGTGCTTCTGTTCCTCGGCTTTGTTTTCGTGCAGCTTAAGCTCAACGGCTTCAAAAACGGCTTTGCGGAACACTTGCTCGACCAGTTCGACAGGAACGAAAAACTGCCGGCCCGCGGGGGCTTGGCCTACGTTGCAGGGACACTGTTCCTAGTTTCCGCAGTTGACTTGAATTTCGCGCTCGGCGTAATAGCAATCCTCGCTTTCGGCGACGGTTTTGCAACTCTCATCGGCATGTCGGGCAAGCACAAGCTTCCCATTAACAAACGGAAAACTTGGGAAGGCACTCTTGCCTTTGCCCTGGTTAGCATCGCAGCTTCAATGTACTTTCTCGGCCCGGCCAATGCCGTGCTTTATTCCGTGGTTTTCGCGATAATCGAGGCCGTTGACTTGAAGGTGGACGACAACCTCCTCATTCCGTTCGCAGGCGTCATACTCAAAACCCTGTTGAAGTGAAAAAAAGTTTTAAAACGTTCAAATGGTTTTTGCATGCCGCTTATTGTTTTCGAGGGCACTGACGCTTCAGGGAAGAAAACCCAGGCCGAGCTTTTGGTTTCTACTCTAAATACGAAAGGCCAGAAGGTTGTTTT
Organism: Microcaldota archaeon; assembly: GCA_013331595.1. Next base: position 2,369 of record DUGE01000092.1, on the reverse strand, counting down.
GATTGATTTTCCTTCCTACGAAACGCCTTTCGGCAAGCTAATTTCAAAATATTTGAAGGGCGAGTTCGGGCAGAGGGAAAACCTGCCGAGGAAGTTTGTGTGCCTTTTGTACGCGTTGGACCGCTATTCGAGAAAGGGAGAAATCGAGCTTTTGCTAAAGAAAGGCGCGATTGTTATCCTCGACCGGTATACTTACGCCAACATGGCCTACCAGACCGTGGGTTTGCGGCCGGCTGAAAGAAAAAAAATGCTCGATTGGATTGAGGCTGTTGAGAATGGCCTGCCGCTGGCGAATGCGGTTGTTTTCCTTGACGTTCCACCTGGCCTTTCCGACAGACTTTTGTCCGCAAGGAAAAGCAAAATCAAGGGTGTAACGAGAGACATCCATGAAAAGGATAGGGCTTTCGCAAAAAAAGTTTATTCCAATTACGTTCGCCTCGCGAAAGAAAAGAAGTGGGTTGTAGTCAAGTGCGTGAAAAACGGAGTTTTAAGGGACAAGCGGGACATTGCGGGCGAAGTCTACCGTTCCTTGCGCCAACGCAAAGTTCTTTAAAACTCCGACGACCAAATTTTCTCCTCATGCCTTAATGCATGGTCGCTCCGTTCGTCTAGCTCGGTCCAGGACGCTGGCCTTTCAATAGAAGGAGGAACCAAGGTTCCTCCTTTCTAAACCTCTTCCTTTATGGAAGCCGAAGAAAGCCAGCAACTCGGGTTCAAATCCCGGACGGAGCACTATCTTTTTTGTCGAGCAAAACNNACACTTTTTTACCTGGCTTTTCCTAATTGGTGTTGAAAAAAGGTGGGTTTTTTTATGCGTCTTTGGGATTTTGTAGTAATTGATTTCAGAACACTTATCGGACTGGCGTTATTAGTTCTGGTTATCGCTTTCTACTTGTTAAGCTCTGGGTTGAATTTCGTTGATAAAATTGTTGCATCGACACGCAATTACACTGTTCCCGATTCTGAGTTTTGCAACAATTTACAAACGCGAGATTCGGGGATTTTGACGTTATCCAAAGATTTCATTAAACGAAATAACTTGAAGTGTGGAACGGATACCTTCTCATTCGATTGTCCAATGCCAATAAATGATGAACAATCGGCTTATGGTTTTGGCGTCGTAAAGTGTAAGCCTGGATCCAGTGTTGGAGAGAATGTTAATTGGTTGTATTGTAAGCCAACGCCCTATGTTTCCCCATTTAGTAAGACTTTNNTATGTAATTGCATCGGTCGTAATTAACGAGCAAGGCGCAAAAGTATCTTGCATTATTAATCACTAAAACGGGCGGTTTTTGAATGGTTCGATTGTACAAAGACAAAAAAGGCTATAAGCACTTTGCGAATTCCGGGAAAGCAGTCCACCAGTATGTTGCAGAACAAAAACTCGGTCGCAAGCTTCGGCCGGGTGAAGTAATCCATCACAAGAACCGTGTTAAAACCGACAACCGGCGAAGCAACTTGCGCGCTTTTCCGAACCAACAGGCGCATTATACGCTACACGTTAAGGCGAAAAGAAAATACGGGAGATGGTGAGGGTGAATTTTTACGTCATCTACTGAAGAACTTAGGTTGAGGTTTAACAAACTTAGTTCCATTCGGCAAAAAGTTCGTGAAATGGCGAAAGAACAAGAAAAATTACGTTTTCAACTATTTGACTCCCAAGAATCTAGCGTCATGTTTTTGCTTGCTGGGTTAATTTTAGGTTTTCTTTCAAATATTATTGTGGCCGTTGCTGGCATAAAAGAGGGAGATTATTTTTGGGGATATTTTGCTCTAGTTGGCATCGTAATACTGATAGCCTTTTTCATATTTATTCTGAAAAAAAGTAGGCAAGAAAGCGAACTGGCACTAAAAAATTTGCAAACGTTTTCCAAGGAAGAAATGGATCAACTAAATACCGAGTTAAACCTAATGTCCCTTAAAGATGTTTGATTTAACTATGAAAACGGTTTAGTGTCTTTTCTTGCGCCGTTTTTTTTCTGCGCTTGGCAGGAGCACTTATTACTCTTTTTGCGTATTACTCATGGGGTTTTAAACATATTTGAGTAATACTNNGAAAGATGAAATTCGGGAAGCGGATGAAGTCAATCGGGCTTTCTGGAAAAGGTATGCCGCCCAGTCAAAAACCGTTCAAGAGCAGTTCGACCAGAATTTCCTGATGGCGTTCGTCTTCAATACCAATTCAATTGAAGGCTCGACGCTCACGCCGAAAGAAGTGGAGTTGCTGCTTGGGGAAAACATTTCCCCGAACAAGCCTTTGGACGACGTGCTTGAAGCGAAGGCAGCCGCGAAAACATTCGAGTTCATGAAGTCGTCCGAGGGAGACTTGAGCCGGGAATTCATTTTGAAACTGCACGAGTTGTACTTCA